>NZ_JBPYUI010000011.1:0-174512 GCF_051858335.1 Klebsiella sp. K47
GCAGTTGACTTTTAATCAATTGGTCGCAGGTTCGAATCCTGCACGACCCACCAATGTAAAAAGGCGCCCTAAAGGCGCCTTTTTGCTATGCGCAGAACTCAACGATTCGACAAAATTGTCGGGAACAATTTTGAACAACGCGGCAGCGTTGGCCCGCAGGGCGAGTCTCAGGATGAGACGAGTTTCTCTGCAGCAGGTTCGGGTCGAACGCAGTGAGACAACGGAGCCGCTTGCGGCGACGGCCCGAAGGGCGAGGCGAAGCCGAGTCATCCTGCACGACCCACCAATGTAAAAAGGCGCCCTAAAGGCGCCTTTTTGCTATGCGCGGAACATGGCCCTGCCACGAGTCCCTCCGCAGCAATCCCCCCTGTCAGCGCTGATATAGCGGATCTTCAACCCTGGCGGCGGTTAAATTCTCCCCTTCTTCACGCACAATTTCCCATAACGCCTGAGCGGCGGTCGACAGCGAGCGATTTTTCCTGCATGCCAGCATCAGCTGCCGCTCCATCACCGGAGTCAGCCGTTTCACCGTCAGATGGCTCCCCTGCGGTAACGGTAGCGCCAGCGCCGGCAGAACGCTGATGCCAATTCCCGATTCTACCATCGGAAACAGCGTTGCCGGGTGGCCAATCTCCTGGACGATGTTCGCCCGGATAGCCAGTCTGCTGAGGGCCGCATCGATCAGCGGGCGGCTGCCGGACGCATAATCCTGCAGGATTAGCCTTTCATCCTGCAGCGCCTGCCACGGCACTTCTGTCAGGCTGGCAAAAGGATGATCCTCCCGGCAGAGCAGCAAAAATGGTTCCGCCAGAACCACTTCACACTGAAGGTCTGCCGCCGGGCCCGGATCAATCACGATGCCAAAATCCACTTCCCCCTGGCGGATACTCTCCAGCACCCACTGCTGGGGCCGATCGTGCAGCACAAAATCGATATCGGGATAACGACGATTGCTGTGAGCAATACACTGCGGAATAAGGTGGGCGGAAATCGTCTGACTGGCGGCGACCTTGACGGTGCCGCTCAGCTGCTGGCCTACCCGCCCGGCGTCACGCAGGGTAATCGTCAACTCATCAAGCAAACGTTCCAGCCTGCCCGCCAGCTGCTGACCCGCCTCGGTGAGCACCACTTCGCGAGTAGTACGGTCGAGCAGACGGACGCCGGTCTGATGCTCCAGCTCCTTGACGCTATGGCTGACGGCCGACTGACTTAAGCCAATCATCTCCCCTGCCCGGCTGAAGCTTCTGGCCCGGGCGACGGTGACAAATACTTTTAACTGACGCAGAGAGTAATTCATCTTTTTTATTCATGAATAGATGCAATAAATCAATTTTATTTCTCAAATGAAAAAAAGCACAATAGCGCATCTCTTTTCAGGAGCGTTTATGAAACTTTTCCGTATTCTCGATCCGTTTACGGCCACGCTAATCACCGTTGTCCTGCTGGCCTCATTCTTCCCGGCCCGTGGCGCTTTCGTCCCTTTCTTTGAACATCTGACCACCGCCGCCATCGCGCTGCTGTTCTTTATGCATGGCGCTAAACTCTCCCGGGAGGCGATTATCGCCGGCGGCAGCCACTGGCGTTTGCATCTCTGGGTGATGTGCAGCACCTTTATTCTCTTCCCGCTACTCGGGGTTCTGTTTGCCTGGTGTGCGCCGGTGAATGTCGATCCGATGCTCTACAGCGGCTTTATCTATCTGTGCATTCTGCCGGCCACCGTGCAATCCGCTATCGCCTTTACTTCGCTGGCCGGGGGCAACGTCGCGGCTGCGGTTTGCTCAGCCTCGGCCTCCAGCCTGCTGGGGATCTTTGTTTCCCCGCTACTGGTGGGGGTCCTGATGAACCTTCACGGCGCAGGCGGCAGTCTGGAGCAGGTCGGTAAAATTATGCTGCAGCTGCTGCTGCCTTTCGTGCTCGGTCACTTATCGCGGCCGTGGATTGGCGACTGGGTGGCGAAGCATAAGAAGTGGATTGGTAAGACCGACCAGACCTCGATTCTGCTGGTGGTTTACTCCGCCTTTAGCGAGGCGGTGGTGAATGGCATCTGGCATAAAGTCGGTCTGGGATCGCTGCTGTTTATCGTGGTGGTCAGCCTGGTGCTGCTGGCCATCGTCATCGCGGTCAACGTCTTTGTCGCCCGCCGCTGCGGCTTTAACAAAGCCGATGAGATTACCATCGTCTTCTGCGGTTCGAAAAAGAGCCTGGCCAACGGCATTCCGATGGCCAATATTCTCTTCCCGACCTCCATCCTCGGCATCATGGTGCTGCCGTTGATGATCTTCCACCAAATCCAGCTGATGGTCTGCGCGGTGCTGGCGCGGCGCTACAAGCAGCAAACCGATGCGCGTCTCGCTGAGGAAAAGGCCAACGCGGCCAAAGCCTAACGCGCTTTCTTCAGGGGCTGGACCAGATCGCTCAGCCCCTCAGTTTTAATCAGCAGGGTCAACGCCATCAGCTCGCCAAGATGCCCGGCAGGGAATTGATCCTTACGCGCGAACCACAATAAATACTCTTCCGGGACATCGATTAAGCGACGTCCCTTGTATTTACCGAACGGCATTTCGGTATTGGCTATCTCGACCAGCTGCGCTTTATCCACGTTATTCTCCCAGCAGACGCATCATTTCGGCTTCGTCAATCACCTCGATGCCCAGCTCCTGCGCTTTCGCCAGCTTAGACCCCGCCGCTTCGCCGGCAATCACCAGGTCGGTTTTCTTCGACACGCTGCCTGCCACCTTCGCCCCCAGCGCCACCAGACGCGCTTTGGCGTCATCGCGCGACAGCTGGCTGAGGCTGCCGGTAAGGACCACGGTTTTGCCTGCAAACGGGCTATCAATCTCTTCCGCCTTCACCACCACCGGCGCAGGCCAGCGAACCCCCTCCGCCAGCAGTTGCGCAATGACATCGCGGTTGCTCTCTTCGGCAAAGAAGTTGAAGGTATGGGTAGCGACGACGATGCCGACATCAGGGACTTTCTGTAGCTCCTCAATGGAAGCCTGCTCCAGGGCTTCGAGAGTGCCGAAATGCGCCGCCAGGCCCGCCGCCGTCGCTTCTCCTACCTCGCGAATACCTAAGGCGTAGAGGAAGCGTGCGAAGGTCGTCTCTTTGGCTTTCTCGAGGGCGTTGACTACGTTTTGCGCGGACTTCGGCCCCATCCGATCCAGCCCGGTCAGTTTCCCCGCCGTCAGCCGGAACAGATCCGCCGGGGTATGGACGTACTCTTTCTCCACCAGCTGGTCGATGATCTTGTCGCCCATGCCGTCAACGTCGAGCGCGCGACGGGAGACGAAGTGCTTGAGCGACTCTTTGCGCTGCGCGCCGCAGATCAGGCCGCCCGTACAGCGGGCTACCGCCTCGCCTTCCACCCGTTCAACGTCTGACTGACATACAGGACAGTGGGTCGGGAAGACGACATCCCGGGCATCCGCCGGACGCTCGGAAAGCACCACGTTAACCACCTGCGGGATCACATCGCCTGCCCGGCGAATCACCACCTTGTCGCCGATTTTCAAGCCTAAGCGTTCAATTTCATCGGCATTATGCAGGGTGGCATTGCTCACCAACACGCCGGCAACATGGACCGGCTCCAGACGCGCCACCGGCGTAATCGCCCCGGTGCGGCCCACCTGGAACTCCACGTCCCGGACGAAGGTCATCTGCTCCTGTGCCGGGAACTTAAAGGCCACGGCCCAGCGCGGCGCGCGGGCGACGAAACCCAGCTGTTCCTGCAGCGCCAGCGAATCGACTTTGATCACCACGCCATCAATGTCAAAGCCCAGGTGGGGACGCTCTTCCTCGACTTTACGATAGTAAGTAAGCACTTCCTCGGGGGTATGGCACAGGGTGACGCGATCGCTCACCGGCAGCCCCCATGCTTTGAACTGCAGCAACCGAGCCGAGTGGCTGGCCGGCAGCTCGCCGCCCTCCAGCACGCCCACGCCGTAGCAGAAGAAAGTAAGCGGTCGCTTCGCAGTGATGCGCGGATCGAGCTGGCGCAGCGAACCCGCTGCCGCATTACGCGGGTTAGCAAACACTTTCCCGCCGGTGCGGCGAGCTTCCTCATTGATTTTTTCAAACCCGGCCTGCGGGAGGAACACTTCCCCACGTACCTCAAGGCGTGCAGGAATATTCTCGCCATGCAGCTTGAGGGGGATGGCGCGAATAGTTCGCACGTTAGAGGTAATATCTTCGCCGGTGGTGCCGTCGCCGCGGGTTGCCGCCTGCACCAACACGCCGTTTTCGTAGAGAATGCTCACCGCGAGGCCGTCGAGCTTAAGCTCGCAGCAGTAGGTAAGATGATCTGTGCTTTTCAGGCGATCCTGTACCCGCTTGTTGAAGGCGAGAAAGCTCTCTTCGTCAAACACGTTATCCAGCGACAGCATCGGCACTTCATGGCGGATCTGGCTAAAGGCGGTGAGTGGCGCCGCCCCCACCCTCTGTGTTGGCGAATCCGGGGTAATCAGCTCCGGGTGCTGGCTCTCCAGCTCGCGCAGCTTGCGCATCAGGCGGTCATATTCCGCATCCGGCACTTCCGGCGCGTCCATAACGTGGTACAGATATTCATGATGGCGAAGCGTGGTTCGCAGTTCAGTCAGTTGTTGTTCGATTGGTTCCATATCACACCATCAATGATAAAAAACCCCCGACAGGCGGGGGTTGAGAAAGGATTGAGTTAACGCGGAACGTCAGGCGTTCGCGTCTTTCACTTCGCGAATACGATCCTGGTATTCACGCAGTTTTTGCGGCGTCATCATGCGACGCTGATCGTCAAGCACCACGCCGCCCACTTCGTCAGCGATATACTGCGCAGACTGCAGCATCAGCTTGAAGTTCTGCAGTTCATCGCCGTAGGAAGGGACCTGCATAAAGATAGTCACCCCAGGGGTCATCATATCCGCCATGCTGTCCGGATTGAAGGTTCCCGGTTTCACCATGTTGGCCAGACTGAACAACACCGGACCGCTGCCGTCCGGACTTAGGTGGCGGTGGAAAATATTCATTTCACCAAACTTAAAGCCGGCCTGCTGGATACTGTTGATCAGCACTTCACCGTTAAGCTGGGCGCCATGATGCGCGGCGACGTTCATCACAATGACCGTCTCTTTGCGCTCTTTCGGCTGCGGCGCGGCGGGCTGCTGCGGCTCTACCGGCTGCGGTTCCGCGACGGCGGGCTGCGACGCGGCAACAGGCTGTGGCGCAGGCTGCTGCGGGGCGGCTGGCTGCGGCTGAGCGACGGTCGGCGTCACCGGTTGCGGCGCGACAGTCTGCTGCACAACAGGCTGCGGCTGGTGTTGCGGTTGTACGGGCGGCTGCGCAGGTTGCGGCTGTTGCCAGCCAGTCTGCGGAGCCGCATGCGGCGCAGGCTGTTGCTGCGGTGGAACCGGGGCCTGGCGCGGCGGCTGCGGCGGCTGGCGAACCGGTTCTTCAGGACGCGCAGGCTGCTGCATCTGGCGCTCGTAAGGCGGCTGGTACTGGTGCTGCGGCGCCTGACGAGGGGCTTCATTCTCCCCATGCGCGCCGTGCGGGGCGTGAGTCACCGGATGAACGCGGACTTCTCCTACGCCTTCAACATTATCATCAAAGTCGTCGTTTTCCGACTCATCGTCGCGCGACTTCATACGTTTCAGTGGGCGATCGCGAAACATCGAAGAACGTTCTTTACGGCTGGTCCAGAAACCATGTACCAGTAAAGCGATTATGGCGATCGCGCCAACAATGATTAATATCAGACGCAAATCCTGCATCATTATATTCTCTGTTGTTCTAACACCTTGCCACCACGGCAAACATTTACTCACTAAGAGTATTTGCCGATTACCTCAAGTGCAAGTGCGTCGGTCGCTTTCACCACATAAAGATGAACTAAATCGTGCTTTTTGCTGTTTTTTCGAACATTTCCTAACTGGTTATTGTCTGACGACCCGATAAAATAAGCGAGCATTCACACCGGATGTTAAAAAAGGAGCAATGCCTGGCTATGGTTTCATCATCCGCACCGACCCCGCGCAGCGGCGTTTATTATTTTTCGCAGGGCTGGAAACTCATCGGGCTGCCGGGCATACGGCGTTATGTCTTCCTGCCTTTACTGGTTAACGTGCTGCTGATGGGCGCTGCCTTCTGGTGGCTGTTTACCCGTCTCGGCAGCTGGATCCCCTCGCTGATGAGCCATGTGCCGGACTGGCTGCAGTGGCTAAACTACCTGCTGTGGCCGGTGGTAGTGCTCTCAATCCTGCTGGTGTTTGGCTACTTCTTTTCGACGATCGCCAACTGGATAGCCGCGCCGTTCAGCGGCCTGCTGGCGGAACAGCTGGAAGCGCGCCTGACCGGCGCTACCCCGCCGGACGTCGGCGTCTTTGGCATCATGAAAGATATTCCGCGGATTATGAAGCGTGAGTGGCAGAAGCTGGCCTGGTATCTGCCGCGCGCCATCGTGCTGTTGCTGCTCTACTTTATTCCCGGCGTTGGCCAGACGGTAGCCCCGGTACTCTGGTTCCTGTTCAGCGCATGGATGCTGGCGATTCAATACTGTGATTATCCCTTTGATAATCACAAGGTTCCCTTCAAAACCATGCGCGAAGCGCTGCGCAGTCGCAAAGTGATGAATATGCAGTTTGGGGCGCTCACCAGCCTGTTCACAATGATCCCGGTGTTAAACCTGGTGATCCTCCCGGTGGCTATCTGCGGCGCCACCGCCATGTGGGTCGATTGCTATCGCGATAGACACGCCAGCTGGAAATAGCGGTAACACCTTCACTTGGGGGCGGCAAAGGCCGCTCCCTTATATCGCGCTTATTCCTTCTTGCTTATCATTATTTCCCTTCCGCATATAGATATGCTAAATCCTTACTTCCGCATATTCTTTAAGCGGGTATGCTGATGCCGTACCCCCAAATTTCATACAGTTAAGGACGGGCCATGAGTAAGATTTTTGAAGACAACTCCCTGACTATCGGTCATACGCCGCTGGTACGACTGAACCGCATCGGTAATGGCCGTATCCTGGCAAAGGTAGAATCTCGTAACCCGAGCTTTAGCGTAAAATGCCGTATCGGCGCCAATATGATCTGGGATGCTGAAAAGCGCGGCGTTCTGAAACCTGGCGTGGAACTGGTCGAGCCGACCAGCGGCAACACCGGTATCGCCCTCGCCTACGTGGCGGCGGCCCGCGGCTACAAACTGACGCTAACCATGCCGGAAACCATGAGCATCGAGCGTCGTAAGCTGCTGAAAGCCCTGGGCGCCAACCTGGTGCTGACCGAAGGCGCCAAAGGCATGAAAGGCGCTATCCAGAAAGCGGAAGAGATTGTCGCCAGCAACCCGGAACAATTCCTGCTGCTGCAGCAGTTCAGCAACCCGGCTAACCCGGAAATCCACGAGAAGACTACCGGCCCGGAAATCTGGGAAGATACCGATGGTCAGGTGGATGTGTTTATCTCCGGCGTAGGTACCGGCGGAACGCTGACCGGCGTCAGCCGCTATATCAAAAACACCAAAGGTAAAAAAGATCTGATCACCGTCGCCGTTGAACCGACCGATTCCCCGGTGATCGCCCAGGCGCTGGCGGGGGAAGAGCTCAAGCCGGGTCCGCACAAAATTCAGGGTATCGGCGCCGGCTTCATTCCTGGCAACCTGGATCTGAAGCTGGTCGACAAAGTGATCGGCATTACCAACGAGGAAGCTATCTCCACGGCGCGCCGCCTGATGGAAGAAGAAGGCATCCTGGCGGGTATCTCTTCCGGGGCCGCCGTTGCCGCCGCGCTGAAGCTGCAGGAAGATGAGGCCTTTACCAATAAGAATATTGTGGTTATCCTGCCTTCCTCAGGTGAGCGTTATTTAAGCACCGCGCTGTTCGCCGATCTCTTCACTGAGAAAGAGCTGCAACAGTAGTGCCAGCTTGTAAATAATGTGTAAAAAAGCACCTTTTCGGGTGCTTTTTTGTGGCACACGTCAAAGTTTTACCCCTCCTGGCATTGATTCACCTCGTAGGGTCTGGTATTTAACCAGCACATTTATTTTGATGCGCGAAATTATTCAGAAGAGGATTTCCGCCAGCTGAATCGATTTTATGATTTGGTTCAAGTCTTCCTTTCGCGGCATAATGTTTAATGACGTGCTAGACGTCAATGGCCCGCAGGTCTTCGCAGCGCCAGGCGCTGCCGACGCCAAGGCCGGAAACGTAACGCCGGCGCTAACAATACAGGCTAAAGTCGAGTCGTTAGACTAGACTTTAGGTCCACAACACTAAACCTATAAGTTGGGGAAATATAATGTTCCAGCAAGAAGTTACCATTACCGCTCCGAACGGTCTGCACACCCGCCCTGCTGCTCAGTTTGTTAAAGAAGCTAAAGGCTTCACTTCTGAGATCACTGTAACCTCCAACGGCAAAAGCGCCAGCGCCAAAAGCCTGTTCAAACTGCAGACTCTGGGCCTGACCCAGGGCACCGTAGTGACCCTCTCCGCTGAAGGCGAAGATGAGCAGAAAGCTGTTGAGCATCTGGTTAAACTGATGGCTGAACTCGAGTAAGTTCACGGGTTCTTTTTCATATCAGTCACAAGTAAGGTAGGGTTATGATTTCAGGCATTTTAGCATCCCCGGGTATCGCCTTCGGCAAAGCATTGCTGCTGAAGGAAGATGAAATTGTCATCGACCGGAAGAAAATTTCTGCCGATAAGGTTGATCAGGAAGTCGAACGTTTCCTGAGCGGCCGCGCCAAGGCCTCCGCCCAGCTGGAGGTCATCAAAACCAAAGCTGGTGAAACTTTCGGTGAAGAAAAAGAAGCCATCTTCGAAGGGCATATTATGCTGCTGGAAGATGAGGAGCTTGAGCAGGAAATCATAGCCCTGATTAAAGATAAGCACATGACTGCCGACGCGGCAGCCAATGAAGTTATCGACGGTCAGGCCACTGCCCTGGAAGAGCTGGATGATGAATACCTGAAAGAACGTGCGGCTGACGTACGTGATATCGGTAAGCGCCTGCTGCGCAACATCCTTGGTCTGGCAATCATCGATCTGAGTGCGATTCAGGATGAAGTCATCCTCGTCGCCGCCGATCTGACCCCGTCTGAAACCGCACAGCTGAACCTGAAAAAAGTGCTGGGTTTCATCACCGATGCGGGCGGTCGTACCTCCCACACCTCTATCATGGCGCGTTCCCTGGAATTGCCGGCCATCGTGGGCACCGGCAGCATCACGGCGCAGGTGAAAAACGGCGACTATCTGATTCTCGACGCGGTGAACAACCAGGTTCTGATCAACCCGTCTAACGAGCAAATTGAAGCGCTGCGTAGTCTGCAGGCTCAGGTTGCGGAAGAAAAAGCCGAACTGGCGAAACTGAAAGATCTGCCGGCGATTACCCTCGACGGCCATCAGGTTGAAGTCTGCGCCAACATTGGTACCGTTCGCGATGTCGAAGGTGCTGAGCGCAACGGCGCCGAAGGCGTAGGTCTGTATCGTACCGAATTCCTGTTCATGGACCGTGACGCGCTGCCAACTGAAGAAGAACAGTTTGCGGCTTATAAAGCGGTGGCTGAGGCCTGTGGGTCTCAGGCCGTTATCGTCCGTACCATGGATATCGGCGGCGACAAAGAGCTGCCGTACATGAACTTCCCGAAAGAAGAGAACCCGTTCCTCGGCTGGCGTGCCGTGCGTATTGCGATGGATCGTAAAGAGATCCTGCGCGACCAGGTTCGCGCCATCCTGCGTGCCTCCGCTTTCGGTAAGCTGCGCATTATGTTCCCGATGATCATCTCTGTTGAAGAAGTGCGTGCGCTGAAGAAAGAGATCGAAATCTACAAACAGGAACTGCGTGACGAAGGTAAAGCATTTGACGAATCCATTGAGATCGGCGTGATGGTGGAAACACCGGCTGCGGCGACTATTGCTCGTCATCTGGCCAAAGAAGTTGATTTCTTTAGTATCGGCACCAATGATTTAACGCAATATACTCTGGCAGTTGACCGTGGTAATGACATGATTTCACATCTTTACCAGCCGATGTCACCGTCTGTACTGAATCTGATTAAGCAAGTTATTGATGCTTCTCACGCTGAAGGTAAATGGACTGGCATGTGCGGTGAGCTTGCGGGCGATGAACGTGCTACACTTCTGTTGCTGGGTATGGGGCTGGACGAATTCTCTATGAGCGCCATTTCCATCCCGCGCATCAAGAAGATTATTCGTAATACGAACTTCGAAGATGCGAAAGTATTAGCAGAGCAGGCTCTTGCTCAACCGACAACGGACGAGTTAATGACGCTGGTTAACAAGTTCATTGAAGAAAAAACAATCTGCTAATCCACGAGATGCGCGGCCCAAATTACTGCTTAGGAGAAGATCATGGGTTTGTTTGATAAATTGAAATCTCTGGTTTCTGATGACAAGAAAGACACCGGAACTATTGAGATTGTTGCTCCCCTCTCCGGTGAGATCGTCAACATTGAAGACGTGCCGGATGTGGTTTTTGCGGAAAAAATTGTGGGCGATGGGATTGCCATCAAACCGACTGGCAACAAAATGGTCGCGCCGGTAGACGGTACCATTGGTAAAATTTTCGAAACCAACCACGCGTTCTCTATTGAATCTGATAGCGGCATCGAGCTGTTCGTTCACTTCGGTATTGATACCGTTGAACTGAAAGGCGAAGGCTTCAAGCGTATCGCTGAAGAAGGTCAGCGCGTGAAAGTCGGCGATCCGGTTATCGAATTTGATCTGCCGCTGCTGGAAGAGAAAGCCAAGTCGACTCTGACGCCGGTGGTTATCTCCAACATGGACGAGATCAAAGAGCTGATCAAACTGTCCGGTAGCGTGACCGTGGGTGAAACCCCGGTAATCCGCATCAAGAAGTAATGCTTGCTGCATAAAAATGGCGCCGAAAGGCGCCATTTTTTTATACCGCGCAGGTTACCGGACGATAGCACTTCTCGCGAGACAAGACGCGCAATCCCTCCGGGGTGCTCTCCAGAATTCGCCGCTCGCTGTCAGCGACCAGCAGTTCGCACTGATATCCACCGGCCAGGCCGAACAGCGACCGCGCCACGCAGGCATCCTCCAGCGCCGCCTCACCTGTCGTATCAAAATGACCAACAATGCGTCCCTGCTGGCGGATCACTAACCGATAGCTTTTCATCTGCTTTGCTCCAGCGGCGGTAGGATCAATTCGTCACAACCCTGGGCGGCAGTCCAGTTCATCACCTCCAGCACGCGCTGGGCAGCAGCCTGCGTCGCTGCCCCCAGCGCCAGGCCGGAAAGCAACCCGCTCACCAGCTCCGCGCAGAACAGATCGCCGGTTCCTTTTAAGTCTGTCTCCACCCGCGGGTGAACCACCACTTCCACTGCATCGGCCGTCACCACCAGCACATTGATCGTCGAATCGGCCTCTCCCGGCGCGCTGGTGATCACCACCCATTTGAGGGTGTCCGACAGCAGGCTTCGCGCCGCGGCGACCGCCTCCTGCCGATCGCGACAGCGCTGGCCGCTCAGCGTCTCCAGTTCGAACAGATTGGGGGTGATCCCTTGCGCCAGCGGCAGCAGGTGCTGACGATAGGCGTCCGGGATCTCAGCCTTGACATAGATGCCGCTGTCGACATCGCCGATGACCGGATCCACCAGAATGCACAACCCGGGATGGCGGGCCCGTACGCGCGTCAGCCACTGCGCCAGGCGTTCGATTTGCACTGCGCTGCCCATATAGCCGGTGGTGACCGCACGCAGTTCGCGCAGCGCGTCGCGCTCCTCCAGCGCCTGCAGATACCCGACAAACCACTCTTCCGGAATAATGCCGCCATAGAACGTCTCATAATGGGGCGTATTACTGAACAGCACCGTCGGCACCGCCAGCACGCGCAGACCATGCTGTTTAATCGCCGGAACCGCGATGCTGTTGCCGACGCTGCCATAGACTACCTGCGACTGCACGGCGACGATATCCACTTCCGACGCCCGGCTTTTGTCGTGAAAGAGCACTGATTGTATATCATCCTGCTGGCCCATCTTTTCTCCCCCCGCTGGACAGCGGGTCACGCACTGATTATGATTCGTCCTATGCTAAATTCCATTTTGTCATAGGTCAATAATGTTAGCCGGAAAAACCGCCAGCGAAATCTTCGATAACATCCGCCATCTGGTGCAGAGCGGCGGGTTGCAGCCCGGAGAGGTTCTGCCGCCGGTACGTGAACTCGCCAGCCAGCTTGCAGTGAATCGCAACACTGTCGCCGCCGCCTATAAACGGCTGGTGACCTCCGGGCTGGCCGTCAGTCAGGGACGCAACGGTACAGCCATTAAAGCGCGGGACACACTGCCGGCGCTGGAGGGAGGTGACCCAACGACCCCGCTGAACGATATCTCCAGCGGCAATCCGGATCCGGCCAGACTGCCTGATTTACCCCGCTATCTGGGCCAGATTGCCCGCACGCCCCGCCTGTATGGCGATGCGCCCATCGAGCCGCGGCTTGGCCAATGGGCCGAGGCGTGGTTTGCCAGAGAGATAGCCGTTCCCTTTGCGGTGAATCTCGCCAGCGGGGCGATAGACGCCCTGGAGCGCCTGCTGTGCGCTCTGCTGCTCCCCGGCGACGGCGTTGTGGTGGAAGATCCCTGTTTTCTCAGCAGCATCAATATGGTGCGTTACGCCGGTTTTACCCCCTGCCCGGTGGCGGTGGATGCCGAAGGGATGGATCCTGACGGCCTGGAGGAGGCGTTACGCAACGGAGCACGGGCGGTGATCTTAACCCCGCGCGCGCATAATCCTACCGGCTGTAGCCTGACGGAAACCCGGGCGCATGCTCTGCGGGAGGTGCTAGCCCGCTATCCGCAGGTACTGGCGATTGTTGATGACCATTTTGCCCTGCTGTCGGCCACGCCATGGCACTCCCCTCTTCCTGCAAGCACCCAACGCTGGGCGCTGGTGCGCTCGATGTCAAAAACCCTCGGACCAGACCTACGGCTGGCCTTTATCGCCAGCGATGCCGCTACTTCAGCGGCGCTGCGCCTGCGGCTTAACGCCGGCAGCCAGTGGGTCAGCCATCTGCTGCAGGACCTGACGCTGGCCTGCCTGACCGACGAGGCGTTTATCGCCTCGATGACGGAGACCCGTCGTCACTATCGCCAGCAGAATGAGAAACTGGCGGCGGCGCTGGCCCGGCACGGCTTCAGCCATGCTACGCCAGGGGATGGCCTCAATTTCTGGCTGCCGCTGACAGCGGCGAGCCAGCCCTACGCCTTACGCCTGGCCCGCGCCGGCTGGCTGGTCCGGGAGGGAGAGGTGTTTGGCATCCGGACGCCCTCCCACGGGCTACGCCTGTCGCTGGGCCGTCTGAGTGACGCTGAGATTTCCCGCCTGGCGGCCGATATTGCGCAGGCCTTAGACGCCCCCTGACGCAGGCAGTCCACCGAACGTATCGGGGAGTGATGGCAGCTGCCGACAAATTAATGAAAAATAAACGACAGCAGGCTAGTCTTACCTGCATGCCCTGATCGCCGAGGCGGACAAATCGCTCACAACAAGGAGCACCAGAGATGCATCACGCTGACCCGGCACTGAAAGCGGTCATTGAAGCCTGCGATCGCGCTATCTCGCAGGAAGATTACGATACCCTGATGAGTTATTACGCAGAAGACGCCGCGCTGGTCGTCAAACCGGGCATGGTGGTCAGAGGGAAAGAGAATATCCGCAAAGCCTTTATCGCCATTGCCGACTATTTCCAGCACCGACTGGTGGTGACTCAGGGGAAAATGGAGGTTATTGAAGGCGGCGGCAATGCGCTGGTGATTATGGAGACCCGGCTGGATATCCCGACGGCGGACGGGATATCCCAGGTTACGCGACGCGCCACCTATGTCTTTCAGAAGCAGGGCGAACGCTGGCTGTGCACCGTCGATAACTCCTACGGCACCGACCTGCTTGATGATTAAATGCCCGCCCCCTGGCTAAAGTGTTCTTCGCCGAAGACGCCGGTGGAAAGGTAACGATCGCCGCGATCGCAGACAATCGCCACCACCACCGCGCCAGGATTTTCGCGGGCTATGCGTAACGCGCCCGCTACCGCGCCGCCCGAACTGACGCCGCAGAAAATGCCTTCCCGCACCGCCAGCTGACGCATGGTGTTCTCGGCATCCTGCTGATGAATATCCAGCACCGTATCCACCAGCGAAGCGTTAAAGATCCCCGGCATATACTCTGCCGGCCAGCGGCGGATCCCGGGAATACTGCTCCCCTCCTCCGGCTGCAGGCCAACAATGGTCACCGGTTTACTCTGTTCACGCAGAAAACGTGACACGCCGGTAATGGTGCCGGTGGTCCCCATACTGGAGACAAAGTGGGTGATACGCCCCGCGGTCTGCTGCCAGATTTCCGGCCCGGTGGTGGTGTAGTGGGCGTAGGGGTTATCCGGGTTGTTAAACTGATCGAGCAGTTTGCCTTCTCCGCGCTGGGCCATCTCCAGAGCCAGGTCGCGGGCACCCTCCATCCCTTGCTCTTTGCTGACCAGGATAAGCTCGGCGCCGTAAGCGCGCATCGCGGCCCGACGCTCCTGGCTCATGTTGTCGGGCATCAGCAGCTTCATCCGGTAGCCTTTCAGCGCGGCGATCATCGCCAGCGCAATACCGGTGTTGCCGCTGGTCGCTTCGATCAGCACGTCGCCGGGCTGAATTTCGCCGCGCTTTTCCGCTTCGACGATCATCGACAGCGCGGCGCGATCTTTCACCGAGCCGGCCGGATTATTGCCTTCGAGTTTGACCCACACTTCGCTGCCGTTGTCCGGTCCCAGACGCTGAAGTTTGACCAGTGGGGTATTGCCGATGGTTTGTTCGAGTGTATTCACGATTTTTACTCAATAAAAAAGCCGGGCGGCGCTTCGCTTACCCGGCCTGGCAGACGCGTGATAATTCCAGACCGGGTAAGCAGAGCCTCACCCGGCAAAAGCACATTGATTTAAGCTATCAGGCCGACTCCGCCAGAGCAAGCTCGCCGCGCGGCTCGATACGCTCGGTACCGTTGTACAACCGCGCGTTTTGCAGCCCGACGAACAGCCGTTCGCCGCGGGACGGCGCCTCATCGCCCGTTAACACCACGCTCAGCGGTTCGTCATACCACCCCAGAGGCTGAACGACTAATTGGGTGTAGTGCCCTTTCGGACTGGCCTCCAGGACCTGCACCGGCAGCGGCGAATCCAGGCTGGTCCGCCGGCTGATGTCCACTTCCCATGGGCGCAGGAACAGGTCCACTGGCCCCTGGTATGCCGGGGTATAGCCTAACGGCCAGCGGTGGGCGCCGACGTGGAACTGTCCACCGCGGATGACCCCCTGCAGGCGGTTCACTTCCCCCATAAACTCCAGCACGAAACGGGTAGACGGCTCACGCCATACGCGCTCCGGGGCATCGGCCTGTTCGATGTTGCCCTGGCTCATGACCACCACCCGGTCGGCAACTTCCATCGCCTCTTCCTGATCGTGGGTGACGAACACGCTGGTGAATTTCAGCTCTTCATGCAGCTGACGCAGCCAGCGGCGCAGCTCTTTACGCACCTGCGCATCCAGCGCACCGAAAGGTTCATCCAGCAGCAAAATTTGCGGCTCCACCGCCAGGGCGCGCGCCAGCGCCACGCGCTGCTTCTGGCCTCCGGACAGCTGCGCCGGATAGCGATCCGCCAGATGGGCCAGCTGCACCATCTCCAGCAGTTTGGTCACCTTGGCTTTAATCGCCGCCGCATTGGGGCGTTCGCGGCGCGGCAGCACGGTCAGGCCAAAGGCGATGTTATCGAACACCGTCATATGGCGGAACAGCGCATAGTGCTGGAAAACGAAGCCCACTTTACGGTCGCGAGCGTGCATCCGACTGACGTCGGTACCGTGGAAGCGGATATGACCGCTGGTCTGATGCTCCAGACCGGCGATAATTCGCAGCAGGGTGGTTTTTCCGGAGCCCGAGGGCCCCAGCAGCGCAACCATTTGTCCGGAAGGGATATCCAACGAGATATCATTCAGCACCTGGGTGCGACCAAACGATTTCTTAATATTGGCAATCTCAATGCTCATGATTTCCCTCCTGTTGCGCGCGTTCTTTCTGATTGGCCAGACGCCATTGCAACATACTCTTTAAAAACAGGGTCAGAATAGCCATTAACGTCAGCAGGGCGGCGGCGGTAAACGAGCCGACGGTGTTGTAATCCTGCTCCAGTAGTTCAATTTGCAGCGGCAGCGACAGCGTTTCGCCGCGGATCGAGCCGGAAACCACCGACACCGCGCCAAACTCTCCGATGGCGCGGGCGTTGGTCAGCACCACGCCGTAGAGCAGCGCCCAGCGAATATTGGGCAACGTCACCCGGCGGAACATCTGCCAGCCGGACGCGCCCAGCAGCACCGCGGCCTCATCTTCATGACTGCCCTGACTCATCATCACCGGCACCAGCTCACGCACCACAAACGGACAGGTAACAAAGATGGTCGCCAGCACCATGCCCGGCCAGGCGAACATGATTTGCAGATTATGCGCGTCAAGCCAGCCGCCCAGCGGACCGTTAGAGCCGTAAAACAGCAGATACACCAGACCGGCCACCACCGGCGAGACGGCGAACGGGATATCCAGCAACGTCAGCAGCAGCTGGCGCCCCGGAAAGGTAAAACGTGTCACCAGCCAGGCCAGCAAGGTACCGAACACCAGGTTCACCGGTACGGTAATCAACGCAATCATCACCGTCAGCCAGATGGCATGCAGCATGTCCGGGTTCGCCAGGTTTTCCAGCACCGGCATCAATCCTTTGCTGAAGGCCTGGATAAAGATGTAGAGCATCGGCACCACAAGGATGAAGGCGGAGACCAGCATCCCGACGCCAATCAGAAACCATTTTCCCCAGTTGATACGGGGCGCGTCGTAGCGTTTCAATTGAGTAACTTCCGCCATTAGTGACCTACCACGCGTCGACCAAAGCGACTCTGCAGGGTATTGATGGAAAACAGCAGCAGCAGTGAGGCGGCCAGGATCACCGAGGCGATGGCGCTCGCCGCCGGATAGTCAAACTCCTGCAGACGAATAAAGATCATCAGCGACGTCACTTCCGTCTTCCACGCGATGTTGCCGGCGATAAAAATCACCGCGCCGAATTCGCCGAGGCTGCGGGTAAACGACAGAGCAATGCCCGCCAGCAGCGCCGGCGACAGCTCCGGCAGCACCACCTTGCGGAAACTCTGCCAGCGCGTGGCGCCCAGCGTTTCCGCCGCTTCCTCATACTCGGGCCCCAACTCTTCCAGCACCGGCTGCACGGTGCGTACCACAAACGGGATGCTGGTGAAGGCCATCGCCACGGCGATGCCGAGCCAGGTATAGGTGACTTTAATATCGAACTTCGCCAGCCATTCCCCGTAAATACCGTTCACCGAAAACAGCGAGGCCAGGGTCAGACCAGCTACCGCCGTCGGCAGCGCAAACGGCAGGTCCATTAAGGCATCCAGCAGCGTGCGGCCCGGAAAACGATAGCGGGTCAGGATCCAGGCCATCAGCAGACCAAAGACGCCGTTAAAAATCGAGGCCACAAACGCCGACAGCAGCGTCACCTTATAGGCAGCCACCACCTGCGGGTTGGTGATCACATCCCAGTACTGCGCCCAACTCATCTGCGCCAGCTGCATCACCAGCGCGCTGAGCGGTAATAACAAAATCAGACAGACAAACAGCAGGCTGGTGCCAAGGCTCAGGGTAAAACCCGGCAGCACGCGCTTGGACGACACAGCAAACATTACTTACGCCCCGCCGCCAGCAGTTTGTCCAGTTCGCCGCCGCTGGCGAAGTGGGTTTTCATCACCTCAGGCCAGGAGCCAAACTTATCTTCCACGCGGAACAGCTCGGTCTGCGGGAATTTATCCTTCAGAGCATCCATCACTTTCGGGTTGTTTACCCGATAGTAGTAGTCGGTAATGATAGTTTGCGCCTGTGGCGTATAGAGCCAGTTCAGGTAGGCTTTCGCCGCCTTTTCCGTGCCATTGGCTTTGACGTTTTTATCGACCCAGGCTACCGGGAACTCCGCCAGAATGTTGGTTTTCGGGATAACCACTTCAAATCCCTGCGCCTCATACTGCTTGCGAATATTATTCACTTCCGATTCGAAGCTAATCAGCACATCGCCGAGGCCGCGCTCGGCGAAGGTGGTGGTCGCTCCGCGCCCGCCGGTGTCAAAGACTTCGACGTTCTTGAGAAACTGAGTCATAAACTGTTCGGTTTTAGCTTTATCGCCGCCATCAGCTTTATCCGCCGCGCCCCATGCCGCCAGGTAGGTGTATCGGGCGTTACCCGAGGTTTTCGGATTCGGGAAGATCAGCTTAACGTCAGAGCGAACCAGGTCGTTCCAGTCATGAATGTTTTTCGGATTGCCTTTACGCACCAGGAAACCCATCGTCGAATAGAACGGTGAGCTGTTGTTCGGCAGACGGCTTTGCCAGTCGGCCGGGATCAGGTTGCCTTTGTCATGCAGGATCTGCACGTCCGTCACCTGGTTGTAGGTGACCACGTCCGCCTTCAGGCCCTGCAAAATAGCCAGCGCCTGCTTGGATGAACCGGCATGCGACTGCTTGATGGTCAGCTTGTCCCCGCCATTGTCTTTCGCCCACTGCTGCTCAAAAGGCGGGTTAAGGGCGGCAAACAGCTCGCGGGAGACATCATAGGAGCTGTTCAGCAGCTCCGTCGCCTGCGCCTGCGCCACCAGCAGCATGGAAGCCGCCAGCGCCAGATATCCTTTTTTCAGTGATTTAACGGCCATTGCGCACCCTTATCAACGTTGAACATTTTCTGATGATCATCATATTTATAACGGGTACGAAAGGAGTAACGGTTTTATATACCGTTTGGCGATTTGGAAGTCGAAAAGAGAATAAGCAACTGGCAAAGCATAGCTGAAAGCGGCTCGCAGATTAGACGGGTCATTGTGACAAACGGCAGCCAGGCGTGCACTGTGTTTATATGAAAAACACACAGATATTTGCTCGTCAGCTCAGACGTAGCTTAACGCCCGCAGAACGTCGACCAGGGTACTGACTGGGCAACCGCCGTTTTGCTAGCGACACGTTTCGCCGTCAGCACCCCGTTGGCCCCTATATTCTCGATTTTGCCTGCTGCGCAATACGGCTGGCGATTGAACTGGACGGCGGCCAACACGATGACGCCGCACCCGCTGGCAACAGAGCGAGGGATGGCGTGTTTTACGCTTCTGGAATAATGAGTTTGAAGAGCATGAAGATGCGGTGATGGAGGCGATACTTGAAGCACCTGAGCCGCCAATGCCCTCACCCCTCCCCTCTGACTGAGGGAGAGGGAGTAAAAGAATCCGCACGCAGATCCCATAGCCGCACCTTACCGTCCCCTCTCCCCTTTGGGGAGAGGGTTAGGGTGAGGGGAAAAATTACAGCGCCTGGATACGCTCCAGCGACGGCGCGAAGTAATATCCGCCGGTCACCGGTTTGGTGAAGCGCAGCATCGCGTCGCGTTTACCGTCGGTATCGCCAAACATGCTCAGCAGCTGCTGCTCGATGTTATACAGGCGCGCGCAGTAGGCGCAGAAATAGAGGCCATGGGTGCCGCTGGCGGTGCCGTACGGCAGGCTCTGACGGACGATTTTCAGCCCTTTGCCATCTTCTTTTAAGTCCACGCGGCTCAGGTGCGACGTGACCGGACGTTCATCGCCATCGATCTCTTCGTTAGCGTCTTTAGTACGGCCGATCATCATCTCCTGATCCGGCACGCTCATGCGGTTCAGCTGTTTGAGATTATGCTCCCAGCGCTGGACGAACACGTAGCTGCCGCCCGCATCCACGCCGTCTTTAATGACCGCCACTTCGCGGCGGGTTTCTTCCCCCGCCGGGTTTTCGGTGCCATCGACGAAGCCGCTGAGGTCACGCTCTTCCACCCAGCGGAAGCCGTGGATCTCTTCTTTCACGTCGATAGCGTCGCCAAAGGCGGCCAGCGCGGCCTGCGCCACCGAGAAGTTAACTTCATGACGGGCGGATAAAATATGAATCAGCAGGTCATACTGGGTGGACGGCGCCAGCCCTTTGCCATAGACCGGGAAATCTTTTAACTCATCCGCCCCTTCGCCGCCGCTCAGCTGACGCCAGACGTTATTGCCGAACGCCACCACCGCACCGAGTTTGGCGTCGGGGAATTTAGCCTGGAAGGTGGCCACGTTATCGACAAAAATTTTGCTCGCTTCGCGCAGGGCGTTAACGTCCCCTTTGAGATTGGCTTCAATCCAAATCGCCGCGCGGCAATGTTCCGGCAAAATGCCGCTCTGAACCTGAGACATCGCTCCTCCTGAAATGATGCAACCACAACGCTGTCGCGTTGCTAACGCGCCATTGTAACCGTTTTTCAGAGCTGTCGTGTCTCTTCAGATCAATTTAGCGACGCCAGATAATCTTGCTGACCTTCCAGTTTTTCAGCGTATCGTCGGAGGGCATCAGCTCGTCCGGACCGCTCCAGTGGCCAGTGAAGGCATAGCTGATATGCTGGCTCCCCTCGGCCTGACACTCGACGACCGCCCCGTTGTCATGGCTGCCTTTCTGGCAGTTGCCGAAGGCTTTGCTGTACAGGTCGCTAAACGGTGTGCCGATTTTCACGCCGCTGGCGGTTTTGATATCCGCATCACGCACGTCAATCCGGCTGATAGCACCGTTGTCGCCATTGATGGTCAGCGCCACGCTGTTGTTTTTCAGCGCTTCAAAGTAGTGGACGATATTGCCCTTATCGGTCTTCATTCCGCTGCGTAAACGGTAGTCGCTGCCCAGCGCATCGCTAATCGCCTGTTCATTGAGCGGCGTGGAAGCCGTCAGTTTACCCACTCCCTGCTCGGTCACCTCGGTGGAAGCGCCAAACCAGTTCCACGGATAGGCCGCCGACCAGTTGACTGCGCTCATCGTGGAGCAGCCGGTCAGCGCCAGCGGAAGCGCACAGAGCATTACACGTAGCGATTTCATATCTCAATCCTTTCTGAGTCATTCAACGCATGTTGGAGTTCACGATCGGCAAAAAGTGCCATTAAAAGGTGGTCTGGTGAAAACAGGCGCCCAGGCGACGGCTGGTTAACAGCCACCACAGGGCATAGCCATCCGCGACCAGCAGCGCAATGGTCAACGAGGAGGGAGATTCGCCGCTCAGCCATAGCATCGGCTGCCACAGCAACAGCAGCACTTGCGATAGCACCAGCAGCCAGCGCATCGCCCGCCACAGGCGCGGCAGGCGCTGACGATAGCCGCTAAGCAGAAAGGCCAGCACCGCCGGCACGCCTGGCAGTAAACCAAGCCAGAAGCGCTCGTGATCGGGATAGAACAGATTAAGAATCGCGTCGCCCTGCTGGCGCGATGCGCCGGCCATCAAAAACAGCACCCACGTGCGGGCCTGCAACAACAGCACGCACCAGAAAAGCAAAGGCAGGCGCAGACGGCCATGGGCATCAAAATCGGCGGGGATAAACTCAGTATTCTTCATCTTCGATCAGGCGCTTGCCCTGGGTCAGGACATCGGCGTACTCATAGCCCAACCGCTCGTACATTCCCTGCACCACGTCATTGTCTTCACGGACCATAATGTTGATTTTCGGGCAGCCGCGGGCAATCAGCTTTTTCTCCAGACGGTTGAGCAGCGCGTTCGCGATACCCCGGCCGCGATATTCCGGATGGACGCCGAGATAATAGGCCGATCCGCGATGACCGTCATATCCGCCCATCACCGTGCCGACCACTTCGCCATTCACTTCCGCCACCAGAAACAGGCTGACGTCGTGATTCAGCTTGCGCTCAATATCCATCTCCGGATCGTTCCACGGGCGCAGCAGATCGCAGCGCTCCCACAGCGTCACAACCTCTTCGAAATCCTGCTGGCGAAAAACGCGAATCTCCATGGTATTCCCCACCATTGACGGTTAAAAACAGTGATTATGGCGCGAATATAACTGATAGCCAATATCAGGCGAAATCAGCGACAAAAAATGGCATAATATGACTTTGTCATGTATTGAAATGAAAAGTAAAACAATTCTTATTTTGAATGGTCGTAACGGCAAACGCGATACGATATAACATTGGACATCACTTGTTTACAATTCAGGCCGAATGAGCACTTTTAAACCCTTAAAAATACTTGCTTCGCGCCGTCAGGTGCTGAAAGCCGGGGTGGCTGCGATGACGCTGAGCGGCGTCGCCTCACAGGTCAGCGCAAAAGAACAGCCACTGAAAACGTCAAATGGACATAGCAAACCCGCCGCCAAAAAGGCCGGGGGTCGCCGGATTGTAATGTTAGATCCGGGCCACGGCGGCATCGATACCGGCGCTATCGGCCATAACGGCTCGAAAGAGAAGCATGTGGTGTTGGCGATCGCTAAGAACGTGCGCAGCATTTTGCGCAGCAACGGCATCGACGCCCGCCTGACCCGCACCGGGGATACCTTTATCCCGCTGTACGACCGCGTGGAGATCGCCCATCAGCACGGCGCCGATCTGTTTATGTCAATCCACGCCGATGGTTTTACCAACCCGAGCGCCGCCGGCGCCTCGGTGTTCGCCCTGTCAAACCGCGGCGCCAGTAGCGCCATGGCGAAATACCTCTCCGATCGCGAAAACCGCGCCGATGAGGTCGCCGGTAAGAAAGCGACGGATAAAGACCATCTGCTGCAGCAGGTACTGTTCGATCTGGTGCAGACCGACACCATCAAAAACAGCCTGACGCTGGGCTCGCATATCCTGAAAAAGATCAAGCCGGTACATAAGCTACACAGCCGCAATACCGAGCAGGCGGCGTTCGTGGTGCTGAAGTCACCATCCATACCGTCTGTGCTGGTGGAAACCTCGTTTATCACCAACCCGAACGAAGAGAAACTGCTCGGCACCACCGCCTTCCGGCAGAAAATCGCCACCGCGATTGCCAACGGCATTATCAGCTATTTCCACTGGTTCGATAACCAGAAAGCCCATTCGAAGAGACGTTAATGAAACCCGATGCCGCGCAGGTAAAAACTTTTCTGCTCCAGCTCCAGGACAACCTCTGTCAGCAGCTGAGCGCCGTGGATGGCGCGCCGTTTATTGAAGATGCCTGGCAGCGGGAAGGCGGTGGCGGCGGACGCAGCCGGGTGCTGCGCGAAGGCCGGGTGTTCGAGCAGGCGGGGGTCAACTTTTCCCACGTCCATGGCGACGCCATGCCTGCCTCCGCCACCGCGCACCGCCCGGAGCTGGCCGGACGCAGTTTTGAAGCCATGGGCGTCTCGCTGGTGGTTCATCCGCTGAACCCCTACGTGCCCACCAGCCATGCCAACGTGCGGTTCTTTATTGCCGAAAAGCCTGGCGCCGACCCGGTGTGGTGGTTCGGCGGCGGCTTTGATTTAACCCCTTACTACGGCTTTGAAGAGGATGCCGTCCACTGGCATCGTACCGCCCGCGATCTGTGTCTGCCGTTCGGCGAGGAAGTCTATCCGCGCTATAAAAAATGGTGCGATGATTACTTCTATCTCAAGCACCGCCAGGAGCAGCGCGGCATCGGCGGTCTGTTCTTTGACGACCTGAACACCCCGGATTTTGACCACTGCTTCGCCTTTATGCAGGCGGTCGGGAACGGCTATGCTGACGCCTATTTACCTATCGTCGAACGCCGGAAAGCCACGCCGTACGGCGAACGCGAGCGCCACTTTCAACTCTACCGTCGCGGCCGCTATGTCGAGTTCAATCTGGTCTGGGACCGCGGCACCCTGTTCGGTCTGCAGACCGGCGGGCGTACGGAGTCGATTCTGATGTCGATGCCGCCGCTGGTGCGCTGGGAATATGATTATCAGCCCGAGCCCGGCAGCCCCGAGGCGGCGCTGAGCGAGTTTATTCAGGTGCGCGACTGGCTGTAACGGCCGGATGGCGGCTGGCCACCCGGTAGCGGAGTCTCTTCCCTCACACCCACTGGCGCAGGCGATGGTGCAGCGTCATCGACGGTTTCTCAGCAAACAGCTGCTGATAGTCGGTGGCGAACTGCCCCAAATGCCAGAATCCCCACTGCATGGCCGCCTCCTTGACCGTCTCGCGCTCTGACCAGGGGCTTATCAGCTCCCGACGCACGGCGTTCAGGCGGATCCGTTTGAGCCAGGCGTTAGGACCAATCCCCAGTATCGCATGGAAGGCGTTTTGCAAGGTGCGACGGCTGACGTACAGCTGCTGGCACAGATCGAGAACGGTTAACGGCTCCGCGCTGTTTTCCAGCACATATTCGCGCGCCTGCGCCAGCAGGCGGCGGTAGCTCTGGTGGCTGACGCTCTCTGCACTTACCATCGGCTGCGCTTCTTCCAGCATCGTGCCCATCGCCAGCAACAGATTATCCCGCAGGACTTTACGCACGGCCGGCTGATGAAGGGTATCCGGATGCTCGCTAAAGGTGGCCAGCGCCTGCTGGACAAACCCCCACAGCGCGGCCTTATGCGGCTCGCGGACCGCCAGCGCTGACTGGTTGCGTAGCATATGTAGCACCCGTTCCGGGTGGTGCAGGAAACTGGCGTGACGCGCAATCACCTCCTGCGAAATCACTACTCCGAGAATGGTGTAATCATCCGGCGTGCTGAGCTCGAACTCCGTACCGCCGGGACGGGTGGCGATTTCTGCCCGGCCCAGACACTGCGAGCCGATAAAACCTTGTTCACCCCGGGTCGCCGGAATGCCAAACCAGAAGGAGTTCGGCCAGACCAGGCAGGACTGGCGCAGCGCCAGCCCGGTATATTCGCGGAAGACCTGGATCTCATCGAGCAGGATTTCGGTAAACTCGCCGCGAAACTGCCCCGGATGCAGCTGATCGTAGATCTGTTGCCAGGCGGTAATGGTCAGGGCGTGCTCATACACATCGGTTGTGTGTCGTTGATGAATATTGTCAATTTCAACCTGAGGCGTCAGCCTGGTGTTTTCCGGCAACGCCTCGCAACAGAGATGGTGCAAATTTGCAGAACGACGCTTTTTCATAATCGTTAAAGCCGGGGGCAAGCCGCTCCCGGCACCTCCGACAGGTTATGGATTTTTGAGACGATAGCGGCTACTGCGTTTTCGTAGCGTCCCTGCGGAAAAGAGCTGCTCCAGCGCCTGGCGGGCCTTATCCAGCGGCCAGGCAAAATGCGCGGCGACCTCGCCGGCCGTCATGCCCTGACGAACTGAAGCCAGCAGCGTCAGTAAGGCTTCCGATGAAGCCGGGTCAGCAGGCGGCATGGGCGCTGGCGGCGGTGGCTGAAAACCGCCGATCAGCCGCTGGGTATCCTCTTCCGGGCGGCCAATTTCCCGACGGCTGATCACGCAGCCGGTCCGCCGGGCAGCGGCGGCCCCGGCATCCAGCGCGGCGCGGCAGGCCGCCAGGTCGCCCTCCACCACCAGCGTTAACCTGCCCGGGTCGAGCACTTCATGACTGAGCAGGCGCACATTGGCCGCCTTAAGCATGGCATCCGCAGCGTCTACAGCCGCGACCATGCCCTCCACTTCGAGCAATCCCAGCGCATTGATCATCGCTCCCTCCATTACGCACGCTGTACAGGATGACGGGCAATATCGAGAACGGCATCGGTAAAGGCATTGCAGGCGGCTTTACAGGCGGCCTGGCTTCCCGTCAAAAAGGCGGCCGAATAGTTGGTTTCCGATGGCGGCGGGACGTAGGTCACCAGCTGAACGTCGGCCGACTTCATCGCCGCATCGATACCAAACGTCGCCTCCAGCGGCGGCGCCACCAGATAAGCGATCGGATCGCCCAACGCGATGCCAGCGGCCGATGAAAGATAAGAGCCGGTACGCGACACCACGTGCGCCAGAAACGCGGTATCTTGCGCGTCGTTAGCCCACTGGAATGCCGCCCCACCTTCAATATGCGCCATCATGGCATCCAGCCCGGCGCGAACTTCCGCCGGATTCGGGCCGCCAAGCATGATTAGTACTTCGCCGGCGGTAGGCGACGGACCATGGGCCGCGCCGGCGTAGAGGGAGCGGCCATAGACCACCTCCACCATCGCCTGCTTTGTCGCTTCGTCGGCGGCAATATACGTCACATCGTCAGAATCTGCCGTGATGAGTCCGAGGCTACGTATATGCGACGGTAATTTAAGCTCGCGCGCGAAACCGTCATTCACCGAGGCAATCACGCGCATCGCGGTGACCGAGGGTCGAATCAAATCTAATGCTGGCATGATGCCTCCTTAACGGCTCATGTTGATGCCGGAGGCTTTCTGCTCCAGCATGCGTTTGGCTAAATCCACGATCACCGCGGCGGCTTCTACCGGCGGGGTGCCGCCCTGGTGGATATTGGAGATACAGGTCCGGTCGGCCTCGACGGTGGTCGCCACCCGCGGGGAGTACACCGCGTAGCAGGAGAGGCTCTCCGACTGGCCGAGCCCCGGGCGCTCGCCAACCAGCAGGATCACCACCTTCGCGCCGAGGATCTCGCCGATCTGATCTTCAATCTTGACGCGGCCATAGCGCACGAAGAACGGCGTCCCGACCTTCAGACCCGCCTGTTTCAGGCCCGCAAGCAGCGGCGGCAGGATCTCTTCGTAGTTGGCGGTGATGGCATCCGTCGACAGACCATCGGAGACCACCACCTGCACATCCGGATCCATCACGCACTGCGCCTTCAGCGCATCAATCGCTTCCGGACTGAGGCGACGGCCCATATCCGGACGCGTCAGGTAGAGGTTCTTAGCGCTAATCCCGGAACGCACTTCCAGCAGCCCCTGCGCTTTCACCCACGCTTCCGGCACCTCTTTGAGCACCGTGTCTTTCGAGCGCGAGTGATCGGCCAGGAAGCGCAGCAGCGCCTGAGTGCGCGGACGCGGGCCGGCGCGGCCGGTGCAAACGCGCGCCGCGGTACTGCGTTTCAGTTCAGTCAGTACTTCGGCGCGGTGCGGATGTTGTACCCCAATCCAGGCTTTCGCTTCCGCTGAGCCCAGGTCCAGCGTGCAGCTTTCCACTACCGCTTCGCTGGCGCAGGCGGCATGGCAGGCCGGCGTCGACGCTGCGGGGGCCTGCGGCTGCGACTGTGGTTGTCCCATCGACGCCATTACGCTGCGTACAATGTCTTCAATCTGTTTTTGATCCATGATGTGTCATCCCCGCGTCATCAGAAGAACAGTGACGGATCGCCCGCCCGTTTGGTCAGGCGACCATTTGCCATAATGCCCATCGTTTCCAGCCAGCGTTCAAACTCCGGCGACGGCCGCAGGCCCAGCAGTTGGCGCACGGTCGCGGTATCGTGGAAGGCGGTGGTCTGGTAGTTGAGCATGATGTCGTCGCCGAGCGGCATGCCCATGATGTAGTTGCAGCCTGCGGTCGCCAGCAGGATCATCAGGTTTTCGTTGAGGTTCTGGTCGGCATCGGCATGGTTGGTATAGCAGCAGTCGCAGCCCATTGAGATGCCGCTCAGCTTGCCCATAAAGTGGTCTTCCAGTCCGGCGCGAATGATTTGCCGGTCGTTATAGAGATACTCCGGCCCGATAAAGCCCACCACGGTGTTGACGAGGAACGGATCGTAGTGCCGCGCCAGGCCATAGTTACGCGCTTCCATGGTCACCTGGTCGGCGCCGAAGTTAGCGCCAGCGGAAAGCGCCGAGCCCTGCCCGGTTTCAAAGTAAAGACAGTTCTCCCCGGCGATGCGGTTAAACTCCGCCCCCACCGCCCGCGCTTCATCGAGCATCGCCAGCTCGACGCCGAACTCTTTAAGCCCTTTTTCACTGCCGCAGATGCTCTGGAAGATAAGCCCCCCCGGCGCGCCGCGGCGGATGGCTTCAATCTGGGTGGTGACGTGCGCCAGCACGCAGCCCTGGGTCGGGATGTTAAACTTGTCGATCACCCCGTACACCGTATCCAGCACCCGGCTCAGGTTCTCCACGTCGTCAGTGACCGGGTTGACGCCAATCACCGCGTCGCCCGCGCCGAAGGAGAGCCCTTCATAGATTTGCGCGGCAATACTCTGCACGTCGTCGCGGGTATCGTTCGGCTGCAGGCGGCAGCTAAAGGTCCCCGGCAGACCGATGGTGGTATTGGCTTTTTTGATCACCGGCATTTTTTTACCGCCGTAGATCAGATCGGCGTTGGAGCAGATCTTGGCCACCGCAGCCACCACCTCGGAGGTCAGCCCTTTGCGGACAAAGGCGATATCGTCGCTGGTGACCTCGTCGTTGAGCACGTATTCCCGCAGGTCGCTGATGGTCCAGTGTTTAATCCGCTGATAGGCGGTTTCGTTCACGTCATCCTGGATCAGGCGCGTAACGCAGTCCTCCTCATACGGGATCACTGGGTTATTACGGATATCGGCCACCGTCATATCGGAGAGCACCTGCTTGGCGGCCACGCGCTGCTGCGAACTCTCCGCCGCTACCCCCACCAGCACATCCCCCGAACGCAGTTCGTTGGCTTTCGCCAGCACCTCTTTTACATCCTTAAACTGATAAACATTGCCGAACAATGTGGTCTTTAGTTTCATAAGTCGTTCCCTCAGGAAGGAAATGCGAGTGATTTCACCGTCACCGGCACAACCGATCCGCCAAAAAGAGGCGTACCAATGTCGATATAGTCTCCCGCCCGGATGCTCACCTCATCGATGACCGCCAGCGGAAGGTGTGGAAGCTGTGGCCGCAGCAGCATGCCCAGCGCTTTGCCAAAATCCTGCTCGGCCACCAGCAGCAGCGGACGGGGATTGGGAAAGCGGGCGACAAACGCCAGCAGGGCGTCAATTACGGTCAGTAAGGTGGCGTAGCGCACCGGAAGTGAAGCGGGAAGCGCCAGCACGTAAGCGTCCGCCTCGGGGGCCAGATCGAGCTGCGTCAGCGCCTGGAGCCAGGCGTTCGGCAGATCGGCGGCATCCTGCGGGATAGCCACCGGCAGATTGCGCAGCGGCAATGGAACCCCCTCCAGCCAGATGGTGCTCCCGGACAGGGACAGCGTATGCGCCCCGGCGCCAATCACCGTGGCGCGCACGGTTTGCGCCGGGAACTGCACGTTCATCTCACGCAGGCGCGGATGCTCATGCAGGGCCGTGGCCAGCAGCGGCCCGATATCGGAAAAACAGAAAGGATCGGCGGGCTGATGGCGGTAGCACTCCCCCACTCCGCCGGAAAGGGTAATCACCTCCGGCTGAACACCCGCAGGCAGTACTTCGGTTTGCATCAGCCCCTGCGCCAGCGGTGAGAGGGTGCCGTCGATCACCTCGACGATCAGCGCCGCCATCCGGCTCGCCACCTGCGCCAGCTGCCCGGCGGTCAGCGCCAGGGCGTTAGTGCCGGCGCCAAACAGCGCATCGACAATCCGCTGCCCCGGCGGGTGCGCGTGGACCACGCGCCCCTGAGCGTCGGTTTCCAGCAGGCGGCCGCCGACGTTGAGGCAGGCGGTGGCGCTGACGTTTCCGGCGTCAAACAGGGCATAGTTCGAGGTACCGCCGCCAATATCGATATTAAGCACCCGGCACATCCGCTGCCGGGACAGGGTCTGCGCCCCGGCGCCGTGTCCGGCAATGACCGACTCCAGGTGCGGCCCGGCGCTGGCGACGACAAAATCGCCCAGCGACTGCGAGAGCGCCATCACCGCCGGGCGGGCATTGCGGGTTTTCGCGCTTTCGCCGGTGATGATGATCGCCCCGGAATCCACCGCTTGTGGAGCGATCCCTGCGGCCCGGTACTGAGCCAGAATCAGCGCCTCAAGCTCGGCCTCTTTCAGTTCTCCCTGCTTATCAACCGGCGTAAAGAAGACCGGGCTTTGCCAGCTAATGTCGCGTTTGATGAATTCATAACGCGGCACCTGGGAAACCGCCGCGCGGTTCACCAGCTCGAGGCGCGAGAAGATCACCTGCGTGGTGGTGGTGCCGATATCAATACCGACGCTCAACAGCTGGCGCGTGTTCACGAGTGCGCCTCCGCTTCGTTGTTGGCAGGCGCCGGTACGTTTTCATCTTTTGGCACCAGCAGCATTGCCACGCCAATCGCGGTAACGCCGCCGACCAGTTTGCCGACAATCATCGGAAAGATCATGGCGTTCATGTTGGCCGCCGCAAAACCGAGATGGTCGCCGAGGGCGAACGCCGCTGACACCGAGAAGGCGCAGTTGATCACTTTTCCGCGGGTATCCATCTGCTTCATCATGCCGAACATCGGGATATTGTTCGCCAGGGTAGCGACCATGCCGCCGGCAGCCATATTGTTGATTTTTAGCAGATTACCAACGCGCATCAGCGGCTTTTCAAACCAGCGGGTCAGCAGGAGCACCATCGGATAAGCGCCGAGCAGCACGCAGGAGATAGAGCCAATGACTTCGATGGCGCGCATCACCTCGCCGGGCTGGTCGCCAGGCGCCATAAAGATCGGATCGAGCCCCGGGATCAGCTCCCAGCCGAGCAGGAACTTGATCACCGCCGCCGCCAGGCCGATGGTGATCAGCGCCACGAGGAATTTGGCGAAGATCTGGAAGCCGTTGATCATTTTTTCCGGAATAAACTTCAGCCCCAGCGCCACCAGCACGGCGACGATGATCACCGGGATCATATTCATCAGGATCAGCGCGAAGGTAAACGCTACCGGCTGGCCGTTGATCTCCACCCCGGAATACATCGCCACCAGACCGCCGGCGATACAGCCGATGGGAATGGTGACAATGCCCGCCAGCACGCCGAGCGCCAGCCAGCGGCGATCGGTTGGTTCGATAATGCCGAGCGCCACCGGAATGGAGAACACAATGGTCGGACCCATCATAGAGCCGAGGATCAGGCCTGAGTACATCCAGGCCGCCACGTCGCCGCCCGCGAGTTCTTTAGCGAGGAAGAAACCGCCCATGTCGCACGCCAGCAGCGTGCCGGCGAACATCGACGGGTTGGCGCCGAGCATCTCATACAGCGGAATAATCACCGGACCAAGCAGATGAGCCAGCACTGGCGCCAGGGCGGTCATCCCGACCATCGCCAGGCCCAGCGCGCCCATCGCCATAAACCCTTCTTCAAACTGACCGCCGGATCCCTCAATGCTTTTCCCCAGTTTGCCGAGAAAGCGCGCCGAGCCGCCGAACTGCGACAGGATCCTGTCCACGGCGGCAATCAGCATAAAGAACATCATGATGTACATGATGATTTCGTTAATTCCCATAGCCCTTACTCCCTGTCATTTATGATTTGTAGATACTGTGAATACCGGGACATTAGCCGCACTCAGGCGACTTTCCCGGGCCGCGGCGTGAACGCCTTACCCGGGCTACGGCATAGCAGACGGCTGTGATCCTGTAGCCCGGCTAAGCGCAGCGCGAGCCGGGAAAGCCACAGCCACACGCCTCCGGGAAAATCGGCATTTATTGCGCCGCCGCGTACAGCTCGATAATCTGCACCCGGCTGGCGGTGCGTGGATTGGTGCGCAAACAGATGTCCTCCTGCGCCGCTTGCGCCCAGGCGGCGTAGTGCGCGGACGTCGCGCCAGCCTCCGTCAGCCGCATCGTCAGACCGACCTCGGCGATCAGCTCGCGCACGGCGGCGATAGCCTCGCGGTCATCGGTTTTCTTGCCGGTTAACGCCCGGCCGATCTGGCTGAAGCGCGCCCGGCGCACCATGCGGTTAAACTCCATCACCGTTGGCAGCAGCATGGCGTTGGCCAGACCGTGCGGAATATGCAGCGCCGCCCCCGGCTGATGCGCCATGGCATGGCATAGCCCCAGCCCGGCGCTGGAAAACGCCATCCCCGCCATGCAGGAAGCCAGCAGCATGTTCTCCCGCGCAGCCAGATCCTGACCGCAGCCCACCGCTTTCGGCAGCGCCTCGCCGATCATGGCTATCGCCCCCATCGCCAGACTGTCGGTAAACGGCGTGGCGTGGCGGGCGCTGTAGGCCTCGACGGCGTGGGTCAGCGCATCAATCCCGGTCATTGCCGTGATATGCGGCGGGACGCCCTCGGTCAGCGCGGCGTCGAGGATCGCCACATCCGGCATCAGCGAGGCATGCGCCAGCACCTGTTTGCGTCCACTCACCGCATCGATAATCACCGTTACATTGGTGGTTTCAGACCCGGTGCCAGCGGTGGTCGGCACCGCGATCAGCGGCAGACGTGGACGCAACTCGCTGTGCTCCGTCATCTCCCCCAGCGTCTGCTCAGGATTGGCGACCAGCAGCGCCACCGCCTTCGCCGCATCCAGTACCGATCCACCGCCAAAGGCCACCACGCCGTCGCAGCGCGCGTCCCGCAGCTGGGCGACGGCGGCGCAGACATCGGTGACGCAGGGTTCGCCGGCGGGACAGGGCCAGAGAGTCATAGCAATCCCTTTCATCGCCAGGCTACGCTCCAGCCCGGCGGTCATTCCCGCCTGATGGAGAAAACTGTCAACCATGACAAACAGATGCCTAAGGCCCCGGGACTGCGCTTGCGGACCGCAGGCCGCCAGCGCGCCGACGCCGTGCAGCGTCACCGGCGGAACGTTGAAGCTTTTCATTTGCTGAAGATTCAGCGTATCAAAGGCATGGAACAGCGCCGTCTGCAGTTCAGCTTGCATACATCCCCTCCGCTTTTTCCCTCCCGCTGTTGGCGATTGCCAGCGGGGTCATAAACAGGCTGTGCTGCGGCAAATGCACCGGTAATGCCGGGAAGCGCTGACGAAACAGCTCATGCACGCCCGGCTGCATACAGGCGCCGCCTGCCAGCCACAAATCGACAATCCCTTGTCCGGCAATATGTCGGGCGACAATTTCGGCCATCTTCTCGTACACCGGCTTAACCACCGGCCAGATCTCCCCGGCGTGGCTGCGCTTGTACTGCTCCGCCTCCTCAAGCCCGATGCCGCGATTCCCGGCCAGAGTCAGGGAGATATGGTGGCCGCCGGTGGCTTCATCCGCCGAATACGTCACCCCGCCCTGTTTAACGATGGCGATCCCGGTGGTGCCGCCGCCGATATCCACCACCCCGGCGTTATCGAGCTGCAGCAGATCGGCCACCGCAGTAGGCTCATCCAGCACATGACTGATCTCCAGCCCGGCGGACTCCAGGACATTGATCGAAATGCGCGGATCGGTGCCGGGCGGAAACGAGGTCGCCGCATGGGTGAAGCGGCAGCCCAGCTGCTGCTCGAGAGTCGCAAGATGTCGGCGCACGAGGGTGACGGCGCCAAAGAAATCCCAGACAATGCCGTCGCGCACCACGTCGGCCCAGTCAAGGCATACCGCAACCGGCTGGCCGTCACGGTCAACCACCATCGACACCACGTCGCAGGTGCCCAAATCGATGCCCAGCCACAGCGGCGACTCGCTGGCGGCGGGCGCCTGGTTACACAGGGCAGCGGCTTTTTGCAGTCTCGGCGAAAGCCAGCGTTGTTCGTCGTGCGCCATGTTCATCCCTTATACGATTCGAAACGCATCCACCAGCACGCAGCGGCGCAGACGAACGAAGGTCCGCGCGCTGGTCACCCCTTCCCCGGTTGGGGTGGTGATGGTCATGGTGGTCCAGCCCTCGCCGCCCAGCCCAAGCCCGGCGATGCACGGCCCGTTTTTGACGAAGATGCTGGTGTCGATGGCGTTCGCCATCTGGTTCATGTTGTCGATATTGCGCGAGTGCATCGCCGCCGTATGGTGGCAGCCGCCTTCCAGTTGCACCGCCAGGGCGATGGCCTCCTCGACGTTCGCCACCCGCACCACCGGCAGCACCGGCATCATCAGTTCAGTCACCGCAAACGGATGGCTGGCGGGGGTTTCCACGAACAGCAGACGGGTTTGCGCCGGCACCTGCAGGCCAATCGCCGCGGCGATTTTGCCCGCGTCGCGACCGACCCAGTCGCGGCTGACCGTGCCTTTGCCGCGCTCGTCAATATTTTTCAGCAGCAGCGGCTGGAGCTGTTCGGCCTGCGCCGCCGTGAGTTTCACCGCCTGCTGGCCTTCCATCAGGCGCATCAGTTCGTCGGCAACGCTATCGACCACGATCAGCACCTTCTCGTCAGCGCAGATAATGTTGTTATCAAAAGAGGCGCCTTTGACGATCGCCTGCGCGGCGCGCGGTAGATCGGCGGTCTCATCCACCACCACCGGCGGGTTGCCAGCCCCGGCGGCGATCAGGCGTTTGTTGGTATGTTTGCGCGCCGCCTCGACCACCGCTTCGCCGCCGGTCACCACCAGCAGGCCGATGCCAGGGTACTTAAACAGCCGCTGGGCGGTGTCGATATCCGGGTTCGCCACGGTCACCAGCAGGTTGGCCGGGCCGCCGGCGGCCACTACCGCCTGGTTAAGCAGGGTAATTGCCCTTTGCGAGACCTTTTTCGCCGCCGGATGGGGGGCGAAGACCACGCTGTTGCCGGCGGCTATCAGGCTAATGGCGTTGTTGATCACCGTCGCCGCCGGATTGGTGGACGGCGTCACCGAGGCCACCACGCCCCAGGGCGCATTTTCAATCAGCGTCAGGCCATTATCGCCGGTGAGCACCTGCGGAGTCAGACACTCCACGCCCGGCGTGCCGCGCGCCTGCGCCACGTTTTTGGCAAACTTATCTTCAACGCGTCCCATGCCGGTCTCCGTCACCGCAAGCTCCGCCAGTTCACGGGCATACTTTTCACCCGCCTCACGAATGGCCTGAATCACCTGCTGACGCATCGCCACCCGCTTTAATCCCTGCTGGGCCACCGTTGCCGCCGCGACAGCGTCATCCAGTGAGGCAAAAACGCCCATATCATGAACGGTGCCGGCAGGCTGGCTGCTGTCTTTCATTTTCAGCAGTACCGCTTTCACTACCTGTTCAATGTCCTGTTGATTCATGATTTTTCACCCTACTTATGGAAGAGCACCTGACCATCGGCCGCAGCCTCATCCACGATACCAATCACGCACAGATCGACCGGAGAGGCGCCGTGTGCGTGCGCCTGTCGCGCCGAGCTGCCGCTGACCAGCAGTACCCACTCTCCGCATCCCGCGCCGATGCTGTCGATGGCGACCGCACATTGCCCGTCGGGCTCGCCGCGGGCATTGAGCATCTCCACCATCAGCAGTTTGTCGTGGGCCAGACCTTCATGGCGTACGGTGCAGACCACATATCCGGTTACCACAGCCAGCTTCATGTCCGTCTCCGCGTGTGATGTGCAGGCCGGAAAAGCGCAACGCCATCCGGCATTCATGCCTTTTCATGGCCGGATAGCGACGCGCTGGCGTCTTATCCGGCCAGAATTTTCCGGCACCCCCTCCCCCGTTAGATGTTGCTGTCGCCCTTGAAGCTAATCGGGAAGACCTCTTCCAGATCGCCATGCGGGCGCGGGATGACATGTACAGAGACCAGCTCACCGATACGCTGAGCCGCCGCCGCCCCGGCATCCGTCGCGGCTTTGCACGCCGCGACATCGCCGCGCACCATGGCGGTCACCAGGCCCCCGCCGATCTGTTTCACTCCCACCAGCTTGACGCGGGCCGCTTTGACCATGGCGTCGGAGGCCTCAATCAGTGCAACCAGGCCCCGGGTTTCAATCATTCCTAATGCTTCCATTGTGTTTTCCTCTCATAAGGGGTCCTGAAGGGGACCATTCATTCAACCAGCGTGGACGAGTCGGGGATCCGGCTTGCGTCCGTCTGGCGCGGTACCGACGCCACCAGCGCCAGTTCGATAATTTCCTCTACGCTACAGCCTCGCGAGAGGTCGTGAAGCGGGGCGGCCAGGCCCTGGATCAGCGGCCCGATGGCGCGATATCCGCCCAGCCGCTGGGCGATTTTGTAGCCGATGTTGCCCGCCTCCAGCGACGGGAAGACCAGCACATTGGCCCGGCCCTGCAGCGGGCTGCCGGGCGCTTTGTGCGCAGCGACGTCCGGTACAAAGGCGGCGTCAAACTGCAGCTCGCCATCGACCATCAGCTGCGGCGCCCGCCGACGCACGATCTCCGTGGCCTGCTGGACGTTAGCCACACAGGGATGCCGGGCGCTGCCGTGTGTCGAGAAGGACAGCATTGCCACCCGCGGCGCTTCGCCAGCGATCGCTTGCCAGGTCTCAGCGCTGGCAATCGCGATATCCGCCAGCTGCGCCGCGGTCGGCTGCGGCACCACGCTGCAGTCGGCAAACCCCAGCGGCTGTCCGGTATACTGCGGCAGCATCAGAAACAGCGAAGAGAGCGTTTTACACCCCGGCTGCAGGCCGATAAGGCGCAGACCAGCGCGCAGCACGCTGGCGGTTGACGAGAGATTTCCGGCGATACACACCTCGGCCTGCCCGGCGCTGACCATCGCCGCGGCGAACATCAGCGGGTCGGCCAGCTTGTCGACCGCGTCAGCGGGCGCTTTATCGCCGGCGCGCGCCTGCCAGGCGGCGGCAAACGTCTCGCGCATCGCCAGGTTGCTGTGCGGATCGATGACCTGCACCCCGGTCAGCGGCAGACGTTCGCCAAGGGCGAACTGCCGCAGCGCGAAGGGGCTGGCGACGAGGATCGGATGCGCCAGGCCCTGCTGCTGCAGATAATGCGCCGCCTTCAACACGCGGACGTCCAGCGCATCCGGGAACACCACCCTGGCGGGGGCGCGCAGCGCCAGTTTGCGACACTGGTCAATGATCATCTTCACCTCCCAGCTGCTGCAGTTGGCTGAGCGCCGGCGGCGCGTCCGTCACGCCCAGGATCATCATCACGTAGACCGCGCTGGAAAGGCGGTTGAGCGCCTGCAGAATATCGGCACGCTGGACCGCAAATTGCGGCGTAATAAACACCTGCGCCGCGGTCACCTCCGCCTCGCGCACTTTGCCGCGCAGCAAATTAAGCAGCGCGACATCGCGCCCATGGCGGGCCTCCGGCACCAGGTGATCGTGACCCAGGTAACGCAGCGGCTGATGGGACAGACGATGCAGCTGCGCCTCGCTGAATCCGGCTATCGACTGCGCCGCCAGCGGTTCCTCCAGCGCATCGGCGCGCATGATGTTGCCCAGCCGCGAACGGATGTCCGTCAGCCACGGCTGCCAGGGCTCCGCCAGTTCAATTTGCAGCCACACCGTCAGGGCGATGGTGCTGTCCAGCACCGCGCGGAAGGCCAGCCGCGGATCGTTTTTCGCCACCAGGGTATCGGCCGTCAGATGAGTTAAGGTGTCCGGCTTTTTGCCCACCGGCTGGTGACAAAGCTCGCAGCAGGCCTGGGGCGGATGGTCGCTGCTGGTCAGGACATGCACCGGCTGCGGCGTCTGTTCGTCATCCTCGACAAACAGGCGCCCCTGGCGGTCGAGAAATTTGACCCGCAGATGCCGACTTTCCAGCAGTTCCCTCGCCGAGGGCGTCAGGCGGGCATCGGCAGGAAGATGGATTTCACCGCCTTCGCTGAGCGTATGATTCGCTCTGAGCCACGCTTCGGTAATGAAATCGTTCATAGCGATTGCCAGTTTGCCGGCCAGGCGACGTACAGGAAGCGCACCGTCGACGGGGTACCGAATTCGATGCTGGAGCCTTTCGGGATGAACATGACGTCCCCCGCTTTGGCGACCAGCGTTTCCCCCTGATGGCGCACATGCAGCTCGCCCTCCAGCACCATATCGATTTCGTCGTAGTTCAGCGTCCACGGGAAGAAGGCGTTCTCCCACTGCATAAATCCGGCCGCCATGCTGCTGCCATCCTGGTCAGTCACCAGGTCCGTTAAGCCAACGCAGTGCGGCTGGGCGCCGTCGAAGCGGCCAAACTTCACGCTGCTGCCGTCGATCACTTTGATGCCGCCTTTGCCGGTCACTGCCTCAAATCCCGGCTGCATCGCCTCCTGCTCCAGGGACTGCTTCTCCTTCATCACCTTTTCCATCAGCTGCGCGACCAGGCTTTCGGTAAACTGGCCTTCCGGTAGCTGCGCCAGGATGGTTTCCCGGATCCGCTGGCTTTCCGTTTTGTCGCTGTCCGCCGCTGTCGCCGCCGGCGCGGCGCCATCGTCTTCGGTGATAGTGAATCCCAGCAGCTCGGCGACTTCGCGCGCTTCCGGGGTGATAATGCTGGCGCGCAGAACTACTGACATCGCCTGTTCGCCGCGCGCGTGGGCGGCACGAATATCGTTAGCGGTAATGAGTTTCTTCACCTGGCCCTTCCTCCTTTTGGCTGAGCTCACTCAAGTAATTTTCCAGCGGCGCAACGCTTTGCGGATCGCAACCGTTGAGGGCGAAAACCGGCGCCTGAAACCCCATCCCGTCCAGCAGCTGCCGCACCGCGGCGACGTTGGCATCCGGCAGATCCGTTTTGCTGATCGCCACGATAAGGTGCTTTCGGCTGCCAATATCCAGCAACCCGGGTGGCAGGCGACTTTCGGTATCATTGGCCGCATGGACATAAATCAGGGTGTCCACATCCTGCAAGGTGGTAATTAAGGCGTGATACCAGCGCGGATGGCTGAAATATTCCCCGGGTGTATCGATGTCGCCACGATCGTTAAATTCCAGCGCCTGCGTTTTTCTGGCGAGGGAATAATTCCCCTGCAGGGCATTAAATAACGTGGTTTTTCCTGCACCGACGGCGCCGACAATCGCAATACGCTTCATGGTCGCTCTCAATTAACTTTTCGTTAATTCGCACAAGGTATAATTTAATAAGCGGCCTAATCCGCAGATGGTCTGCAGAAGCGCCTCCTCCACCGCGCCGACCGAGCCGTAGATCACCAGCGCGCCGCTAAACCGGTCGAGAAAACCGATGTGCACGTCGGCGGCCTTCATCGCCAGATCGCCGGCGATCATCGCCGTTTCTCCCGGCGTCAGCGTCATAATGCCGATCGCGCCGGATTCGGGTACGCCGATCTTTTTCGCCAGCTCCGCTCCCGGGTGGGCAATCAGATGCGCCAGCGTGACCTGTTTGCCTGGTACGAATTCCTGAATAATGCGTTCTTTATCCATGACTGATTGCCCCCTGAAATCTGTCCTCATGGTGACGACATTTCAGCGCGGCAAATAACAAATTTCGGCAAGTGGGGTTAAAAGGTGAAGTGGATCACTCAGGAGAGAAAATAATATTGCGGCGGAATTAAAAAGGCAGGCTCAGCGTTTTTTACTCACCGGCCTGCCTGATATTGCGCGCGGAAACGGATCCGCGCGTTAACGGGGGAAATAGAAAATTACAGCGGTTCGGTTTGCGCTTCAACAACCGCCAGCGCCACCATATTAACGATCCGGCGTACGGAGGCGATCGGCGTCAGGATATGCACCGGCTTCGCCACCCCCATCAGCACCGGCCCGACGGTCACCCCTTCCGAACTGGAGACGCGCAGCAGGTTATAGCTGATCCGGGCGGCTTCCATATTCGGCATCACCAGAATATTGGCCGCCCCCTTCAGCGGGCTGTCCGGCATGCGATCGTTGCGGATGCTTTCCACCAGCGCGGCGTCGCCATGCATTTCGCCATCGATCATCAGCTCCGGGGCGCGGGCCTTCACCAGCTCCAGGGTTTTACGCATTTTGCTGGCTGACGGACAGTCGGCAGAGCCAAAGTTGGAGTGCGACAGCAACGCCACGCGCGGTTCAATACCAAAGCGTCGCACGCTTTCCGCCGCCATCAGGGTGATCTCCGCCAGCTCTTCCGGCGACGGATCGTGATTGACATAGGTATCGGCGATAAAGGTGTTGCCGCTCGGCAGCAGCAGCGCATTCATCGCCCCGGCGGTGCTGACGCCGTCGCGATAGCCAAACAGCGGCTGCACCACGCGGTAGTGATCGTGGTACTCGCCAATAGTCCCGCAGATCATCGCATCCGCTTCACCGCGATGCACCATGATGGCGCCAATCACCGTGGTGTTGCTAATCACCGCCCGCTGCGCCTGCTCCTGGGTAATGCCGCGGCGCTTCATCAGCTGGTAGTACTCGCTCCAGTACTCTTTAAACCGCGGGTCGGATTCATTATTGACGATCTCAAAGTCAACGCCGGCCTTGATCTGCAGGCCCAGCTTCTGGATGCGCATTTCAATCACGCTCGGGCGCCCCACCAGAATCGGTTTGGCCAGTCCCAGAGACACCAGCTCCTGGGTGGCGTGCAGCACCCGAGTCTCCTCCCCTTCCGCCAGCACCACGCGCTTCGGCTCTTTGCGCGCCTGAGAGAAGATAGGCTTCATAAACAGGTTGGTTTTATAGACGAACTCGCTCAGTTTCTCGATATAGGCGTCAAAATCAGCGATCGAGCGCGTCGCCACACCGGAGTCCATCGCCGCCTTCGCCACCGCGGGGGCGATCTTGACGATCAGCCGCGGGTCGAATGGTTTCGGAATGATGTACTCCGGACCAAAGCTTAAATCCTGATCGCCGTAGGCGGAGGCCACCACTTCGCTCTGCTCGGCATGGGCCAGCTCGGCAATCGCATGCACCGCCGCCAGCTTCATCTCTTCGTTGATCGCCGTCGCGCCGACGTCCAGCGCGCCGCGGAAGATGAACGGGAAGCAAAGTACGTTGTTGACCTGGTTAGGGTAGTCGGAGCGGCCGGTACAGATGATGGCGTCATCGCGGACCTGCTTCGCCAGCGGCGGCAGGATTTCCGGCTCCGGGTTGGCCAGGGCGAGGATCAGCGGCGCCCGCGCCATCTTCTTCACCATCTCCTGAGTCAGCACTTTCGGGCCAGAGCAGCCGAGGAAAATGTCGGCGCCGTCGATCACGTCATCGAGGGTGCGTTTGCCATCGTCTTCCACCGCATAGGCGGCTTTGGTTTCCGCCATGTTCGGCTCACGGTCTTTATAGATAACGCCTTTCGAATCGCAGACCACGATGTTGTGCTTTTGCATCCCCAGCGCCACCAGCAGATTCATACAGGCGATCGCCGCCGCGCCCGCGCCGGAGACCACCATCCGCACGTCGGACAGATTCTTCTCGACGACGCGCAGACCGTTGAGGATCGCCGCGGTGCTGATGATCGCCGTGCCGTGCTGATCGTCATGGAAGACCGGGATATTCATCCGCTCGCGCAGCTGCTGCTCGATGTAGAAACACTCCGGCGCTTTAATATCTTCCAGGTTGATACCGCCGAAGGTCGGCTCGAGGGCGGCGACGACGTTAATGAATTTGTCCGGATCCAGCTCATCGACTTCGATATCAAACACATCGATACCGGCAAATTTCTTAAACAGGACGCCTTTGCCCTCCATTACCGGCTTACCGGCCAACGCGCCGATGTTGCCGAGCCCCAGCACCGCGGTGCCGTTGGAGACGACCGCCACCAGGTTGCCACGGGCAGTGTATTTGTAGGCGGCCAGCGGATCTTTTTCGATTTCCAGGCAGGGGGCTGCGACGCCCGGCGAGTAGGCCAGCGCCAGATCGCGCTGGGTGGCGAGAGGTTTGGTCGGCGAGACCTGGATTTTTCCGGGAACCGGAAATTCGTGGAAGTCGAGGGCGCTCTGTTTTAACTGCTCATCCATTTTCTATTCCTTTCTTTCACGTATCGTTCGTAGGGGAAAAGCGTGATGACCATCCTGTCGTTCACCTTTCAGTGGCAGACAGTATCCCTCCTGGCGGGGCGATAAACTTTGAACACCGCCAAACTCTGGCCATCGTTATGATTTTGTTGTTATCAATTTATAGCGGTTATGTTACCCGGAATCGCCGCCAATAATAGCCCTGTCTGCTATGCTTTTTGGTTATGTACCTCATCAATGTTTATACCGTATACCGGCAAGCACTCATGTAACACCTTGTTCCAGGAGGACTTATCCATGAATCAGTTAGACAGCATTAAGCAGTTCACCACGGTGGTCGCCGACAGCGGAGACATCGAATCCATCCGCCACTACCATCCGGAAGACGCCACCACCAACCCCTCTCTGCTGCTGAAGGCCGCCGGCCTGGCGTCCTATAGCGGCCTCATCGACGACGCTATCGCCTGGGCCAAAAAACAGGGTGGCGGCCGCGAAGCGCAGGTGACTCACGCCTGCGATAAGCTGGCGGTCAATTTTGGCGCGGAGATCCTCAAAAGCATTCCCGGGCGGGTCTCCACCGAGGTGGACGCCCGGCTCTCCTTCAACCGCGAGAAAAGTATCGAGAAGGCTCGCCACCTGGTGGCGCTGTATCAGGAGATGGGCATTGATAAGTCGCGGATCCTGATCAAGCTGGCATCCACCTGGGAGGGGATCCGCGCCGCAGAGGTGCTGGAGAAAGAGGGGATCCACTGCAACCTGACGCTGCTGTTTTCCTTCGCCCAGGCCCGGGCCTGCGCCGAGGCCGGGGTTTATCTCATCTCCCCGTTCGTTGGGCGTATTTATGACTGGTATCAGGCGCGCAAACCGCTGGATCCTTACGTGGTTGAGGAAGATCCGGGGGTGAAATCGGTGCGCAATATCTATGACTATTTCAAACAGCATAAATACAACACCATCGTGATGGGCGCCAGCTTCCGCCGCACCGAGCAGATCCTGGCGCTGGTCGGCTGCGACCGGTTGACCATCGCCCCGCCTTTATTAAAAGAGCTGCAGGCCAGCGATACCCCGGTGGTGCGCAAACTGATCCCTGCCAGCCAGATCCTGCCGCGTCCGGTGCCGCTCAGTGAAGCGGAGTTCCGCTGGGAACATAATCAGGATCCGATGGCGGTCGAAAAGCTAGCGGAGGGGATCCGCCTGTTCGCCGTCGATCAGCGCAAACTGGAAGATCTGCTTGCCGCCAAACTGTCACTTTAGTCTCACGGAGAAAAATATGTCCCGAAGAGAGCTTGCCAACGCCATCCGCGCCCTGAGTATGGACGCCGTGCAGAAAGCCAACTCCGGCCATCCCGGTGCGCCGATGGGGATGGCTGATATTGCCGAAGTGCTGTGGAACGATTTTCTCAAGCACAATCCGCAGAACCCTGACTGGGTGGACCGCGACCGTTTCATCTTGTCCAACGGCCACGCGTCGATGCTGCTCTACAGTCTGCTGCACCTGACCGGCTACGATCTGCCGCTGTCTGAACTGAAGCAGTTCCGTCAGCTGCACTCTAAAACGCCCGGCCACCCGGAGCATGGCTATACCCCTGGGGTGGAAACCACCACCGGCCCGCTGGGCCAGGGGCTGGCGAACGCCGTTGGGATGGCCATCGCCGAACGGACGCTGGCGGCGCAATTTAATCGCCCTGGCCATGAGATCATTGACCATCACACCTGGGTGTTCATGGGCGATGGCTGTTTGATGGAGGGGATCTCCCATGAGGCCTGTTCGCTGGCCGGCACGCTCGGACTGGGCAAGCTGATCGGTTTTTACGATCACAACGGCATCTCCATCGACGGCAAAACCGAAGGCTGGTTTTCCGATGATACGGCGGAACGCTTCCGCGCCTATCACTGGCACGTCATAGGCGATATCGACGGCCACGATCCGCAGGCTATCAAACAGGCGATAACGGAAGCGCAGGCGGTGAAAGATAAGCCGTCACTGATTATCTGCCGGACCATCATCGGCTTCGGTTCGCCCAACAAAGCCGGCTCAGAGGAGTCTCACGGGGCGGCGCTTGGCGAAAAAGAGGTAGCGCTGGCCCGCCAGCAGCTTGGCTGGAAATATCCTCCGTTCGAGATCCCGAAAGAGATCTACGCGGGCTGGGATGCGCGTCCGCGCGGGGAAAAAGCGGAGCACGCCTGGAACGAGAAATTCGCCGCCTACCAGCAGCAGTTCCCGGAGCTGGCCGCTGAGCTGACCCGACGTATGAATGGCGCCCTGCCGGAAGACTTTGCCGCGACCGCCCGCGACTACGTGGCGAAACTGCAGGCCGAGCCGGCGAAAATCGCCAGCCGCAAGGCTTCGCAAAACGCGCTGAACGCCTACGGCCCGCACCTTCCGGAACTGCTGGGCGGTTCTGCGGATCTTGCGCCGAGTAACCTGACCATCTGGTCTGGATCGACATCGATTAAAGAAGATCCTGCGGGCAATTATATCCACTACGGGGTGCGCGAGTTTGGCATGACCGCGGTGGCCAACGGCATTGCCCTGCACGGGGGCTTTATTCCTTATACCTCGACCTTCCTGATGTTTGTGGAGTACGCCCGCAACGCCGCGCGCATGGCGGCCCTGATGAAGGCCCGGCAGATCATGGTCTATACCCATGACTCGATCGGTCTTGGGGAAGACGGGCCGACGCACCAGGCGGTGGAACAGCTGGCCAGTCTGCGGCTGACGCCCAACTTCAGCACCTGGCGCCCCTGCGACCAGGTGGAGACCGCCGTCGCCTGGCAGGCGGCTATCGCGCGACAGGGCGGGCCGACGGCGCTGATCCTGTCGCGACAAAACCTGGCGCAGATGCCGCGTACCCCGGAACAGGTGCAGGATATCGCCCGGGGTGGCTACGTGCTGAAGGATGCCGGCGGCAAGCCCGACCTGATCCTCATCGCCACCGGCTCGGAAGTGGAGATCACCGTCCTGGCCGCGGAAAAACTGTTGGCCAAAGGGGTAAATGTGCGGGTCGTCTCGCTCCCTTCCACTGATGTGTTTGACGCCCAGGATGAGGCCTGGCGCGAATCGGTGCTGCCGTCGGACGTCAGCGCCCGGGTGGCGGTCGAAGCCGGGATAGCGGACTACTGGTATAAATATGTCGGCTTAAAAGGCAAGATCGTCGGCATGACCGGCTATGGCGAATCCGCCCCGGCAGAGCAGTTGTTCCCGTTCTTTGGCTTTACGGTCGACCATATCGTCGCCACCGCCGAACAGGTGCTTAACGGGTGATCCACAGCGTGGGCCAGGCATCTGGCCCCTGCCAGTTGTCGCACGTCGGCTGCTGCGCGTAGCGGGAGAGGCTGAACCGCTGGCCGTCAAAACGCCAGCGGGTTTGGATCCCGCAATCGCCGGCCCCGCGGCCTTTATCCAGGGTCACCAGCTCATGGCGGCGGTCATCATAGCTGGCGTTGATCAGCTCAATCTCACGCGGCGCCTCGCCCGGCGGCTGGAATGGCAACGTTAGCCGCACCTGACGGGCGACATAGGGGCGCTGGCGGGAGACCAGCCAGGCCAGCCAGACGGTGTTGTAGGCGCCGGATTCGCAACTGGTCATCAGCAGCACTTTGTCATCCGTCAGCGCAGTAACGCGAATTTCACGGCGGAAGGGATCGAGGGAGCAGTGGCTGTTGGTCATCCGCTCATTACCGTAGTCCATCAGATCGTTGAGCTCCTCACGCCCCAGCGGCGACTGCGCCGTTTCCGCGCTCGCCACCGCGCGCAGCGCCGGCGCCGGCGGTACGCTGAGCGGCGGCTCTTCCCCTTTGCCGACCCAGGCCGTTTCGCTACCTACCCGCTTTTGCCGATCGTCGATAAAAAACAGAGCCGCTTTCAACCCCTGCAGGGAGATGGTCTGCAGGCCATTGGCCAGCGAGAGCGCTTTACCCTCCTGAACCTGCTGGAGAAACGCATCGATCGTCACGCTGTCGGCGGTTTTAATGAGCTTATCTTCAATGTGCCAGCGCTTGTCGGTCAGGGACAGCGGTTTACCATCCAGCAGCAGGCGCGGCGCTATCGGCGCGAGCGTCGCCACTGGATTGCCGGTGCCGCCCAGCTCGATACGCAGACTGGCGTCAGTGACTGCCCCAGCGCTGCGGCTGAGGGTCATCACCAGGCCATGATGCAGCCCCACGTTACGGGTGACGCAGAAATTTTGGTTGTTACAGGTGACCAGCCAGTCGTTGAAGCGCTGCTGCGTCGGTGCCGACCATGCCTGCGAGCAAGGCAGCACCGCCAGAAAAAGGAAAAAGATGACGCGAAAAAGCATGAACCGCCCGACCCCAGATAAACCCGACCACGGCGCCTATCCTGGACAACGGCAGCGGGTTACTCAATCGGATTTGTCAGAGTTCCCCGACATCAGGCCGGAGGTTTGCAGATATTGCAGCAGAATGACCGCCTTACCGTCGCGGATCTCCCCGTCAGCGACCATCTGCAGCGCCTGGCTAAAAGGCAGCTCCAGCACCTCGATGGCTTCATCATCCACCCCGCCGCCGCTGGTGGTTCGCTGCGCGTCGCTGTACTCGGCGATAAAGAAATGCACTACCTCGGTGACGCCCCCTGGCGACATAAACAGCTCAAACAGCTTTCTCACCTCGCCCACTTCGTAGCCGGTCTCTTCCACCGCCTCTTTACGAATGCAGGCTTCCGGCTCGTCGTTGTCCAGCAGCCCGGCGCAGGTTTCAATCAGCATGCCGTCATGATTGCCATTGACCCAGGTGGCGACACGGAACTGACGCACCAGAACCACCGTCTGCTTATGGCGGTTATACAGCAGCACGGTGGCGCCATTGCCGCGATCGTAGACCTCGCGCTTGTGGCGCACGACGCTGCCGTCCGCCCGCGTCAGCTCATAGGTCATGTTGCGTAGTACGAACCAGTTCTCAGAGAGGATTTTATCTTTAATGACGTGAATATTGAGTGACATACCGACCCCACAGCGTAAAAGGACGCCCTCATACTACGCTGCGGAGCCGGGTTTGTCGTCAGTGAAGCGGCGTCGTTTTCCGCGCCAGATAGTCCAGGATCCCCTGCGCCGCGTGACGGCCTTCCGCCATCGCCGTCACTACAAGGTCTGCGCCGCGCACGGCATCGCCGCCGGCAAAGATCTTCTCCTGACTGGTCTGATAACGGTAACGGCTCTCCACTCCGGCTTTAATACGCCCCTGGCTGTCCAGCGCCACCCCCGCCGCCTCCAGCCAGGGCATGCGGTGCGGGTGGAAGCCAAAGGCCATGATCACCGCATCTGCCGGCATAACAAACTCGCTGCCGGGGATCGGCGTCGGACGGCGTCTTCCCCCGGCGTCCGGAGCGCCCAGCTCGGTGCGCAAAAAGCGTACCCCGTTAACCCGCCCGTTCTCGTCCAGCTCAAGCGTCACCGGCTGGACGTTAAACTCAAAGAGCGCCCCCTCTTCGCGGGCGTTTTTGACCTCTTTTTTCGAGCCCGGCATGTTGGCTTCATCTCGCCGATAGGCGCAGGTCACCTGGCGGGCGCCGTGGCGCAGCGCGGTGCGCACGCAGTCCATCGCCGTATCGCCGCCGCCCAGCACCACCACGTTCAGCCCGGCGGTGTTGACATAAGGCTCTTGCGCCGATGCCGCCAGCCCCATCACCTGTTTGGTGTTGGCGATGAGGAACGGCAGCGCATCGTAGACCCCGGGGGCCTCTTCGTTCGGTAGCCCCGCCTTCATGGAGCGATAGGTTCCGGCGCCGACGAACACTGCGTCATAATCGGCCAGCAGTGTCGCCATGGAGATATCTTTCCCCACCTCGCAATTGAGCTCAAAGCGGATACCCATCTCGCTGAAGATCGCCCGCCGCCGGGCCAATAGCGATTTATCCAGCTTGAACGCCGGAATGCCGAAGGTCAGCAGACCGCCAATCTCCGGATGACGGTCGAAGACCACCGGCTGGACGCCGTGGCGCACCAGCATATCGGCGCAGGCCAGCCCGGCAGGCCCGGCGCCGATAATCGCCACCCGCTTGCCGCTCGGCTTAACCTGCGAAAGGTCCGGACGCCAGCCGCTGGCCAGCGCCTGGTCGGAAATATAGCGCTCAATATTGCCGATGGTGACTGCCCCGCTTTCATCGCGCAGGGTGCAGGCGCCTTCACACAGCCGGTCCTGGGGACAGACGCGGCCGGTGATCTCCGGCAGGCAGTTGGTCTGATGGGAAAGCGCGACCGCGGCGGCGATATTCCCCGCTTTAACCAGCTCGATCCACTGCGGGATATGGTTATGCAGCGGGCAGGTCCATTCGCAAATACTGTGCTCCCCACACGTGAGACAGCGGGCGGCCTGCTGCTGCGCCTGCTGCGGGGTGAACGGCTGATAGATCTCCTCAAAGTGGCTCTTACGCACCTCCGCCGCCAGCTTATCCGGCTCCCCGCGCGGGGGCGTCATCGCCATTTGCCTGACCTTCGCGCCAGCATTGGGCTGGCTGCAGAGCGGCGTAGCGCGCTGCCACGGCTGTACCTCCTGGCATGCCGAGCGCAGTCGCCGCTGCTTCGCCAGGGTGATCAACGTCTCATCGTCGGCGAGGGTCAGCGCCTGCGCGGGACAGTTTTCCACACAGGCCGGCCCCGCCTCGCGGCCCTGGCATAGATCGCACTTGTGCGCGCTGGCTTTCACCAGGCCTGCGGCCTGCGGCGTCACCACCACCTGCATCACCCCGAACGGGCAGGCCACCATGCAGGATTTACAGCCAATGCATTTCTCCTGACGGACCTGAACGCTGTCGCCGGACTGGGCGATGGCGTCGTTGGGACAACTGCGGACGCAGGGGGCGTCCTCGCAGTGGCGGCAGGTGATGGCGTTACGCTGGCCCTCCGCTTTGATCACGGTGATACGTGGCAAAAAGCGCTGCGGGGTCAGCACGTGTTGCTCCTCGTTATGCGCCATCACGCAGGCCACTTCGCAGGCCTGGCAGCCGATGCACTTTCGGCTATCGCTCAAAATAAAGTGGTTCATGGCTTCCTTTTGTCTTCTTGGTGAATAACCCCTCAATGCGCATGCCTATTTATTACCCGACAAGATGACGCCGGAACAATGTCCAATTGCCCAGGATAAACTTTTTCTGGAGAGAATCCGTTTTGGATCAATTTTTTTGACTTAAATGAAATGAGGTTTCACACCGGCAAGGGATAATGCGCCGGTCTGCGGTGACGAAGCAGACTCGCTACCTGCTGGCAGGAAAGCTCGAGGTTTCTTTACGATACGGCAAAAGCAACATGATAAATTACACTATCTCCTTAATTTCTCCACGATTGCCGGAGAGGCTGGCGCTAAAGTGGCACAGGCTGTGCAATAACAAGAAAATGTGCATATGAGGTTTTTATTCTGATGGCGAATTTCTTTATCGATCGCCCCATTTTTGCATGGGTGCTGGCAATCCTGTTATGCCTGACGGGCACCCTTGCCATTTTGTCGCTGCCGGTTGAACAGTATCCCGACCTCGCCCCGCCGAATGTGCGGATCACCGCCAACTATCCCGGCGCCTCCGCGCAAACCCTGGAGAATACCGTCACTCAGGTTATCGAACAGAATATGACCGGCCTCGATAACCTGATGTATATGTCCTCCCAGAGCAGCGCCACCGGCCAGGCGACGATCACCCTCAGCTTTACCGCCGGTACCGACCCGGATGAAGCCGTGCAGCAGGTTCAGAACCAGCTACAGTCGGCGATGCGTAAGCTGCCGCAGGCGGTGCAAAACCAGGGGGTGACGGTGCGCAAGACCGGTGATACCAATATCCTGACGCTCGCCTTCGTCTCCACTGACGGCAGTATGGATAAACAAGATATCGCCGACTACGTCGCCAGTAACATCCAGGACCCGCTCAGCCGCGTCAACGGCGTGGGGGATATCGACGCCTACGGTTCGCAATACTCAATGCGCATCTGGCTCGACCCGGCGAAGCTCAACAGCTACCAGATGACCACCAAGGATGTTACCGACGCCATCAGTTCGCAGAACGCCCAGATTGCCGTCGGCCAGCTTGGCGGGACGCCTTCGGTCGATAAGCAAGCGCTGAACGCCACCATCAACTCGCAATCTCTGCTGCAAACCCCGGAGCAGTTCCGCAATATCACTCTGCGCGTCAATCAGGATGGTTCAGAGGTGACGCTGGGCGATGTCGCCACCGTCGAGATGGGGGCGGAGAAGTACGACTATCTTAGCCGCTACAACCGCCAGCCGGCCTCAGGCCTCGGGATCAAGCTGGCTTCCGGCGCCAACGAAATGGCCACCGCGGAGCGCGTGATCAATCGCCTCAATGAGCTGGCGCAGTTTTTCCCCCACGGTCTGGAATATAAGGTCGCCTACGAGACCACCTCCTTCGTGAAGGCTTCCATCACCGACGTGGTGAAAACCCTGCTGGAGGCGATCCTGCTGGTCTTCCTCGTGATGTATCTGTTCCTGCAGAACTTCCGCGCCACCCTGATCCCGACCATCGCCGTGCCGGTGGTGCTGATGGGCACTTTCGCGGTGCTGTATGCCTGTGGCTACAGCATCAACACCCTGACGATGTTCGCGATGGTGTTGGCGATCGGCCTGCTGGTGGATGACGCCATCGTGGTGGTGGAGAACGTCGAGCGCATCATGAGCGAGGAGGGCCTGTCGCCACGCGAGGCGACCCGCAAATCGATGGGACAAATTCAGGGCGCGCTGGTAGGGATCGCGATGGTGCTGTCGGCGGTATTTGTGCCGATGGCCTTCTTCGGCGGCACCACCGGCGCCATCTATCGCCAGTTCTCAATCACTATCGTCGCGGCGATGGTCCTCTCGGTGCTGGTGGCCATGATCCTCACCCCTGCCCTTTGCGCCACGCTGCTTAAGCCGGTTAAGCCAGGTGAATCCCATGAAAGAACAGGCTTCTTCGGCTGGTTCAACCGCACCTTCAACCGCAGCGCCAGCCGCTACGAAACCTTCGTCGGCAAAATCCTGCACCGCTCGCTGCGCTGGATGCTGATCTACGTCCTCCTGCTCGGCGGGATGGTGTTCCTGTTTCTGCATTTGCCGACCTCGTTCCTGCCGCTGGAGGATCGCGGGATGTTCACCACCTCGGTCCAGTTGCCGAGCGGCAGCACCCAGCAGCAGACGCTGAAGGTGGTGCAGAAGGCGGAAGATTACTTCCTCAATAACGAGAAGCAGAACGTCGAGTCGGTGTTCGCTACCGTTGGCTCCGGCCCCGGCGGCAATGGGCAGAACGTGGCCCGTATGTTCGTTCGTCTCAAAGACTGGGACCAGCGCGACCCGCAAACCGGCACCTCCTTTGCCATTATTGAACGCGCCACCAAAGCGTTTAATCAGATTAACGAAGCGCGGGTTATCGCCAGCAGCCCGCCGGCGATCAGCGGCCTCGGCAGTTCGGCAGGCTTCGATATGGAGCTGGAGGATCATGCCGGGAAGGGGCACGATGCGCTGATGGCGGCGCGCGATACGCTACTTGAGCTGGCCGGGAAAAATCCGCTGTTGACCCGCGTCCGGCATAACGGGCTCGATGACAGCCCGCAGCTGCAGGTCGATATCGATCAGCGTAAAGCGCAGGCGCTTGGCGTCTCCATTGACGACATCAACGATACGCTGCAAACCGCATGGGGGTCGAGCTACGTCAACGACTTTATGGATCGCGGCCGGGTAAAGAAAGTCTACGTCCAGGCGGCGGCGAAATACCGGATGCTGCCTGACGATATCAATCTTTGGTACGTGCGCAACAGCAGCGGTACGATGGTGCCATTCTCGGCCTTCGCCACCTCGCGCTGGGAGACCGGCTCGCCGCGGCTGGAGCGCTACAATGGCTACTCAGCGGTGGAGATCGTCGGTGAGGCGGCGCCGGGTATCAGTACCGGTACCGCGATGGACATGATGGAGAAGCTGGCCGCGCAGTTACCCACCGGCTTTGGCCTCGAATGGACCGCCATGTCCTACCAGGAACGCCTCTCTGGCGCTCAGGCGCCGGCCCTGTACGCGATTTCTCTGCTGGTGGTGTTCCTGTGCCTGGCGGCGCTGTACGAGAGCTGGTCGGTGCCGTTCTCTGTGATGCTGGTGGTGCCGCTGGGGGTGATTGGCGCCCTGCTGGCGACCTGGATGCGCGGGCTGGAGAATGACGTGTACTTCCAGGTGGGTCTGTTGACGGTGATCGGCCTGTCGGCGAAAAACGCCATTCTGATCGTCGAGTTCGCCAATGAGCTCAACGAGAAGGGCCAGGATCTGCTCAGCGCCACGCTGTCGGCTTGCCGTCAGCGCCTGCGCCCCATCCTGATGACCTCGCTGGCGTTCATCTTCGGCGTGCTGCCGATGGCGACCAGCACCGGCGCCGGTTCCGGCAGCCAGCATGCGGTCGGCACCGGAGTGATGGGCGGGATGATCTCCGCCACCGTGCTGGCGATCTTTTTCGTGCCGCTGTTCTTTGTGCTGGTGCGTCGCCGTTTTCCGCTAAAGGAGCGTCCGCAATAAACCGACGAGCTTCGGCGGCGAGGCGTAATAACAGAAAAGGCGACCACGGTGGTCGCCTTCTTTATGTGTTCAGAACCCTAGCGCGCTTATTTACTTCGCGTTATTCCCCTGCTCACATTGCGGAAATTTATTTACGAAGCATGCCTTCAATAAAGTCTTTCCAGTTCCCCAGTTCATGTTCAATCATAATAGCCTCTCTTATTATTATGGTCGATTCTATATAACTTCATTACCGATGGGAAGTTGTGCTCCCCTATTGCTCTGATTGTCTTATGGACCGCTGACAGAGATAAAACCTCTGGTTGTCGCTACTATGCCGCTTCGTATGTAAACATAATGTGACGTAGAGCAACCTCAGACAACATTTTTGCAATAATGTTAAAGCCCTCACATCATGCCCACAGGTGGCCAACATTTAACCACCCGATATATCGAATGAGATCCCCGGTAAAAAGTTATATTTATTCATCTGAATCACGTATTATTTCAGTAAGACTTATATATTCGGAAATATCTGAGTTAACCGCTTAATTGAATGTAAAAGGTTTATCTATGCTCACCATGTACGGAATTAAAAACTGCGATACCATTAAAAAAGCCCGCCGCTGGCTGGAAGCGCATCAGATTGAGTATCGCTTCCATGATTACCGCGCCGATGGCCTTGAGCGCGCGCAACTGGATACCTTTATTGCCGAGCTGGGCTGGCAGGCGCTGCTGAACACCCGTGGCACCACCTGGCGCAAACTCGACGAGTCGCTGCGCAACAGCATCGATAATGCCGACGCCGCTGCCGCATTGATGCTGGAAATGCCGGCAATTATCAAACGCCCATTGCTCTGCGCGCCCGGTCGTCCTATGCTGCTGGGTTTTAGTGAAGCAAGTTATCAGCAGTTTAACGAGGTATAGTCTATGTCTTGCCCGGTCATTGAGCTGGCTCAGCAGCTTATTCGCCGCCCTTCCCTTAGCCCCGATGATGCGGGATGCCAGGCGTTAATGATTGAACGCCTGCGTGCGATCGGCTTTACCGTTGAACCGATGGATTTCGGCGATACGCAGAATTTCTGGGCCTGGCGCGGCCACGGCGAGACGCTGGCCTTCGCCGGCCACACCGACGTAGTCCCGGCAGGCGACGCCGACCGCTGGATCAATCCCCCGTTCGAACCGACCATCCGCGACGGGATGCTGTTTGGCCGCGGAGCGGCGGATATGAAAGGCTCGCTGGCGGCGATGGTGGTTGCCGCAGAGCGTTTTGTCGCGCAGTACCCGAACCACAGGGGCCGACTGGCGTTTTTGATCACCTCTGATGAAGAGGCCAGCGCCAAAAACGGCACCGTCAAAGTGGTGGAGACGCTGATGGCGCGTAACGAGCGTCTGGACTATTGTCTGGTCGGCGAACCTTCCAGTACCGAAGTGGTCGGCGATGTGGTGAAAAACGGCCGCCGCGGCTCGCTGACCTGCAACCTGACTATTCACGGCGTGCAGGGGCATGTCGCCTATCCGCACCTTGCCGATAACCCTGTCCACCGCGCGGCGCCGATGCTGGCGGAACTGGTCAATATCGAGTGGGATAAAGGCAATGAGTTCTTCCCGCCGACCAGCATGCAGATCGCCAACGTGCAGTCCGGCACCGGCAGCAATAACGTGATCCCCGGCGATATGTTCGTCCAGTTCAACTTCCGTTTCAGTACGGAGCTGACGGACGAGATGATCAAATCCCGGGTGATCGCCCTGCTGGAAAAATACCAGCTGCGTTACAGCGTGGAGTGGTGGCTCTCCGGCCAGCCGTTTCTCACCGGACGGGGCAAGCTGGTGGATGCGGTCGTCAACGCGATTGAGCACTATAATGAGATCAAACCGCAGCTGTTAACCAACGGCGGCACCTCAGACGGACGGTTTATCGCGCGCATGGGGGCGCAGGTGGTTGAGCTGGGCCCCGTAAACGCAACGATTCACAAAATTAATGAATGTGTGAACGCCGCCGACCTGCAGCTGCTGGCGCGGATGTATCAACGCGTCATGGAACAGCTGGTCGCCTGACGAATTGACGTAAAGAGGAAGCGCGCATGGAATGGCTTATTAAACACTGGTGGATTCTGGTGCTGGTCTTTTTGGTGGGGGTAATTATCAACGTGATTAAAGATCTGAATCGCGTTGACCACAAAAAATTCCTCAACAACAAACCCGATCTGCCGCCGCACCGTGATTTTAACGATAAATGGGACGACGACGACGACTGGCCGAAGCACGACCAGTCGAAGAAACCGTAAGTTTGCCTTTATCGCGGTACCGCCCGCCTGTAACCCCGCTCACCGGGGTTACAGCATTTCGATGATATCATCCCCTTTTGGCGTACTGCCGCTCAGCGCCTCATCAAAATAGTGCTTCGGCACGGTATAACGCAGACGCTCGATCGCCAACTGCATACTGCGATCGTCAATGGCATGCCCGAGATCGTCGACAATATCTAAGGTCACGTCGCCGCCCGCCTGCTGTAACGCCTCCTCGGCCGACACCGCCCACGCCAGGTCGATAACCCGATCTTCACCACCGTGGATCAGGTGAATGGTGGTGGCCGTCGTTGCCGTCTCCGGCAGCGTCGCATAGCGGCCATTAAAGGCGATGACCCGCGAAGCCAGATCCGGCGCCGCTTTGATACTCTCCAGCGACATAATCGCCCCCTGAGAGAAACCGATCAGCGCGGTGGCCAGTGGACTGACGCCGCTCTTTTCCTGCCAGTAGCGTACAATTTCAATAAAGGTCGGCATAATGGCGTCGATGCGCTGCTGACGATTCTCTTCCGTCACCCCCTGCAGTGAAAACCACTGCCGACCGTTGGGGCCGCAAGGTTCCACCCCGCCGATACTGACGATCAGCGCATCGGGAAACTGCGGCGCGAACCAGCTGCCGATTTGCCCCATGGAGACCGGGTTATCCCCTACGCCATGAAACAGCAGCAACAGCTGTTGCGCAGGCGTCGCAGGACTTTGAACAATAAAATGATCGTGTTTCATGGCTGTCTCCTTAGTGTTTGCGGGCAGTGTACGCCGCTCGCCAGATATGACCATGCCATTTAACTGAATGAGTTAGTTAAAAAAATTGCAGATGCGCCACCTGCTGACGCAGCGCATCAGCGCGCGCTGCATCAAGGGAGCGCAAGGCGTCAGCGGCCTCCCGACGCCATCTCGCCTGCAAGGCTTTTCGCCCCGTCAGCTGCAGCACGGCGCAGAGTGCGGCCTCCTCTTTGCCCTGCAGTCGTCCCCGCAGGGCCGGCAACGGCATGTCGGCCTGCATCTGTAGGCGGTTGAGGCAGCCCAGCGCCGCGGCCAGCGGGCGGTGGGCGAAGGCAAAGCTCGCCGCTTCCAGCCAGTCCTCATCACTAAGCATAGCGTCTGCGACGGCCGGCAGCGGCGCGGATTCCTCTCGCCACGGGCGAAGCCAGTATTCATCGCGCTGCAGCCGCTGCGCCTCCCGCTGCGCCAGCTGGCGCCCTGCCGCGGTCAACGGATAGAGGGCCATCGCCGTATAGCAGCCGCTGCTGGCCTCGCGATGGGTACCCAGCCGTACGAGGGTAAACCCGCAGCGTTGCCAGAAGCGCCACAGCTCAGCGGTATAGCCGAAGCTGACGGAGAGATAGTCATAGCCAGCGGCATCGGCGGCGATATCGGCGATCATCCTCCGCCCAAGGCCTTCCCGCTGGCGGGTGGGATGGACAGCGATCCGACTGACCCGCAGCCCGCGCAGCGTCGCCGCCAGGGGACTGCCGCCGTGCGCCGCCAGCGACTGGGCGACCAGATTCCCGCGCGGCCGGCGAAAACCCGCCCATACCGCCCGGCTCAGTTCGCGAGAAAGCCCCCCCTCGGCCACCAGCCACAGGGCGCCCGCCACCTCGCCGCCGGCGCGAGCGCAGCGGAAAGCCTGGCCCGGAGCATCCATCATGCGCCGCAGATCGAGCGGGGAAGTTCGGTAATGCGCCCCGGACAATAGCTGGTACATCGCCTCCGGTAGCGCTGGCTGCGTTTGCCAGCAGGACTGATTGACCGCCTCCAGGGCTAACTCCCCCATCGGCGCGTCGCGAAATGCCTCATCATTAAAGATAAGCAACTGACTGATGGCTGACTCCAGCGGACAGCCCGCCGCCCAGCGGATCGGGGCGCTCAGGGTGAACGATTGCAGATGGGGCAGACTGGCGCAAAATTTCAGCAGGAACCCGCGACCGGTGCCCTCGTACCCTTGCACCGTCGTGGTGAGTAGCGTGCGGGGAAAACGGCTCACCAGCTGCCGGAGAAGCGGAGCCGGGATAGCCGCGGCCTCATCGACTATCAGCCACGCCGCCTTTTCTTTCGACGCCAGCAGCGCATCGGGCGCCATAAAGCGCAACGTCTCCCCGGCAAAGCTGGCCAGCACCTCGACAGCGCTACGCGTTGGGGCGGTGACGATGGCCTCGCCCCCAAGCTGGCGCAGGAGCATGCCCGCCAGCGCAGACTTCCCCCGTCCACGCTCCGCCGTCACCGCCGCGATACCGGGCGGCAGGCGTATCAGTTGCTCAAGGATTGCCGCCTGCTCGGCCTGCGGGCGGCCATCGGCGGGATGCCAGTCTGGACGCGGGGCGGTCAGCGGGAAACGTGGCCGGTCCGACTGCCGCCAGAGCAACACCTCCGGATCGGCGATAAACTGCCGACAGCAGCGGTGAACAAAGTTAGGGGTAACGATAGGGTCAGGCGTATCGCTCCAGCGCAGAGAGTCCTCATCCGCCCGGGTCGGCCAGTCGGCGAAGGGGGGCGTCAGCAGCACCAGCCAGCTTCCCGCCCGCAGCGTGCCGCTCAGGGCCGCCATGGCGGCCACATCAAACCCGCGCCGGGCATCGAAAAAGGCGTGCATCACTTCCCGCCCCAGCAGCGTTTTCAGCGCGCCGGGCGCCACGCAGGGCGCAGAAACCGGCTCGGGGCCAACCCACAGGCCATCGCCGCCGAGCCTCTCCCGTAGCGCCTGCGCCTGCTGCAGCGTCCAGCTCTCATCGCCGCTGAGCACCAGCAGGCGACGGATCCCCTCCCGCGCCATTTGCGCGGTGAGGTTAAGCAGCGCGTCCATCATGGGGGACGATTACAGCGCGCTGCCGAAGGTATTGCACTGCGCCGGATCGCCGCTATCGAAACCGCGTTTGAACCAGGTGTAGCGCTGTTTCGAGGTGCCGTGGGTAAAACTGTCCGGCACCACGCGTCCCTGGCTCTGCTGCTGTAGACGATCGTCGCCGATGGCCTCGGCGGCGTTCAGCGCCTCCTGCAGATCGCCAGTTTCCAGAATATCCTGCTGCTGCATATTATGACCCCAGACGCCGGCGAAGCAGTCTGCCTGCAGCTCCATCTTAACCGACAGGCGGTTGGCTTCGGCCTGCGTGGCATGCTGCTGTTGCTGGCGGACCTTCGGCTCAATGCCCAGCAGTTTTTGTACGTGATGACCCACTTCATGAGCAATGACGTACCCCTGGGCAAAGTCGCCGTCGGCGCCCAGTTTATTTTTCATCTCATCGTAGAATGACAGGTCAATATAGACCGTACTGTCGGCAGGACAATAGAAGGGGCCCATCACCGACTGACCGGTGCCGCAGCCGGTACGGGTCGCGCCGCGGTAGAGCACCAGCTTTGGCTGCGGGTACTGGCGGCCCATTTTTTCAAAGATCGGCCCCCAGGTATCTTCGGTGGTAGCCAGAATGACGGAAGTAAACTTCGCCGCTTCATCGTCTTTCGGACTGATGGAGCGCTGCGTGGAGGTCTGCTGCTGCGGCATCGGTTCGCCGGTCAACATGCCGGTCAAATCCACGCCGTAGTAGCCCGCCACCAGCACAATAATCAGCAATACAATGCCGCCCTTCCCGCTCGGCAGACGGAAGCCGCCGCCCCCGCCGCCGCCAAACGGCGAGCCTGATTGTCCACGTCGATCTTCAACATTGTCGCTTTCGCGACGCCCTTGCCAGCGCATAAGCACCTCATTCCCTGTTATGTATCAATAGCAGAGATCGTAGGCGGTTCAGCGCAGGATTACCACAGGAAACAGCAAGAGACGCCAGAAGATGAGGCCATCTTCTGGCGGCGGGCGGGTTAGTCGAGCTTAACGCCCAGGCGGTGAGCCACTTCTTCGTAGGCTTCGATCAGGCCGCCAAGGCTCTGGCGGAAGCGGTCTTTGTCCATTTTATCGAGGGTGTTTTTATCCCACAGGCGGCTGCCGTCCGGCGAAAACTCGTCGCCCAGCACCACTTCGCCTTTGAACAGACCAAACTCCAGCTTAAAGTCCACCAGAATCAGACCGGCGTCATCGAACAGTTTTTTCAGCACGTCGTTGGCTTTGTAGGTCAGCTCGCGCATCCGCGCCAGATTCTCTTTACTCACCCAGCCGAAGGTTTCGCAGTAGGAGTCGTTGACCATCGGATCGTGCATAGCATCGTTTTTCAGGAACAGGTCGAACAGCGGCGGATTCAGCTCGATACCTTCTTCAATGCCTAAACGTTTTACCAGCGAGCCTGCCGCACGGTTACGCACCACGCACTCTACCGGCACCATATCCAGTTTTTTCACCAGACATTCGGTATCGGAGAGCAGCGCTTCCATCTGGGTAGGGATGCCCGCTTCTGCCAGTTTACTCATAATGAAATGGTTGAATTTGTTGTTCACCATGCCTTTACGATCGAACTGCTCGATGCGCGCGCCATCACCTGCTGACGTATCGTTACGGAATTCCAGTACCAGCAGGTCCGGATTATCGGTGCTGTATACTGTCTTCGCCTTACCACGATACAACTCAGCTTGCTTTTTCATCTTTCACTACTCCAGTGATATTGAGCCAAAAAATGACGTGTCGGTCTTACATAACATCCTGCAACGGGCGTTGGAGCGGATGCTGTACGCTTGCGGGGCGAACTGCAGTCAGGCGACTGGAGCAGCCTTAACGCGGCGATTTACAGGATTATATGGCCACGCACACGTTTGCGTCACTATACATGAAAAAGGGCCGGATTGCTCCAGCCCTTTTGATTACTTGTTAAATGCGGCCTGGAATACGGCTACCAGGGCGTCATTTTGCGACTGCGTCAGGGTGTGGCCTTTCGGGTCGATAAACTGCAGGCTACTGCGGTTATCGAGGTCGCCGACCTGCAGTTTGTAGTCGCCGGAGACCAGCTGCGGGTCACGTGCGCCCAGCTCCTGCCAGCTGCTGTCAGACAGCGGCTTATAGGTCAGCGCCATGCTGCCCTGAGAGCGCGTGCTGTCGGTCACTTTCATCCCCACTTTCTCGAGGGCGCCCGGCAGACGCTGCCACACCAGGTTAAACGGCGCGCGAACAACGAGCATCGGCAGGCCGGTATCGTCGGCGGCGCTCTGCACGTCGAAGGTGGCCCCCGCGCTGCGCTGGGCGGCGTTCTGGGCGCTGGTGGCATTCATGTCAAGGCCTTCCGAAATGACGTTCAGCATAGCGGTGCTGTAGCGCTGCAGAGACGCCGGATCGGCAACCGGTTTACCCGCCTGCTCCAGATTCACCAGCTTAACGACCACCGCTTGCTGATAACCCTGCGGTTTGACGGAGATTTGATAACGACCGCGATACTGCTGATCTTCATCAAGACGGTTCCACTCAACCCAGTCGGTGTTCAGCGTCTGGCTCGCATCATCGCGCTTGGCGATAACGTAGTTCTTCGACTGAAGTATACTGGTGACCTGTGCCCACAGCGAACCGCTGCGGCCGTTCTCGACCATCAGCGTCGCGGTATCGCCGTTAAACTGGGTCCGCGCACCGCTCACCAGCGCCAGCGGCTGCGCCGGCGGACGAATGTCCAGCGCTTTACCGACCGCGCCGGTGCTGTTAGCCACCGGAATATTGTAATCACCCACCTGAATCGGCAGGATCATCCCCGCCGGCGCATGAAGTTCGCTCAACGGTGATGCCTGTAAATAGGCCTCATCACCGCTCACCTGACGCTTATAGCGCGAGTCAGAACTACAGGCCGCGAGGAGTAGAACCAGCGAAACACCCGCAACCTTCGCCAGGCGCGACTTCTGTACTGAGTAAGCCATCAAATCTCCCTAAACTTTACAGCAAACCGGCATGCTTCAGCGCGGCAGTGACGGCTTCACGACCATGATCGGTGATAGGCGTCATCGGCAAGCGCAGCGTATCGGTCGCCACAAGACCCAACGCCTTGCATCCCCATTTCACCGGGATAGGATTGGGTTCGACAAATAATTTTGTATGCAGTGGCATCAGACGCTGGTTAATCGCACGAGCTTCGGCAAATTGACCCGCCAGCGCCAGACGGCACATGTCGGCCATTTCGCGCGCCGCCACGTTGGCCGTGACAGAAATCACGCCTACGCCGCCGAGCTGCATGAAGTCCATACCGGTCGCATCGTCACCGCTCAGCAGAATAAAGTCGTCTGAAACCAGCTCTTTGATCTGGTGAACGCGACTTAAGTTCCCTGTTGCTTCCTTAATACCGACAATATTTTTAATTTCCGCCAGACGGCCAACGGTTTCCGGCAGCATATCGCAACCGGTACGGGACGGCACATTATACAGAATTTGCGGCAGGTCAGTATGTTCGGCGATAGCTTTAAAGTGCTGGAACAGGCCTTCCTGGGTCGGACGGTTATAATAAGGAGTGACCGTCAGGCAGCCAACAACACCGCTATCGTTAAAACGTTTGGTCAGGCTAATCGCCTCTGCGGTTGCATTGGCTCCCGTTCCAGCGATAACCGGAATACGCCCGTCGGCCAGCTCCAGCGTCATCATCACCACGTCGCCATGCTCTTCATGGCTCAGCGTTGCGGATTCACCGGTAGTCCCTACCGAAACGATCGCCGAGGTTCCGTTGGCGACATGGTAATCAATCAGTTTTTTCAGGCTTGTCCGGCAGACATTACCGTTTTCATCCATCGGCGTGACAAGCGCTACAATACTTCCCGTGAACATGGGCCATCCTCAGAGCAGAAGTGCGACAAGATTCTCAATGTTACGTTTGGAGCTGTAATAAAAGCAAGAGACCCGACGCCATCAGGGATGTTGTATGGCGGTTTTTTTTATGCTTTCCTAATGTTACCTCACCTTTTTAAAGGAAGAACAGGTTTGACAGCCTCATTACAACACTATCTGGTTATTACCGCCCTGGGGGCTGACCGTCCCGGCATCGTGAATACGATCACTCGCCACGTCAGCAGCTGCGGTTGTAATATCGAAGACAGCCGGCTGGCCATGCTCGGTGATGAGTTTACGTTTATCATGCTGCTTTCCGGGTCGTGGAATGCGATTAACCTGATCGAATCAACTCTGCCGCTGAAAGGCGCGGAGCTGGAGCTGTTGATCGTGATGAAACGCACCACTGCGCGCCCGCCGCAGGCCATGCCAAACACCGTTTGGGTCCAGGTTGAGGTGCCGGACTCACCGCATATCATCGAGCGCTTTACTGCCCTGTGCGATACATGGAATATGAATATTGCGGAGCTGGTGTCCCGCACGCAGCCGGGAGACGGCGATTCCGCGCAGCTTTTTATCCAGATAACTGCCCACAGTCCTGCGACGCAAAATGCAGCAAATATCGAACAAGCGTTCAAAGCCCTATGTACAGAACTGAACGCACAAGGCAGTATTAACATCGTTAATTATTCACAGCATGATGAACAGGATGGAGTTTAACCCATGACCCCACTGAAAGCCGGTGATATCGCACCGAAATTTAGCTTACCGGACCAGGACGGCGAGGAAGTAAATTTAACCGACTTCCAGGGACAACGTGTCCTGGTTTATTTTTACCCGAAAGCCATGACCCCGGGCTGCACCGTACAGGCGTGCGGCTTGCGCGATAATATGGACGACCTGAAAAAAGCCGGCGTTGAAGTGCTGGGCATCAGCACCGATAAACCGGAAAAACTCTCCCGTTTCGCCGAAAAAGAGCTGCTGAACTTTACGCTGCTGTCTGATGAAAACCATCAGGTTTGCGAGCAGTTTGGTGTCTGGGGCGAAAAATCCTTTATGGGGAAAACCTACGACGGGATCCACCGGATTAGTTTCCTCATCGATGCCGATGGCAAAATCGAACACGTCTTTGATGATTTCAAAACCAGCAATCACCACGACGTGGTGCTGAACTGGCTGAAAGAAAACGCCTGATGCAAAGCAAGACGCCGGGAGAGGAAGCCCTCGCCCGGCGTCTTTTTTTATTCTCATTGCCTTAGTCGTCGACCGCCAAACCATCCGGCCAGGCATGCACCACTGCTTTAATCAGCGTGGCCAGCGGAATGGCGAAGAAGACGCCCCAGAATCCCCACAGTCCGCCAAAGATCACCACCGACAGGATAATCACCAGCGGGTGTAAATTGACCGCTTCCGAGAACAGCACCGGAACCAGCAGGTTACCGTCCAGCCCCTGAATAATCAGATAGACCGCAAACAGGCTCCAGAACTCGGTGCCAGCGCCAAACTGAAACAGCGCCACCCCCACCACCGGAATGGTCACCACAAACGCGCCGATATAGGGGATCAGCACCGAGAAGCCCACCAGCACCGCCAGCAGCAGCGAGTAGTTGAGGCCAAAGAGGATAAAGCCTATCCAGGTGGCGACGCTGACGACAATCATCTCCAGCACCTTGCCGCGAATGTAGTTGGTGATCTGCTGGTTCATCTCTTTCCACACCTGCCCGGCAAGCCCGCGATTGCGCGGCAGAACGCGGCGCACCGCGTTGAGCATCTGCTCTTTATCCTTCAGCAGGAAGAAGACCATCAGCGGCACCAGCACCAGATAGACCGCTAGGGTGAGTAGCCCCACCAGCGAGGCCAGAGAGTACTTAACCACCGAGTCGCCCACCGTCAGCATCCGGGTGCGCATATTTTCCGCCATCGCATCGATAATGCCGGCATCCATTAACGCCGGATAGCGCCGCGGCAGCGTGGCGGCGAAATCAGAGAGCTTATTTAGCATGCCCGGCATATCGCGGATGAGGTAGATCCCTTGCTGCCAGGCTACCGGCAGCACCACAAAGGCCAGCAACAGCAGGATGCCCACAAAGAGGATCAGCACCAGCGAGGTGGCCCAGGTGCGCGACAGACCGATGCGCTCCAGACGAACGGTCGGCCACTCCAGCAGATAGGCCAGCACGATAGCCACCAGCAACGGGGCCAGCAGGCCGCTGAAAAAGAACATAATGCCGAAACCGGCAAGCAAAATAACCAGCAGCGCTATCGCCTCAGGGTCGCTGAATCGACGGCGGTACCACTGCATTAACATCTCAAGCATAAAACCTTCCCTGAAGGGCCAAGCGGCGACAATCCGGGGAATTGTATCGAAATGTCACAAAAAAGACTTCGCTTTTTGATGCGCCGCAGTCAAACCGTTCTCCGCCATGAAGAACATATTTTCAAGGCGGCCAACGCCAGCTAAACTCGCTGGGATGCGGCCAGGGAACATTACGCCGCACAATCGGTCAAACTGGCACACCCACATTACAGGACAGAGGTTATGTTCAGGCAGTTGAAGAAAACGCTGGTGGCGACCGCGATCGCGTCGCTGACGCTGGGTTCGATAGGTCCTGCTATTGCTGACTCCGCAGATACCCTGCCGGACATGGGAACCTCCGCAGGAAGCACGCTGTCAATCGGTCAGGAAATGCAGATGGGGGATTACTACGTCCGCCAACTGCGCGGTAGCGCGCCGCTGATCAACGACCCTCTGCTGGTGCAATATATCAACGGGCTGGGTATGCGTCTGGTGGCTCACGCCAACTCGGTGCGTACCCCGTTCCACTTCTATTTGATTAATAACGACCAGATCAACGCCTTCGCCTTCTTCGGCGGCAATGTGGTCCTCCACTCCGCCCTGTTCCGCTACTCTGATAACGAGAGCGAACTGGCCTCTGTCATGGCGCACGAAATCTCCCACGTGACGCAGCGGCATCTCGCCCGCGCGATGGAAGATCAGAAGCGCAACGCGCCGCTGACCTGGGTCGGCGCGCTGGGTTCAATTTTGCTGGCGATGGCCAGCCCGCAGGCCGGAATGGCGGCCCTGACCGGGACGCTGGCCGGTACTCAGCAGGGTATGATCAGCTTCACCCGCCAGAACGAAGAAGAAGCCGACCGGATTGGCATTCAGGTTCTGCAGCGCTCGGGTTTCGACCCGCAGGCTATGCCGATGTTTATGGGTAAACTGCTTGACGAGTCGCGCTACTCGACGCGACCGCCGGAAATGTTGCTCACCCACCCCCTGCCGGAAAGCCGACTGGCCGATGCCCGTAACCGCGCCAACCAGATGCGCCCGGTGGTGGTACAGTCCTCGGCGGACTTCTATCTGGCGAAGGCGCGTACCCTCGGGATGTACACCAACGGCGACAACAAGCTGGGCACCGATCTGCTGAACGCCTGGGATAAAGGCAATATCCGCCAACAGCATGCCGCCCAGTATGGTCGCGCTCTGCTGGCGATGGAAAGCAATAACTTTGACCAGGCACGCAAAACGCTGCAGCCGCTGCTCAACGCCGACCCGCAAAATGCCTGGTATCTCGATCTGGCCACTGATATCGACCTCGGACAGAAGAAAACCAGCGACGCCATCAATCGCCTTAAAAACGCCCGCGAGCTGCGTACTAATCCGGTGCTGCAGCTGAACCTGGCCAACGCCCTGCTGCAGGGCGGGCAGCCCGGGGAAGCGGCGACCATTCTGAACCGGTATACCTTTACCTATAAAGAGGATGGCAACGGCTGGGACCTGCTGGCCCAGGCGGAAGGCGCGCTGGGCAATCGCGATCAGGAGCTGGCGGCGCGGGCTGAAAGCATGGCGCTGGTCGGCCAGCTGGAGCAGGCGATTTCCCTGCTCAGCAGCGCCAGCTCGCAGGTGAAACTCGGTAGCCTGCAGCAGGCACGTTACGATGCCCGTATCGATCAGCTACGCGATCTGCAGGCTCGCTTCCGTCCCTATCAAAAAATGTAAGGAGACCCCATGACCGACGCGGTAAAAATTTACCATAACCCACGCTGCTCCAAGAGCCGCGAAACGCTGAGCCTGCTGCAGAGCCGCGGCATCGATCCTGAGGTGGTGCTTTATCTTGAGACGCCACCGGATGCCGGGACGCTGCGCCAGCTGCTGCAGCTGCTGGGTATGGAGAGCCCCCGCGAGCTCATGCGCCAGAAAGAGGATCTGTATAAATCGCTCAATCTGGCCGACCCGGCTCTCAGCAACGCGGCGCTGATACAGGCGATGGTCGACAATCCGAAACTCATCGAGCGCCCTATCGTCGTCAGCCGCGGCCAGGCGCGTATTGGCCGCCCGCCGGAACAGGTTCTTGAGATCGTAAGCTAACTCACCCGCGCCGCGCTTGCGCGGCGCTTTTTTTACGTGGGCGATTCCAGATCTTTCACGCCAATATCTCCCGCCCGCCGGACGGTGCTACTGTTCATCCATCGCTCAATCCACTGGACGGATGAACATGAAAAAGCCGACCTCCACGCCCCATGACGCCGTGTTTAAGACCTACCTCTCCCATCCCGATACCGCCCGTGATTTCCTGCAGCTGTATCTGCCCGAGACGCTGCTTAAAGTGTGCGATCTGCGTACACTGCATCTCGAGTCCGGGCATTTTGTCGAAGACGATCTGCGTCCCTTTTACGCCGACATTTTGTATTCCCTGAAAACCACGGCGGGCGACGGTTATATTTATGCGCTTATCGAACACCAGAGCACGCCCGACCGGCATATGGCCTTTCGTCTGATGCGCTACGCCATCGCCGCCATGCAGCGCCATCTCGATGCCGGCCACGATCGCCTGCCGCTGGTGATCCCTGTTCTCTTCTACCACGGTCTGGTGAGCCCCTATCCGTTCTCTCTGCGCTGGCTCGATGAATTCGTCGCTCCGGAGCTGGCCGGCCACCTTTATCACGGGGCGTTTCCGCTGGCGGACATAACCGTCATTCCGGATGACGAGATTGCCACCCACCAGCGCATGGCAACGCTGGAGTTACTGCAAAAACATATTCGACAACGCGATCTGGCGCAGCTCCTCGACAAGCTGAGCGAATTATTATTGACTGGACTGGCGACGGAATCGCAGGTACAAGCCCTGATGCACTATCTGGTACAGGCAGGCAACACGCGCGAGCCGATTAAATTCATTCGCGAGCTGGCGTTACGTACGCCGCAGCATAAGGAGACGTTGATGACGATTGCGGAATATCTGGAACAACAGGGGCTGGAGCGGGGCCTGGCGCAAGGCCGTCAGGAAGGACGGAAAGAAGAGGCGCAGCGCATCGCTGTCGCTATGCTGCACAGCGGCCTTCCGCGCGACCTGGTCGCCCGGTTGACCGGGCTGACGGAGCAGGAGCTGACTCCCCTGGCGGACTAAAGCTTAAGGATCTCTTTCACGAAGGGGATCGTCAGCTTGCGCTGAGCGGTAATCGAGGCATGATCCAGCTGATCGAGGGTCATAAACAGCGAACGCATCTCGCGATCCAGCCGCTTCAGCAGGAAGCGGCACACATCTTCCGGCATCTCGAAGCCGCGCAGTCTGGCGCGCAGCTGTAGCGCCTGCAGTTTGTCTTCATCCGACAGCGGCTGCAGCTTATAGATCTGCCCCCAGTCCAGCCGTGAGGCCAGATCCGGCAGGCCAAGATTCAGCTGCCGCGGCGGCCGATCGCCGGTGATCAGCAGCCGGGTTTTGCCTGATTCCAGGATCCGGTTATAGAGATTAAAGATGGCCATCTCCCAGGGCTCATCGCCGGCGACGCACTCGATGTTATCGATGCACACCAGCGCCAGCTGTTCCATCCCCTCCAGCACCTCGGGCACAAACCACGTCCGTTTATCCAGCGGCACGTAGCCTACCGCATCCCCGCGCTGGGAAAGCTCCGCGCAGGCGGCGTGTAACAGGTGGCTACGACCTGCCCCTTCACGTGACCAGATATAAATGTACCCGCTGTGTTCCTGGCGCAGTACGTTCTGGAGGGCGGCAAGTAGGGAAGGATTATCACCCGGCCAGAAACTCGCGAAGGTTTCGTCGTCAGGAAGATACAGTGGCAAAGAGAGCTGTGCCGGTGCGTTCAGATGGACCTCAACATAGGCTTACAGAAAAACGCGAAGAGTTTACCACAGATTTAGGTCAGGAGAGAACCGGGCGGGATCGCCGCCCGGTCAGGCGATCGTTATTTAAACTCTTCGCTATCCGCCGCGTCGAGGACCACCTCTTCCGGACGCAGGACGCTAATAAGCTTGAAAATCAGGCTGAGGGCGATGCCCACGATAGTCGCCAGCGCCATCCCTTTCAGCTCGGCGGCGCCAATGTGCACTTTAGCGCCGCTAACGCCGATGATCAGGATCACGGAGGTGAGGATCAGATTCTGCGCTTTACTGTAATCCACCTTCGATTCAATCAGTACGCGGATCCCCGAGGCGCCGATCACCCCGTACAGCAGCAGGGAAACGCCGCCCATCACCGGCACCGGGATGATCTGGATAGCCGCCGCCAGTTTGCCGACGCAGGAGAGCAGAATCGCAATGATCGCCGCGCCGCCGATTACCCAGGTGCTGTAGACCCGGGTAATCGCCATCACGCCGATATTTTCACCGTAGGTAGTGTTGGGCGTCGAACCGAAGAAGCCGGAAACGATCGTCGACAGGCCGTTGGCAAACATCGAACGATGCAGGCCCGGGTCGCGGATCAGATCGCGCTTAACGATATTGGCGGTCACCACCAGATGCCCCACGTGCTCGGCAATCACCACCAGCGCGGCGGGCAGTATGGTGAAGATAGCAAACCACTCAAAGCGCGGAGTGTAGAAAGTCGGCAGCGCGAACCAATGCGCCTCGGCAATCGGGGTGGTATCGACCACGCCCATCACAAACGACAGCGCATAGCCCACCAGCACGCCGATCAGGATCGGGATAATCGCCAGGAAGCCGCGGAACAGCACGGATCCGAACACCGTCACCGCCAGGGTCACCATCGAGATAATAATGGTTTTACTGTCCGGTGACTGGCCGTCGGCCGGCAGCAGCCCGGCCATATTAGCCGCCACGCCCGCCAGTTCGAGGCCGATAACCGCCACGATGGCGCCCATCGCTGCCGGCGGGAACATCACATCCAGCCAGCCGGTACCGGCTTTTTTGACAATAAAGGAGACGAGGCAGAACAGCACGCCGCACATAATAAAGCCGCCCAGCGCCACTTCGTAGCCCAGCGGCAACAGCAGCAGCACCGGGGAGATAAAAGCGAAGCTTGATCCCAGATAAGCGGGAATTTTGCCTTTACAGATAAAGAGGTACAACAGCGTACCGATGCCGTTGAACAGCAGGACGGTGGCCGGGTTAATGTGGAACAGAATAGGCACCAGTACCGTTGCGCCAAACATGGCGAACAGATGTTGCAAACTAAGCGGGATTGTCTGTAAAAGCGGCGGTCTTTCACTCACCCCGATGGCACGGCGCGTCATAGTGTATTCCTCTGAGAGTCGTCTGTTATTTGCTGTGGATTACTTTTATTCAAAAAAAAGCCGACTCTCAAAGTCGGCTTTTTTCGCGGTATATTTTATTTCGTTCCAAAAATCTTGTCGCCGGCATCGCCGAGACCGGGAATGATATACCCGTGCTCGTTCAGTCCCTTATCGACAGAGGCGGTGTACAGCTCAACGTCCGGGTGGGCTTTCTCCAGCGCGGCAATCCCTTCCGGCGCCGCCACCAGCACCAGCACCTTGATGCTGGTGCAGCCGGCGTTTTTCAGCAGATCGATAGTGGCGATCATCGACCCACCGGTGGCCAGCATCGGGTCAACGACCAGCGCCATACGTTCATCGATGTTAGACACCAGTTTCTGGAAGTAAGGCACCGGCTCGAGGGTTTCTTCATTGCGATAGATACCGACCACGCTGATACGCGCGCTTGGCACGTGCTCCAGCACCCCTTCCATCATGCCGAGGCCAGCGCGCAGGATAGGCACAACGGTAATTTTCTTGCCCTTGATCTGCTCGACTTCCACCGGACCGTTCCAGCCTTCAATAGTGACTTTCTCAGTCTCCAGATCGGCGGTGGCTTCATAAGTCAGTAAGCTGCCCACTTCTGAGGCGAGTTCACGGAAGCGTTTGGTGCTGATGTCGTGCTCGCGCATCAGGCCCAGCTTGTGTTTGACGAGTGGGTGTTTGACTTCCACAATCTTCATTCTCTTTCTCCTCTGAGGGGCAGCCACAAAAAAAATCGCGGGATTATACCGCTTTTTGCGGATTGTGCCATACCCATCTTGCTTGACGTATATCAAGCAAAGTGATTTAGAGACAAAAAAACCGGAGGCGAGGCTCCGGCTTGGGTGCGGGGTGCAGTCCATACGCTTACGCGGGCCTACGTGTATTGTAGGTCGGTTAAGCGTTAGCGCCACCCGACTACGACAGGTTCTCCCCGTTGCTGGCAATTACCTGCTGATACCAGGCAAAGGACTTTTTCCGGCTGCGTGCCAACGTGCCATTGCCTTCATTATCTTTATCGACATAAATAAAGCCGTAGCGTTTTTTCATTTCCCCCGTGCCGGCGGAAACCAGATCGATACAGCCCCAGGGGGTGTAGCCCATCAGATCGACGCCATCCTCGACCACCGCCTTTTTCATCTCCGCGATATGAGCGGAGAGATAATCGATACGATACTGGTCATTGACGCTGCCGTCCGCTTCGCGGACATCAATCGCGCCAAAGCCGTTTTCGACAATAAACAGCGGCAGCTGGTAGTGATCCCAGAACCAGTTCAGCGAATAGCGCAGGCCGACCGGGTCAATCTGCCAGCCCCAGTCCGACTTTTTGACGTACGGGTTGGAGACCAGGCTGGTGGTTTCATCATAATCAAGCAAGGGGTTGTCTTCGGTGGCTTTGGTAGCGAACGACATATAGTAGCTAAAGCCAATGTAGTCGACACAGCCCTCGGTTAACGCCTGACGATCGGCTTCGGTGATATCCAGAGTAAAGCCGCGGCGGGCAAAATAGTTGAGCAGATGCTGCGGATAGCGACCGCGCACGTGGACGTCGGTAAACCAGTAACGGCGGTGCATGGCGTTCATCGCCATCATCATATCGTCCGGGGCGCAGGTCAGCGGATAGATGGGGCACATAGCGATCATGCAGCCAATCTGCAGCGCCGGGTTGATCTCGCGCGCCGCTTTCACCGCCAGGGCGCTGGCCACCAGCTCATAGTGCGCGGCCTGGTACATCACCGGTTCCCGGTCTTCATCCGGCAAATATTTCAAACCGGAGTTGGTGAAGGGGGCAAAGTCCTCATGGAAGTTGGCCTGGTTGTTGATCTCGTTAAAGGTCATCCAGTACTTCACTTTATGTTGATAGCGGGTGAAGACGACCCTGGCAAAGCGCACGAAAAAGTCGATTAGCTTGCGGTTGCGCCAGCCGCCGTACTCGGTGACCAGATGATAAGGCATTTCAAAATGCGACAGCGTAATGACTGGCTCAATGCCGTGTTTCAGGCATTCGTCGAACAGATCATCATAAAACTGCAGGCCAGCCTCGTTGGGCTCCAGCTCATCGCCCTGCGGGAAAATACGCGTCCAGGCAATCGAGGTGCGAAAACATTTGAAGCCCATCTCGGCAAACAGCGCCAGGTCTTGTGGATAACGATGATAAAAATCGATCGCCTCATGGTTCGGGTAGTTTTTCCCGGCCACCACGCCGTCGGTAATTTCCCGCGGCACGCCGTGGGCGCCGGCGGTCATCACATCCGCCACGCTGATCCCCTTGCCGCCCTCCTGCCAGCCGCCCTCTAACTGATGCGCTGCGACCGCGCCGCCCCACAGAAAACCTGCTTTAAATCCGGACATAGTCTCTCCCTAATGTCGATCGTCGTCTGGCGAACGATACAGCTGATTAAAATGGTAAACCGCGCCAATCAGGCCGGCATCGTTACCGTGACTGACGGTATCGAGATAGTCGGCAATGCCGAACCAGGCCAGATGCTGGCGCAGTAGCGTCAGAAATCCTGGGCGTTCCACAACGCCGCCACCGATAAAAATGGTCTGCGGATCGAATATATGGACGAGGTTATAAAGGCCATGGCCCAGGCCATTGAAGAACTCGGCGACCAGACGCTGACAAACCGGGTCGCCGGCGTCATAGCGGTCGAAAATCAGTTCGCCTGTCACGCTATCCAGCGGCGCGCCAATATGTTGCGCATAGCGATGGCGCAGCACCCGCAGAGTGCAGTTCTCATTCATTGAATAGCGACGAGGATCGCGTCCGCCGGGACGGTCGGTAAGCATATAGCCGAATTCGCCGGCACGAAAACGCGCCCCGTTGATCAGCTGGTGTTGGCAGAAAATCGCCCCACCGATGCCAGTACCGATAGTGAGCACCAGAAAATTGGCCATCTCCGCCGCTTTGCCCTGCCAGCGCTCGGCCAGCAGCACACAGTTGGCGTCGTTTTCCACCGAGACCGGCAGCCCGGTTCGCGTCTCGAGCCACGATTTCATGGCGAAGTTATCAAATCGACGGATAGCGCCGCCCATGGTGATAAGACCGCTGTGCGGATCGATATAGCCCGGCGCGCTGATGGCTATTCCTTCACACGACGGATGGGCCGCCAGCCACGACAGCATTGCCTGTAAGATCCGATCGCCATCGCTGTCATTGATTGACTGCCTGGCGGTTTCCAGCAGCCTGCCGTCGCGGGTCATCACGCCCATCTTTAACGCGGTGCCACCGATATCAAATGCCGCAATCTTCATTCATCCCTCTCCTGACCCGCGTCAATCACCGACAAAATGCGTGGCAAACCAACAAGGAAACCGGTTTCAGTCGTATAATGAGGATTCCTTTACGTAGAGGCAAGCACCAGACTGTACCCGGTTTCATTTTCGTGAGCAGTATCAAATTTAACCATTCATCAGCGGTTTTACGCCAACTGTAAAGCAGGCTCGCAAACGTTTGCTTTCCCTGTTAGAATTGCGCCGATTTTTCTTGCTTACCGCAAACGCGTGGAGACTTCGCAGTGACCGATAAAACCTCTCTCAGCTATAAAGATGCCGGCGTGGATATTGATGCAGGCAACGCTCTCGTCGACCGTATTAAGGGCGTGGTGAAGAAAACCCGTCGCCCGGAAGTGATGGGGGGACTGGGCGGATTCGGCGCGCTGTGCGCACTGCCGCAGAAATACCGCGAGCCGGTACTGGTCTCCGGCACCGACGGCGTCGGTACCAAGCTGCGTCTGGCAATGGATCTGAAGCGTCACGACACCATCGGTATCGACCTGGTCGCCATGTGCGTGAACGACCTGGTGGTTCAGGGCGCTGAGCCGCTGTTTTTCCTGGATTATTACGCCACCGGTAAACTGGACGTCGATACCGCAGCCAGCGTCATCAACGGCATCGCCGAAGGCTGCCTGCAGTCCGGTTGCGCGCTGGTCGGGGGTGAAACCGCAGAGATGCCCGGGATGTACCACGGCGAAGATTACGACGTGGCGGGTTTCTGCGTCGGGGTAGTGGAAAAATCAGAAATCATCGACGGCAGCAAAGTGACCGATGGCGACGTGCTGGTGGCGCTGGCGTCCAGCGGCCCGCACTCTAACGGCTATTCGCTGGTGCGTAAGATCATTGAGGTTAGCGGCGTTGACCCACAAACTACCGACCTTGACGGTAAACCGCTGGCCGACCATCTGCTGGCGCCAACCCGCATCTATGTGAAATCGGTGCTTGATCTGATCGCCAGCGTTGATGTCCACGCTATTGCCCACCTGACCGGCGGCGGCTTCTGGGAAAACATTCCGCGCGTGCTGCCGGATAACACCCAGGCGATCATCGATGAGTCCTCCTGGCAGTGGCCATCCGTCTTCAACTGGCTGCAAACCGCCGGTAACGTCAGCCAGCATGAAATGTACCGTACCTTTAACTGCGGCGTAGGGATGATTATCGCCCTGCCGGCAGCGGAAGCGGACAAAGCGATTGCCCTGCTGAATGACAAAGGTGAAAACGCGTGGAAAATCGGGTATATCAAAGCCTCCGATTCCGAACAGCGTGTGGTCATTGCATGAAAAACATCGTGGTGCTGATTTCCGGTAGCGGCAGCAATTTGCAGGCGATCATCGACGCCTGCGGCCGGAAACAGATAAACGGCACCCTGCGTGCGGTATTCAGTAACAAGGCTGATGCGTTCGGCCTTGAGCGCGCGCGCCTGGCCGGCATCCCGGCCCATGCGCTGGCGCAAAGTCAGTTTGCCGACCGGGAAGCGTTCGATCGTCAGCTGATGCATGAAATCGACGCCTACGCCCCGGATCTGGTGGTGCTGGCAGGCTATATGCGTATCCTTAGCCCGGCGTTCGTCAGCCACTATCAGGGACGTCTGCTGAACATCCATCCCTCGCTACTGCCGAAGTATCCTGGCCTGCATACTCATCGTCAGGTGCTGGAGAACGGTGACGAGGAGCACGGTACCTCGGTGCACTTCGTCACCGATGAGCTGGACGGTGGGCCGGTTATCCTGCAGGCCAAGGTGCCGGTCTTCGCTGGCGACAGCGAGGAGGAAATCACGGCGCGGGTTCAGGCCCAGGAACATGCCATTTATCCGCTGGTCATCAGCTGGTTCGTCGATGGACGTCTGCGCATGGCAGGCAACCACGCCTGGCTGGATGAGCGACAGCTTCCCCCGCAGGGCTATGCCGCCGACGAATGAACAACCAGCCCCGCATGAGCACATCGCGGGGCTTTTTTTAATTAAAAGTGTTTACTAATCAAACATCTCACAGAAATAATTCTTCTTACTGTCATATTGTTGTGACACAGTAAATCGCTATGCAGAAAAATTCGTCATAATAGTCTACGTCCTGTGAGTAAAACGGAGTGTGAGCGGTAATGGGCCAGGAAAAGCTATACATCGAAAAAGAACTCAGCTGGTTGTCTTTTAACGAACGCGTGCTGCAGGAAGCGGCGGACAAGAGTAACCCGCTGATTGAGCGCATGCGCTTCTTAGGTATTTACTCCAACAACCTGGATGAGTTTTACAAAGTGCGCTTCGCTGAGCTGAAGCGCCGGATTATTATCAGTGAAGAACAAGGCAGTACCGCCCATTCTCGCCACCTGTTAGGCAAAATTCAGGCCCGCGTTCTGAAGGCCGATCAGGAATTCGATAGTCTGTATAATGAACTGTTGCTGGAGATGGCGCGTAACCAGATCTTCCTGATCAACGAGCGCCAGCTGTCCGTCAATCAGCAGGCCTGGCTGCGCAACTACTTCAAGCAGTATTTACGCCAGCATATCTCGCCGATCCTGATCAACCGCGAAACGGACCTCGTGCAGTTCCTGAAAGATGATTACACCTATCTGGCGGTGGAGATTATCCGCGGGGAAAACATCAACTATGCTCTGCTGGAAATACCGTCGGATAAAGTGCCGCGCTTCGTGAACCTGCCGCCGGAAGCGCCGCGTCGCCGCAAGCCAATGATCCTCCTGGATAACATCCTGCGCTATTGCCTGGACGATATTTTTAAAGGCTTCTTTGATTACGATGCGCTGAACGCCTACTCGATGAAGATGACCCGTGACGCCGAGTACGATCTGGTGCATGAGATGGAGTCGAGCCTGATGGAGCTGATGTCCTCCAGCCTCAAGCAGCGCCTGACCGCCGAGCCGGTTCGCTTCGTCTACCAGCGCGATATGCCGGATGCGATGGTCGAAATGCTGCGCGATAAGCTCTCCATTTCCAACTACGACTCAATGCTGCCGGGCGGCCGCTATCACAACTTTAAAGACTTTATCGGCTTCCCGAACGTCGGTAAGGCCAATCTGGTCAATAAGCCCATGCCGCGCCTGCGTCATCTGTGGTTTGATAAATTCCGCAACGGCTTCGACGCCATTCGCGAACGCGACGTGCTGCTCTACTATCCCTATCACACCTTTGAGCACGTGCTGGAGCTGCTGCGTCAGGCCTCCTTCGACCCCAGCGTATTGGCGATCAAAATCAACATTTACCGCGTGGCCAAGGATTCGCGCATTATTGACGCGATGATCCACGCCGCCCACAACGGTAAGAAAGTCACCGTAGTGGTGGAGCTGCAGGCGCGCTTCGATGAAGAGGCTAACATTCACTGGGCGAAACGCCTGACGGAAGCGGGAGTCCACGTTATCTTCTCTGCGCCAGGTCTGAAGATCCACGCCAAGCTGTTCCTTATCTCGCGTAAAGAAGGCGATGAGGTGGTGCGCTACGCCCACATCGGCACCGGTAACTTTAACGAGAAGACGGCGCGGATCTACACCGACTATTCGCTGTTAACCGCCGATGCGCGCATTACCAATGAAGTCCGCCGGGTGTTTAACTTTATCGAGAACCCCTATCGTCCGGTTAGCTTCGACTACCTGTTGGTGTCGCCGCAGAACTCGCGTCGTCTGCTGTATGAGATGATCGATCGCGAGATCGCCAATGCGCAAAACGGGCAACCGTCCGGGATTACGCTGAAGCTGAACAATCTGGTGGATAAAGGTCTGGTGGACCGACTGTATGCCGCCTCCAGCTCCGGCGTGCCGGTTAATCTGCTGATCCGCGGCATGTGCTCGCTGATCCCGGGTCTGGAAGGTATCAGCGAAAATATCCGCGTCATCAGTATTGTGGACCGTTTCCTCGAGCACGACCGGGTCTACTGTTTTGAAAACGGTGGCGATAAACAGGTCTGGCTCTCCTCTGCCGACTGGATGACGCGTAACATCGATTATCGCATCGAAGTTGCCGCTCCGCTGCTCGATCCGCGTCTGAAGCAGCGGGTGCTGGATATTTTTGATATCCTGTTCAACGATACGGTAAAAGCGCGCTATCTTGATAAAGAACTGAGTAACCGCTATGTGCCGCGCGGCAATCGCCGTAAAGTGCGCGCGCAAATGGCGATTTACGATTATCTCAAATCACTCGAACAACCCGACTAACCTATGCCAATAAACGATAACACCCCTCGGCCGCAGGAGTTCGCTGCGGTTGACCTTGGTTCGAACAGTTTTCATATGGTGATCGCCCGTGTCGTCGACGGCGCCATGCAGATCATCGGACGCCTGAAACAGCGCGTACATCTGGCCGATGGCCTCGATGAAAACTCGGTGTTGAGCGAAGAAGCCATGACCCGTGGGCTGAACTGCCTGTCGCTGTTTGCCGAACGCCTGCAGGGGTTCTCCCCCTCCAGCGTCTGTATCGTCGGGACGCATACGCTGCGTCAGGCGACCAACGCGGCGGAGTTTCTTAAACGCGCGGAAAAAGTGATCCCCTACCCAATCGAGATCATCTCCGGTAATGAAGAAGCGCGCCTGATTTTTATGGGCGTTGAGCACACGCAGCCGGAGCGCGGCCGCAAGCTGGTGATTGATATCGGCGGTGGTTCAACCGAGCTGGTCATTGGCGAAGATTTTGAGCCCCGCCTGGTGGAAAGCCGCCGCATGGGCTGCGTGAGCTTCTCGCAGGCCTATTTCCCTGGCGGCGTTATCAATAAAGAGAACTTCCAGCGCGCGCGCCTGGCGGCGGTGCAGAAACTGGAGACGCTGGCCTGGCAGTTCCGTATTCAGGGATGGACCGTAGCGCTGGGCGCCTCCGGCACCATTAAAGCCGCCCAGGAAGTGCTGGTGGCGATGGGCGAGAAGGACGGATTTATTACGCCGGAGCGCCTCGAGATGCTGGTAAATGAGCTGTTGAAGCATAAAAACTTCGACGCGCTCAGTCTGCCCGGTCTCTCAGAAGACCGTAAAGCGGTCTTTGCGCCTGGGCTGGCGATCCTCTGCGGTGTGTTTGACGCGCTGGCCATCAAAGAACTTCGTCTGTCCGATGGCGCGCTGCGCGAAGGTGTCCTGTACGAGATGGAAGGCCGCTTCCGCCACCAGGATATTCGTAGCCGCACGGCACAGAGTCTGGCAAATCAGTACAACATCGATCGCGAACAGGCGCGCCGGGTACTGGAAACTACCACCCAGATGCTGGAGCAGTGGCAGGAGCAGAATCCCAAGCTGGCCAATCCGCACCTCGCGGCGCTGTTGAAATGGGCGGTGATGCTCCATGAGGTAGGGCTGAATATCAACCACAGCGGCATGCATCGTCACTCGGCCTACATTCTCCAAAATAGCGACCTGCCGGGCTTCAATCAGGAGCAGCAGATGCTGATGGCCACCCTCGTACGCTATCATCGCAAAGCGATCAAGCTCGACGATCTGCCGCGCTTTACGCTATTCAGGAAAAAGCAGTTTCTGCCGCTAATTCAGCTACTGCGCCTGGGCGTACTGCTGAATAACCAGCGTCAGGCTACCACTACGCCGCCGACGCTGCGCCTGCAGACGGAAGCTCACCACTGGACGCTGACGTTTCCGCACAACTGGTTTAGCCAGAATGCGCTGGTGCTGCTGGATCTGGAAAAAGAGCAACAGTACTGGGAAGGCGTGCCGGAATGGATGCTGAAGATTGCTGAAGAAGAGCCAGACGCCTGATCGTATCTCTGGCTATCAACCGAGCCGGGCGCTTACGCCCGGCTTTTTGCTGCTCAGCCGGTCATCTCCTCCGCCAACTGCGTCAGAGGTACCGGTACCCCGATATCATAGCCCTGCATATAATCGATCCCCAGCGTGATGACCGCCTGACGTATTTCCGGCGACTCCACATATTCGGCCACCACCTGCATGTTCTTCATACGCGCCAGACGACAAATAGAGTCCACGACCTGGTAATCAAGACTGCTGGCAAGCAGATTGCGAATAAAACTGCCGTCGATTTTAAGAATGTCGACGTTCATTGTTTTTAACCGGGCGTAGCTGGCGTAGCCGGTACCAAAATCATCGATCGCCACCCGGCAGCCCAGCGCCCGCAGATGCTCTAAAGTCTGGCAGACCAGCTCGGGATTGCTGAGCGCGTAGTTCTCGGTCAGCTCGAAAATAATCTGCCATGGCTCAATGTTGTAGGCCTGCAGCAGCGCTTCGACCTCCTGAGGAAACTGGCTGCGGCTCAGCGACACCGGAGAAAGATTGATCGCCAGCCGCAGACCAGGCAGCGCCCGCCGGTTGGCGTCCATAAAGGCCAGCGTATGCTCAATAACCCACTGGTCCACCCGCGTGGACAGCCCAAACTCGTGCGCCACCGGCAAGAACTCGTTTGGCCCCGTTAGCTCACCCGACTCCCCTTCCATCCTCACCAGCACTTCATGATAGCGATCGCCGCGAATGCCCTGGATAGGCTGCGCCATCAGGACAAAATGGTCATGTTCCAGCGCTTTGAGAATGCGGTTCATCATCACGACTTTATCTTTCAGATCCTGCTGAACATGGCCCGCGCCGCGGCGCTGTAAATTTTCCGGATGGCCGCTGGCTAACGACATGTCGGCAATGGTGTTCAACTCGCCAAGCAGTAAATACAGATGCTTGACCGGCGAGCGAACGTTGCAATAGCTCATGCCGATCCGCGGCTGCAGGGGGACCCCGTCCCAGTGGAAACGGAACTGTCGCAGGGAGCGGTCAATTAAGTGAATGCGCGCCTGGTGCCCTTCGCTATTGAGACGGAACACTAAATCGTGACCGGCAAGATGATATACCGCTTCGTTGGGCTGCAGCAGCGTTCTCAGGTGGTTCGCCAGCATTTGCTTATACTGGATTCGCAAAAGTACCCCATAGTGGCGCCCCAGCAGTTCAAGCTCAGGAATGCGCAGAAAACAGAGCGTCGACCAGCTCGTGCCGTTGAGCGCCCGGCTCAGCGCCCGCAAGTTCGGCATATGAACCACCGGGTCGAGGAAGGCCATCTGCCGGACGCGAGCGTAGATCAGCCGCTGCTGTGTCGCCAGCATCGCCGTATAGGCGACAATAAACGAGAATACCAGATAGCTTGATGAGGTGATCGCCAACTGGGTGTTATAGCTTGGGTAAATTGGTAAGTAACGGTAATGAAAATGGATCACGGCAATCAGCACCGGCGTCCAGATCAGTGAGATAAAGCGATAGCCAAAACGCATGGCACCCCAGAGCATCACCGGCATCAGCAATGACAACGTATAATTCGTACTAAATATGGTGCTGCTATCATTAAGCGGCATCAATAATAGCCACAGTAGCAGAATTAATACCGTCGCCCAGCAAATGATTTCAATTTTTTTTATTTTTGGATCAATTTGTAAGCGAACCTGAGAAATAAAGCCGCGTAAATGAAAAGGATTACGAATGACCCTTAACACAAAATAACACAGCGGCATGCCGGTCAGGCACCCTACCATTAGCGCCTGAAAGGTGATTAATGAACGTAAACTAAATGGCGTAACGCCGGTCATTTCCGTTGTGCGCGGATGGAGTCCAAGATATTCGGCAATCTGTGACAAAATCAGAAAAATGACCGAGGGGAGCAGCATTTGCCAGAACAGACGATGCGGCATCAGTCGGACGTTGCCGTGTGAGACCTGCTGACGCTGGGGGACAAAAATGCGGTAGCCGCCCCAGCAGAGCACGCAGGGGATAAGGAAATGGAACAGTACACCGATGGACTGCTCAAGCATCATGCCGTGGGCCAGAGTTAACAGCAGGCCAATAATAATGCCAGGGATCGCCGCCCAACCAAAAAACATCATCAGGCTGAGCACCAGCGCCAGGGGAAGATAATACAAAAATACCATATGACCATTGAGCATGGTGTAGGTATTCGCCCATCTGGCGACCGGTAATAACAGCGCAGGCAGAACGAGCGGTAAAGCCCACCACTTGTCGCGATATTGTTGATAGTATTTTAATAAATTCATAGGTGCTCTACAGAGTGCCTCTGCTCCCGCGAGGCATATTCAGGCAGGCATCCAACCACCCATGCTGACCGCGTAAATAATAACGATACGGTAACGTCCGCTGATTTTAGTGGCCAAGAGAAGGAGACTATTGATATAAATCAACAAATGCTGACGCCAACATTAATAAATCTTATTTTTCCCGACATTTCACGGCTAATAAAGTGAGCATGTAAATACGACGATTATCTTATATAACATTAATTAATGTTTTCACTGCCGCACTTTTACATCTGCATCAATTGACCCCATCTCGTTCCTGTGCCTTAATACCCCCATCGCCCATCTTCGGGTATACTTCAAGGATCCTTTTGTGAGTCAGGCACCCAGTATGCGTAAACGACATCGATTTAACCGTCGCATGACCCGTATCGTACTGCTTATCAGCTTTCTCTTCTTCTTTGGACGCTTTGTCTACTCCTCCATCGGCGCCTGGTACCATCATCAGGATAAAAAAGCGTCGCAGGAGTCATCGCTCACCGTCGAGCCCTCCCCCCGCGAGTAATCCTTTGATTCTAATACTGCAAGCGCCACACTCCGCAGGCAGAGCCGCTCGCTGCTGAAGTACTGTCTTTGATGCGGTAATTTTGCCGTCGGCGATTTATAAGCGCACGGTATGCAGCAGGCGCAGCATTTCAGCGATACCTTTTGTCACAATTTTGTCCTGACGCATGACTACCGCCAGCTGTCGGTATAGCCGCGGCGCCAGCGAGTGTATGCGTAATCCGTCGCGATCCTCCACCCGCTCCACCGCCATGCGGGGCACGATGCTGTAGCCCAGCCCTGCCCGCACCATGCGCTTAATCGCCTCGATGCTCCCCAACTGCATTACCGGCGTCACCGCCAGTCCCGCCGAGCGGAACCAGCGGTCAATCAGATCCCGCGTGCCGCTACCCGCCTCGAAGGCAATGAGCGGCTGCGCCTGCAGCTCGGCGGGAGTATAAACCGCCGGCATCTCCGTCTCGCGGCTGGCATAGATGGTCACGAACTCCTCATCTAACATCGCAGTCACCGCCAGACTGCGCCCCTGCACGGGCAGCGTGACCAGCCCGAGATCGAGCCGGTTTTCTTCCACCGCGCGGACGATATCCAGCGTGTTGCCGGTGGTCACCCCCACCGTCAGCAGCGGGTGCTGCTGACGAAGATGCTGCAGCAGCGGTGGAAGAAGATGAATGCAGGCCGTCGCGCCGGTCCCCAGCGTCAACGATCCATTAACCTCCTGACTGAATGCGCTGACCGACTGCACCGCGCTATTCACCGCCCGATCGATCTGCTCGCTGTGGGCCAGCAATGCCATTCCCGCCGCCGTCGCCTTGATCCCACGTCCGGTTCGCTCCAGCAGCCTGGTCTGTAAAAACTGCTCCAGCTGACGTACCTGCAGGCTGACGGCAGGTTGGGAGATCCCCAGCGCGTCGGCGGCGGCAGAAAAGCTGCCGCGCTGTACGACCAGCCGGAAGGTCGCCAGATTTCCCAGGTTCAGTGTTGTCATAAAAGTTTCTCTTATACCGCGCATAAGGTGGCCGCTCTGCCAGAACAATAGCCTGCCGGGTATGCTCAGGACAACTGTCTTAACGGAATGAAAAACCATGGAAATAAACGCTATTCCCCGACGCCTTGCCTTCACCGCGGGCGGTCAGCAACTCATCAACTGGGGGATCTCTTTTTATATGCCCGGCACCTTTGCCGGGACTATCGCCGCCGACAAAGGATGGTCCTTGCCGCAGATCTATCTCGGCCTGACGCTTGCGATGCTGATGATGGCCGCTGTCTCCCCGTTCGTTGCCAGGCTGCTGGCTCGCTTTGGCGGAAGGCTGGTGGTCACCAGCGGTACCTTACTGATAGCCGCCAGCTGCGCCATGATGGCCTGGCGCCCTTCGCTGGCCGGCTGGTACGGCGCCTGGCTGCTGACCGGCATCGGCATGCGGCTCTCACTGTATGATGCGCTGTTCGCCGCAGTGGTGAATCTGTACGGTCAGCAGGCGCGGAAAACTATCTCTCATATCACTCTCGCTGGCGGTCTGGCCTCTGCCCTCTTCTGGCCGCTGGGCGAGGCGTTATTAACCATCATGCCCTGGCAGAATGCCCTGCGGATCTATGCGCTGTTTGGCCTGCTGAGCGCATGGCTGAGTTATCAACTGCCTCGCCAGCGGCTCAATTCAGCGGCGAAATCACCAGCCTCGCCAGCGACAGCAGAGGGCGACCGGCGTAACGGGGCGCGTTACGCGATCTTTATTGCGCTGATCACCTTCATCTCTAACGGTACCTCTACCCATCTGCCGGAGTTTATCAGCCACTTTGGTCTGCCGGTTGCCGTCGGTGTGCTGTGGGGATTCGGCCAGACCGGCGCCCGGCTGGGGGAAGTGCTGGCCGGTCCCCGGGTCACCTCACTCACGCTAACGCGTTTTACTGCGCTCGCCATGCCGCTCTGTTTTCTCCTTGGATTGAGCAGCACGACCTATGCCGGATGCGCAGCCGGGTTTGTGCTGGGCTATGGCGCGATTAACGGGCTGGTGACGATTGTCAAAGCGACGCTGCCGCTGGCGCTGTTTAGCGCAGAAAGCTACGCCAGCCGCACGGGTCTCCTGCTGATCCCCGGGCAACTGATGGCAGCTGTTTCACCCTTTGCCTACGCATGGCTGAACCACCGGCTGGGCATTATCGGCGGAATGTGGGTGTCCACCGGGTTAACGTTGATCGTTGCCGGACTGGCGCTGGCGATGGTGCGCGAGGCGGGTAAGGCGCAGGATGAACGTAATGTAGAATATCCGGCAGCGGCCGTTGACCAACCGATAGCCAAAAACAACCTTGCTGAAGAGTAAACGTGGATCACTACGCCCTTGATAATTTACGCCTGCGTTTATAGCCATATGGCAAGCATTATTCATATTATAAATTTTTAATGAAAATACATTCACTAAATCAATGATGAAATTTTTAAGAGAATAGCAGGGCATGCTGTCACCTGCGAAAAATAACGATACCGCCTGTATTTTTCGCTTGCATAATGATCCAAAAAATAAAGCCAGTCGCCATCGGTAACATTAGCCACACCTCCGGTAACACAATTAGCTTTACTCTCTTCCTCATCGAAAACGTTCGAGAATAGCAAAGAATGAGCGCTAATTTTAATACCGTAGCAAAACCCGGCGGCAATCGATGCAATCTGGCCTGTCGGTATTGTTTCTATCTGGAAAACGAGGTTCCGCGTCCAGGGTATGCCACCATGGACGACCTCACGCTGGAAGCGTACATTCACAACACCATTTCATCGACCCCCTCGCAAAACGTCGAGTTTTGCTGGCAGGGCGGTGAGCCTACCTTATGCGGGCTGGATTTTTTTGCAAAGGTGGTCGAGCTCCAGCAGCGTTACCGTGGTAACAAAATCATCGCCAACAGCCTGCAAACCAACGGCATCTTGCTGAACGATAAATGGGCTCGTTTTTTGCGTCGTCATGGATTTCTGGTCGGATTATCCATTGATGGCCCTGCGTCACTCCACGACACCTGGCGTACGACGGGCTGCGGAAAACCCACCTGGGAAAAAGTTGTGCAGGCCATACGCTGCCTGCAGCAGCATGACGTTCCGGTGAATGCCATGGTGGTGGTCAGCCGCCAGTCTGCAAGCCAGGGGAAAAGTCTCTATCGCTGCCTGAGCCGCGAGCTAAACCTTCACCATCTCCAGTTTATTCCTCTCGTTGACTCCCCTGCTCCCTGGTCAATTACCCCTGAGGGCTGGGGCAAATTTTTGTGCAGTGTTTTCGACGACTGGCTGGAAAACGATGTTGGCAGGGTGTTTATCCAGTACTTTGATAATCTGCTCGGCGTATGGGCCGGCCAGCCCGCCACGCTCTGCACCATGCAGCCTGTCTGTGGGCAGAGTTTACTGGTGGAGCAAAACGGCGATGTCTACAGCTGCGATCACTTTGTCTCAGCGGAATATAAGCTGGGTAATCTGAAGCAAGATGCTATGGCAGCGATGGCGAGCTCGCCATTTCAGCAACAGTTCGGGAAGCAAAAGGGCCAACTCTCTGCCCGCTGTCAGGGCTGCCACTGGCGCTTTGCCTGCCATGGAGGATGCCCTAAACACCGTTTTACCATCCATGACGACGAAGCACAGAATTACCTGTGCAGCGGCTATTTAACCTTTTTCGGCCATATCACGCCCTATATGAACGTCATGAGAAGGCTTTTATTAAATTGCCAGCCGCCCGCGCTCATTATGAGTCTTATCCCGGAGATTCGGCAAAATATATTACAATTAACGGAGTCTGAAGATGAAAGAACCAAATAAAATAGATGGAAATCGCCGCGATCTCCTCAAAGGTCTGGGGATTACCGCTGTCGTGAGCCTGTTACCAGAGACGGGAAACGCCGCACAAAATAATGCCGCCCCGAAAGCGGCATGGGATATTCCTTTCACCGGCGAAATCCCTGACACACTGCCCGAAGGCTACAATATTTTACTAATAACATGCGATCAGAAACGTTATTTCGAGCGGTATCCCTTTCCGGTGCCGGGCCGGGAACGCCTGATGAAAACGGGTATCACTTTTACCAATCATCAGAACACGGCCAACGTTTGTACGCCATCGCGCTCTGTCATGTACACCGGGCTCCATATGCCGCACACCCGGATGTTTGATAATCTTGGCTTCCCCTGGATGAATTACGATCTGGACCCGGAATTACGTACCGTGGGCCATATGATGCGTGAACTGGGTTATTACACGGCGTATAAAGGTAAATGGCATCTTACCCGGGAGATCGATCAGCCGGTCGCTGGTAAATCGGTAGAAGAAATGGACCTGGGCGAGATCCCGACGCCGCGACTGCATGAAATTATGGAAAAGTATGGTTTCTCTGATTATCACGGCATTGGCGATGTCATCGGGAAAAGTAAGGGCGGCTATTTCTTTGATTCAGTCACCACGGGGCAGACCATTAGTTGGCTACGTAACACCGGCCGCCCGCTGAATGATGAAAATAAGCCCTGGTTCGCGGCAGTAAACCTGGTTAACCCCCACGATGTCATGTTTATCGACACCGATGAGCATGGTGAGCAGGTGCAGTGGAAAGGGCCAATGGATAAAGAAAACCACACCCTGCTGCCAACCCAACCCCCGCACAACCAAATCTATCAGCAAAGCTGGCCAGACTATCCGCTGCCTGCAAACCGCCATCAGTCGCTCGATGAGCCTGGCAGACCTGCCGCCCATAAAGAGTACCAGAATGCCAGGGCGGTGATGGAGGGACAGTTCCCCGATGAAGACCGGCGCTGGCGCAAATTACTGGATTATTATTTCAACTGTATTCGCGACAATGACCTGCATCTTGAGGCGATTCTCAATGAGCTGGATAACCTGCAGCTGACGCAAAATACGATTATCGTCTTTACCGCCGACCATGGGGAACTCGGTGGCTCCCACCAGATGCATGGTAAAGGTTCCTCGGTGTACAAAGAGCAGATCCATGTGCCGATGATCATTCGCCATCCGGCGTATCCGGGAAATATCCGCTGCAACAGTTTGACCAATCATCTGGATTTAGTACCGACCCTGATTGGTCTGACTGGACGCGATCGCTCGCTGCGAGAGAAAGTCCTGGAGGGCAGAAAAGGCCGGGATATGAGCCCATTACTGGCGCATCCTGAGCAAGCGGGCTTAAATGCGCTGCGTCCGGGTTCGCTTTATTGTTACGGCATGATCCTGTATATGGATGCGCAATACACGGCAAAATTCAGAAAGCTGGCTGGAGAAAAACTCCCGCACGATCAATTTAAAAAAGCGATCGCGTCACTCCATCCTGATTTTTCCCATCGCTCAGGGATCCGTATGATCAACGATGGACACTATAAATTTGCCCGCTACTTTTCGCTCAAGCAGCATCATATTCCTGCTACCCTGGCCGAACTGCTGGAGAATAATGATGTTGAACTTTTCGATCTGGTTAACGACCCCGAAGAAAATCATAACCTCGCCCGGGAGCCAGAGAAATACCGGGATCTGTTAATGACTATGAACGATAAACTCAATCAGCTCACTGCCGCTGAGATTGGCGAAGATGATGGCAGCTATATGCCCCCGTTTGAAGGAAGCCAGTGGGACATGTCGGCGGCCCAGATGCATCAATATATGCGCGATTAGCGCTTGCCGTCAGGTGGGAGACCTTAATGTAGCAGCTATAAAAAAACCCTCTGTAAACACAGAGGGTTTCGTTTCATTCAGCTAACGCCGGGGATTATTCCCACTCAATCGTTGCTGGCGGCTTGCCGCTGATGTCATACACCACGCGGGAGATACCGTTCACTTCATTGATGATACGGTTGGAGACGCGGCCGAGGAAATCGTACGGCAGGTGTGCCCAGTGCGCGGTCATGAAGTCGATGGTTTCCACCGCACGCAGGGAAACCACCCAGTCGTATTTACGGCCATCGCCCATCACGCCGACGGAACGAACCGGCAGGAACACAGTGAACGCCTGGCTGACTTTGTTATACAGGTCAGCTTTGTGCAGCTCTTCGATGAAGATAGCGTCCGCACGACGCAGCAGGTCGCAGTACTCTTTCTTCACTTCGCCCAGCACGCGCACGCCAAGGCCGGGGCCCGGGAACGGGTGACGGTAGAGCATGTCGTACGGCAGGCCCAGTTCCAGGCCGATCTTACGCACTTCGTCTTTGAACAGCTCACGCAGCGGCTCAACCAGGCCCATCTTCATCTCTTTCGGCAGGCCGCCCACGTTGTGGTGAGATTTGATGACGTGCGCTTTACCGGTGGCGGAAGCGGCAGATTCGATAACGTCAGGGTAGATGGTACCCTGCGCCAGCCATTTGACGTCGTCCAGCTTCAGCGCTTCTTCGTCGAACACTTCCACGAAAACGCGACCGATAATTTTACGCTTCGCTTCCGGATCGCTTTCACCCGCCAGCGCGTCGAGGAAACGCTGCTCGCCTTCAACGTGAACAATGTTCAGGCCAAAGTGGTCGCCGAACATCTCCATCACCTGCTGCGCTTCGTTCAGGCGCAGCAGACCGTTGTCCACGAATACGCAGGTCAGGTTTTTGCCGATAGCGCGGTGCAGCAGCATCGCGGTCACCGAAGAGTCCACACCGCCGGAGAGGCCGAGGATCACTTTGTCGTCGCCAACCTGCTGACGGATACGCTCAACGGCGTCGTCAATGATTTTCGCCGGGGTCCACAGCGCTTCGCACTGGCAGATGTCGCGCACGAAGCGCTCCAGCATACGCATTCCCTGACGGGTGTGGGTCACTTCCGGGTGGAACTGCACGCCGTAGAAGCGTTTTTCTTCGTTGGCCATAATGGCGAACGGGCAGTTGTCGGTGCTGGCGACGGTTACGAAGTCCGCTGGGATGGCGGTCACTTTGTCGCCGTGGCTCATCCACACGTCCAGCAGCGGTTTGCCGTCTGCGGTCAGGGAATCTTCGATACCGCGCACCAGCGCGCTGTCGTTAACCACTTCAACCTGTGCGTAACCAAACTCACGCTCGTTAGAACCTTCTACATGGCCGCCCAGCTGCATCGCCATGGTCTGCATGCCGTAGCAGACGCCAAATACCGGCACGCCGGCTTCGAACACATACTGCGGCGCGCGCGGGCTGTTCTCTTCGGTGGTGCTTTCCGGGCCGCCGGAAAGAATGATGCCGCTTGGATTAAATTCGCGGATCTGTGCTTCCGTGACATCCCATGCCCACAGCTCACAGTAGACGCCCAGCTCACGCACGCGACGCGCCACCAGCTGAGTATACTGAGACCCGAAGTCGAGGATGAGGATGCGATGTTTATGAATGTTTTCCGTCATTGACGCTAATTCCGAGGCAAGTGAAACAGAGTAAATAAATCGCCCGACGCAAGGTCGGGCGAAGAAATCAGGAGCCCAGACGGTAGTTCGGGGACTCTTTGGTGATGGTCACGTCGTGAACGTGGCTTTCCTGAATGCCCGCACCGCTGATGCGTACGAATTCAGCTTTGGTACGCAGCAGATCAATGGTACCACAGCCGGTCAGACCCATACAGGAACGCAGACCGCCCATCTGCTGGTGAATGATCTCTTTCAGGCGGCCTTTATAGGCCACGCGGCCTTCGATACCTTCCGGCACCAGTTTGTCAGCGGCGTTATCGCTCTGGAAATAGCGATCAGAGGAGCCTTTGGACATCGCGCCAAGGGAGCCCATCCCGCGGTAGGATTTGTAAGAGCGACCCTGATAGAGTTCGATTTCACCCGGGGACTCTTCGGTACCCGCCAGCATGGAGCCAACCATCACCGCCGCCGCACCGGCGGCGATCGCTTTGGCGATATCGCCGGAGAAACGGATACCGCCGTCAGCGATAACCGGAATACCGGTCCCTTCCAGCGCTTCCACCGCGTCGGAAACAGCAGTGATCTGCGGCACACCCACGCCGGTGACGATACGGGTAGTACAGATGGAGCCCGGGCCGATGCCCACTTTCACCGCGCTGCAGCCGGCTTCCGCCAGCGCGCGTGCGCCTGCGCCAGTGGCAACGTTGCCGCCGATGATCTGCAGGTCAGGATATTTCGCGCGCGTTTCACGGATACGCTGCAGAACGCCTTCTGAGTGACCGTGCGAGGAGTCGATCAGCAGAACGTCAACGCCTGCCGCTACCAACGCGTCTACGCGCTCTTCGTTGCCGGCACCAGCGCCGACCGCCGCGCCTACGCGCAGACGGCCCTGCTCATCTTTACAGGCGTTCGGTTTACGTTCTGCTTTCTGGAAGTCTTTGACGGTGATCATGCCGCGCAGGTGGAAGCTCTCATCCACGACCAGCGCTTTCTCAACGCGTTTTTCGTGCATCTTAGCGAAGACCACTTCACGGCTTTCGCCTTCACGAACGGTGACCAGACGCTCTTTCGGCGTCATGTAGACGCTGACCGGCTGGTTCAGATCGGTGACGAAACGCACGTCGCGGCCGGTGATGATGCCAACCAGCTCGTTTTCTTCGGTAACCACCGGGTAGCCGGCGAAACCGTTGCGCTCGGTCAGCTCTTTCACTTCACGCAGAGTGGTCGTCGGCAGAACAGTCTGCGGGTCGGTGACCACGCCGGACTCATGTTTCTTCACGCGACGAACTTCTTCCGCCTGGCGCTCGATGGACATGTTTTTGTGAATAAAGCCGATGCCGCCTTCCTGTGCCAGGGCAATAGCCAGACGCGCTTCCGTTACGGTATCCATGGCTGCGGAGAGCATAGGAATATTCAGACGAATGGTTTTCGTCAGCTGAGTGCTGAGATCGGCAGTATTCGGCAGAACGGTAGAATGAGCGGGAACGAGGAGGACGTCGTCAAACGTCAGGGCTTCTTTAGCGATACGTAGCATGGGCAATATCTCGACCAGGGTGGATAAATATTGCCGTGGCATTATACAGAGCGTAACCGATTGCATCTACCCTTTTTTGCAAATAATACTTGCCATCCCCTCTGAGCGCGTTACTATCGACTGAATAACCTGCTGATTTAAAGTTTGATCTTGCTCACATGTTACCCTCTCAATCCCCCGCAATTTTTACCGTAAGCCGCCTCAATCAGACGGTGCGTTTGCTGCTTGAGCGCGAAATGGGCCAGGTTTGGATCAGCGGCGAGATCTCTAACTTCAGCCAGCCTTCTTCCGGCCACTGGTACTTCACCTTAAAAGACGATAACGCCCAGGTGCGCTGCGCGATGTTCCGCAACAGCAACCGCCGGGTGACGTTTCGCCCACAGCACGGGCAGCAGGTGCTGGTTCGCGCCAACATCACGCTGTATGAGCCGCGCGGCGACTACCAGATTATCGTCGAAAGCATGCAGCCCGCCGGCGAAGGGTTATTACAGCAGAAGTATGAGCAGCTCAAAGCGCAGTTAACGGCGGAAGGACTGTTCGAGCAAAAACATAAGCAGGCGCTCCCCTCTCCCGCCCACTGCGTCGGCGTCATCACCTCGAAAACCGGTGCCGCGCTGCACGATATTCTCCATGTCCTCAGGCGCCGCGATCCCGGGCTGCCGGTGATCATCTACCCAACCGCGGTCCAGGGTGACGACGCCCCCGGGCAGATTGTGCGCGCCATCGCGCTGGCCAACGCGCGCCAGGAGTGTGACGTACTGATTGTCGGACGCGGCGGCGGTTCGCTGGAGGATCTGTGGAGTTTTAACGATGAGCGGGTGGCGCGGGCGATTTTCGCCAGCCAGATCCCTATCGTCAGCGCCGTCGGCCATGAAACCGACGTCACGATCGCTGATTTTGTTGCCGACCTGCGGGCACCGACTCCCTCAGCCGCCGCGGAAATCGTCAGCCGCAACCAGCAGGAGCTGCTGCGCCAGCTGCAGTCCGGACAGCAGCGGCTGGAAATGGCGATGGACTATTTCCTCGCCAGTCGCCAGCGCCGTTTTACCCAGCTGTTCCATCGCCTGCAGCAACAGCATCCACAGCTGCGCTTGGCCCGCCAGCAGACCGCCCTGGAACGCCTGCGCCAGCGGATGCGTATCGCCGTGGAGTCACAGCTTAAGCGCGCAGAACAGCGGCAAAAGCGCACCGTTCAGCGTCTGAATCACTACAACCCGCAGCCACGGATCCACCGCGCGCAGTCGCGGATCCAGCAGCTGGAATACCGGCTGGCGGAAATTATGCGTGGCCGCCTCAGCGAGCGGCGTGAACGGTTTGGCAACGCGGTGACCCATCTGGAGGCGGTGAGCCCCTTAGCCACCCTGGCGCGGGGCTACAGCGTCACCTCGGTGAGCGACGGTACGGTGCTGAAGCAGACAAAACAGGTCAAAACCGGCGATCTGCTCACCACCCGCCTGAAAGACGGCTGGGTCGAAAGCGAAGTGAAGCAGATCGCGCCGGTGAAAAAAACGCGGGCCAGAAAGCCTTCACCCACTAAACCAGCGGAATAAATTCCACCCGTTTTTTCGAGATAAGGCCATGCCCATGCTGGCAAAAGTAATCCACCGCGCCGCACGCCTTCAGCACCTCCAGCGGCTGGTGGCATTCCGGGCAGCGGGCCTCGAGGGCAAACACCCTTTCGCACTGGGCGCAATGCGCGCTACTGCCTTTGACATCTAACGGCGCGTGGCACAGAGGGCAATCAAGTTCCATAACCATTCCTTTCAACGTTTATCTGCACCTATTTTATCATGTTCCGGGTTTAATGCGGGCCGCGTAATTGCTGCTGCAACCTGAGCAGCCATTCCACTTCCTCAAGCCTACGCTGCGTTAGCCCGGCCACGCTGTCCGGCGCCCGGATAAACAAATTATCCGCGCCGAGGATCTGCTCATCAAGACAGTGCGTATAGATCGCCCCGGGCCGGGTCCAGCGCTGCACCCGCTCGCCGTCCTGTAGCGTCACCACTTCGCCCTCAGGGGCGCGATCGAGGGTAATTATTCGCCCGTCCCGCAGTCCTATCCGCATTCCCTTTTGCCCGCCCGCGGGACCCGCGTATTTGTTGAGCCAGATATTGAGCGGGATAGTGCCCAGGGTTCCCTGCAGATGCGCCTCCCCCTCGGCAGTGCTCGTATCCCCAGGAGCAATGTCATGGCCGAGGCGGTCTTTCGCCACCCGAAGGGAAAGGCTCAGCGCCGTATCGCCTCCGCTGGCGTGCAGGGTTTCGCGGAGCATCGCCAGGACATGGGTGCCGATATCGAGGATCACCCCATCAGGGTGACGCAGCTGCCGGGTATCCAGCTCCCCGGTGGCAAAATTGAGTGCGACCGGCTCACCAGCGCTGTTAAAGCCGCTTGGCTCCTGCAAATAACCTTCGATCCAGACGATATCCTGCGCTGACAGGTGCGGCGGAGGCAGGCCGCTGGCCTCCCCTTCCGCCCGCCACAGCGGGCCAGGAGCGTTCAGCGCAACGCCTCGCGCCATCCAGTGGTCAAGAGCCAGCACCCGCGCGGCCTGCTCAGGCGGCGCCAGCAGCGCCCGCAGCCGGGCGGCCTGCTCAAGGTTGGCCACGATCGGCTTTTCTACCACGATGCGAGAAATGCCGCTGGTTAACGCCCTCTCCAGTACGGGCAGATGCTGAAGTGATGAGGTGGTAATGAAGAGCGTATCCAGGGGTTCGGCCAGCAGCGCCGACAGCGAACTACAGCGCTGGATCCCCGGCAGCGCTCTGCTGCAGTCCAGGTCATAGCCCTGGCAGCGGTCGATGACGTCCCCCAGGCGACGCAGCGCCGGTAAATAGGCGGTTTCCACCACCGCGCCGAGGCCGATAAAACCAATCTGCATAGTAAGTCCACCTTTGAGCCGCTCTGTTCCCGGCGAAGTATCGCGGGATTATGGCGGAAGGTTTTGACATTTACCGGCATGGCGGCCACAAAAACCCACCAATATGAATTTCAACTTTGAATTGATGTATAAAATTGTACCTACTACGAGATACCTGGCATTTTTTGCGTGAATATAATGAAGTCATGCACAACGACGGTCATTCCATGAGTCGCAGTAGTAAATATTTCCGTCCATGTATTTCCAGGTGATCGCCTCATAACGCATCTCGAGCGTTTCCAGGTGGGTACTGCTCATACCAGTAGGTGATAAATACGGCGCAACCGTAGTGACTTTGACGTTCTCCAGGATGATGTTGAAATACTCGGCCTCAATGCCCGCCTCCAGAATGCGATACATCTTTATAATCGCCTTCTTCATCGGGCGCCCCTCACACACGGCACGATACAAAAGCGGTGTTGTCTGATCGAATTCCTTCACTATCGACACAGGACGATGTATTCGCGTACCTGTCAGTTTTCCCCAGCTTGGATCAACTGGAATAGTAATACCATGAGAGAATGATTTTAACTCAATAGATCCAAGACGCGTTGGCATCATGCAGCTTCCAATGATCGGCGAACCGTTTTCATCTTCAAGCCATAAATGTGCGGGAGTAGACATACAATTTCCTTATCATAAATAACGTTAGAATTACCATTTCACATAGCGCCCAAAGATAATAATCATAAGTACAGCGAATATACCAACAGGCCAAACCGGCCCCTCAGGAAAAATTTGAAAAAAAACCACTGCAAATATGACAATGCAAAGTGGCGGGGCATACAGCGAAATTAATTGCTGGAACAACCACAAAAGCGCTCTTTTAATAAATGACATCATCACTACCTAATCATTCTTTCGATGATATTAGCGAGCTCTGCCTCTGAAGCCCATTGGGCTTTAAAAGCGTCGGCATGTTCAAATAATGGCGCCACCAGGAAATACATCATTTCAAGTTCTTGTTCGTATAGTATAGTAAAGAATGCAGGATAACAGATTCGGAGACGCTCAGCGCTATCTGCAGCCCTCTGCACAACGCCATACATGCCAGCCACTGTAACGGCGACCCCCGCAGAACGCCCAGCAATCGCTCCCATATCAAGGCTTAATTTCATGCCTACCGAAACACAGGTAGCCGTAGCTAAAACAAATCCAGATTTGGTTAGAGAGTCTGCAGCGATATGAATGTTAACAGCCATCAGAATTCTTTTAATATGCTCTAACTGCTCTGTTGTTTTGTGCTTAAATATTTCTTCAAAATATATTTTCAGCATTTCATATACAATATTCTTACGCTGTAAAAGATGGTAGATACCTTTAGCAAATCTAACATCCTCATTCTTCTGCTTTTTACATACATCCTGATACTCATCAGTAAAACAGGATGTATAATATAGGATTCGAGTAACGCCAGCACCTATTGTTTTAACCTGACCGGAAACCCGTTGTTCTATGCCTGAAACAGCGCGATCAAGTTTCATTGCGAGAATTTTATTGGCCTGTAAATAGCTGATGACAACATTGCTGTAATACATAATCGCTCCTTGCCGATTAATTTCCCCATCCTGGGAAGAACCGCAATTTACCACAATACTCAGCCATAAAGTAGACTCTCCAGTTTCTCCCATATTACAGAAGAGCGACACCGTGGATTTTCTCCGATATATCCAGATGCGTTTTCTCTCGTATCATTGCGATAACTTTCTGCGTATATATTATCATAGCGTACTCAAACAATTGCTTGAGCAAGCGAAGCTGGCAAATGAGAAATCTCATAGGATACGTGCAGATATACATGCCAATCATGCGCGTTGTTGCGTCGCTACAATCGGCCTTAATAAAAAAGCCCGGCAGAGCGGGCTTTGAAGGATTCATGTTGGTGGGTAAATCTTGCTGATAGCTTATTTGCTTTTCTTGATGTGCTTGATCAAGCGCTTACGTTTACGCATCTGGTTCGGCGTCAGGGTGTTACGCTTGTTAGCGAACGGGTTTTCCCCTTCCTTGAACTGGATCCGGATTGGCGTGCCCATCACGTCCAGGGATTTACGGAAGTAGTTCATCAGATAGCGCTTGTAGGAATCCGGCAGATCCTTGACCTGGTTACCGTGGATCACCACGATAGGCGGGTTGTAGCCCCCGGCGTGGGCGTATTTCAGCTTCACGCGACGGCCACGCACCAGCGGTGGCTGATGATCTTCCGCCGCCATGTTCATGATCCGGGTCAGCATCGCGGTGCTTACGCGGCGCGTAGCGCTGTCGTAGGCTTCGCGTACCGATTCAAACAGGTTGCCGACGCCGCTGCCGTGCAGGGCGGAGATGAAGTGCACCCGGGCAAAGTCGATAAAGCCCAGACGATAGTCGAGGGTCTCCTTCACCTGCTCCTTCACTTCCTGACTCAGGCCATCCCACTTGTTAACGACGATCACCAGCGAACGGCCGCTGTTAAGAATAAAGCCCAGCAGCGAGAGGTCCTGGTCGGAGATCCCTTCGCGAGCATCGATCACCAGCAGCACGACGTTGGCGTCTTCAATCGCCTGCAGCGTTTTGATCACCGAGAACTTTTCCACTACGTCGGTGATTTTCCCGCGCTTGCGCACCCCAGCGGTATCGATGAGCACGTATTCGCGCTCGTCACGCTGCATCGGGATATAAATGCTGTCACGGGTGGTGCCCGGCATATCGTAGACCACCACGCGATCTTCACCGAGGATGCGATTGGTGAGGGTTGATTTACCGACATTAGGACGTCCGACAATCGCCAGCTTGATCGGCAGATCCTGCGGATTGAAGTCGTCTTCCGGCTCTTCTTCCGCTTCGCCATTCTGCTCGGCTTCGAATTTCGCCCAGTATTCGGCGTCTTCATCCACTTCTTCCTGCGGATTAACCTCATCTACCCATGGCAGCAGGGCCTGCTCCAGCAGGCTGGTCACGCCGCGGCCGTGCGAAGCGGCAATCGGATAGATATCGCCCAGGCCGAGCGACCAGAAGTCCGCCATTGCCTGGTCGACGTCGATGCCGTCGGTTTTGTTAGCCACCAGGAAGGTGGGCTTTTCACGAGAGCGCAGGTGTTTAGCGATCGCGATGTCCGCCGGCATCAGGCCCGCGCGCGCATCGACCATAAACAGCACCACATCGGCCTCTTCGATTGCCAGCAGCGACTGCTCCGCCATCCGGGTTTCCACGCCCTCTTCCGTACCATCAATACCACCGGTATCGATACAGATGAATTCGCGGCCTTCGACTTCGGCCCGACCGTACTTACGGTCACGAGTCAGCCCCGGGAAATCCGCAACCAGCGCATCACGAGTGCGCGTCAGGCGGTTAAAGAGCGTGGATTTTCCAACGTTAGGGCGCCCGACAAGCGCGACCACAGGTATCATGTTAAATGCCTCATACAATCACTAAGCAACATCGTCTTAACGACGTTTTTAAAAAAGTCAAAACGGCCCCTGTCTGCCAGGGGCCGTTTCTTAATCACTCACGACAGCGGTAATTAACGCGTAATCGCGTACAGCGTACCGTCTTTCGCCTGGATCAGCAGTCGACCATCGGCAACCACCGGGTCGGTCAGGAAGCCGGAGCTGTCCACTTTCTGCTGCGCCACAAAATGGCCATCTTCCGGATTAACCCAGTGCATGTAGCCTTCGCTATCGCCGACGACCAGATTGCCATTATACAACACCGGCGCGGTCAGCAAACGGTGCAGCAGATCGCTTTGCGTCCACAGGGTTACACCGCCGTCGGTGGTCAGCGCCAGCAGGCGATCGTTCTGGTCAACCAGGTAGATACGGTTACCATCGACGATGAAATCATTCACCGAACCCAGCTCGCGTTTCCACATAATCTGGCCGCTACGCAGGTCCAGCGCGGTCAGGTTGCCGTTATAAGCCAGCGCATAAACCACACCGTTAACGATGATCGGCGTCGTGTCGACGTCGTTCAGGCGGTCAATTTCCGTCGGGCCGGTGGCCGTAGAAATACGCTGCTGCCAAATCATCTGCCCCTGCTGCATCAATACTGCACTGACGCGGCCGTTATCGCCGCCGACGATCGCCGCGCCGTAGGCGGTCGCAGGCGCAGACTCGCCGCGCAGGGAGAGCGCCGGCATATCGAGGTTAACGGTCCACTTCACGGCCCCATCGGTCTCGTTTAGCGCCTGCAGCTGGCCGTTGCTGGTATGCACCAGCACCATGCCATCGCTCACCACCGGACGCGACAGCGCCTCGCCGGCGACACGGGTTTGCCAGGCCACGGTACCATCGCTGGTATTCAGCGCATAAAGCTGCGCTTTCTCGCTGCCGATATAAACATGGCCGCCAGAGACGGTCACCCCGCCGGAAAGCAGCGCTGGCGTGCGCGAGAACCAGCCATCTTTCTCCGCCAGATTCACCGACCACACCTCTTTGCCGTCGTCGGCGTTCAGCGCTTTGACGGTGCCTTTACGGTCAGCAGCATACACTACGCCGTCGGCAAAGGCCGGATGAAGGTTAGAGTAAAATTCGCCGATACCATCGCCAACCGAGGTGCTCCAGGACGTGGACGGCGTAAACTGATTTTCTACCGTCGGCAGCGGTGACATTTTCACCACATCTTCTTCGCTATTAAACAGCGAACACCCGCTCAGCAAGGTAACGGAAAGCAGCCCTGGCAACAGTAATTTACGCAATTGCATCGAGTCCCTCTCAGATGGACAAATTATTCATTTTCATACGCATCATTTCGCTGAGCGCAGGAGAAGCATCGCTTTTCACGCCAGCTTCCCACGCCGCACGGGCCCCTTGCTTATCGCCTTTGCTCAACAGAATTTCGCCGCGCAAATCGGCCACAATGGCGGTCCAGCCCTCACCTTTGATGCTGTCGAGGGTTTTCAGCGCCGCATCAGCCTGTTTCATTTGCAGCTGAACGCGGGCCAGACGCATACTGATAACCGATTTCAGATTATCATCAGATGCGGCCGCCAGCCCCTGCTGCAGCTGCTTTTCAGCGTTCGGCAGATCGTTCTGTTCAACAAAATGCTGTGCCAGCTCGAGAGAGGCGAAGGCGCCGTAGGTATTTTTATTGTCAGCCGCGAATTTCTCTGCCCCTGACAGCACTTCTGGCGTATTCGATTTCAGCGCGGAAGTCGCCTTCTCGTAAGCCAGCGACGCGTCTCTGGCGGTATCCTGCTGATGGGAGGTCCAGTAGCGCCAGCCAACCAGCGCGCCAATCCCTAAAATCACCCCGACCGCCAGCGCTTTGCCGTTTTCGGCAAAGAAGCGCTTCAGCGCATCGACCTGATCGTTCTCGTTGTTAAAAGTTTCCACGCAGTCCTTCTCCTGACTAATAATTCCCGGGAGATTAACCCAGAAGTGTGCGCAAATGCGCGGCAACGCTCTCCTGCGTTACGGTAGTTTGCTCACCTGAGCGTAAATCCTTCACTACCACGTTTCCGTCAGCGATCTCTGATTCACCGACCACCAGCGCGACGCGCGCCCCCCACTTGTCAGCGCGGGCGAACTGCTTCTTAAAGTTGCCGCCGCCGTGGTTGGTCATCAGCTTCACGCCGGGCAGCGCATCGCGAACCTGCTCAGCCAGACGCATTGCAGCAGACTGAGTATCGGTCCCGGAGGCTACCAGGTATATATCGACAACAGGATCGGCTTTAAATTCCGGATTCACTGCCTGGACCAGTAAAACAAGACGTTCCAGCCCCATGGCAAAACCCACGCCCGGGGTAGCGCGACCGCCCAGCTGCTCAACCAGGCCGTCGTAACGACCGCCGGCGCAGACAGTGCCCTGGGAACCAAGGCTGGTGGTCACCCACTCGAACACGGTGCGGTTATAGTAATCAAGGCCGCGCACCAGGCGCTGGTTGACGGTGTAGCGGATCCCGGCATCGTCAAGCAGCGCGCACAGGCCGGCAAAGTGGGCTTTCGACTCTTCGTCAAGATAATCGCCGAGCGCCGGCGCGTCGTTGAGCAGCGCCTGCACGTCCGGGTTTTTGGAGTCCAGCACCCGCAGCGGGTTGGTATACATCCGGCGTTTACTGTCTTCATCCAGTTTATCGGTAAACTGCTCCAGGTATGCCACCAGCGCGTCGCGGTAGTTGGCGCGCGCTTCCAGCGAACCGATGGAGTTCAGCTCCAGGCTGACGTGCTCGGAGATGCCCAGCTCACGCCACCAGCGCGCGGTCAGCATAATCAGCTCCGCGTCGATGTCCGGGCCCTGCAGGCCAAACACTTCGGCGCCGATCTGATGGAACTGGCGGTAGCGACCTTTCTGCGGGCGCTCGTGACGGAACATTGGCCCGACGTACCACAGACGCTGTTCTTGATTGTACAGCAGACCATGTTCGATGCCGGCACGTACGCAGCCCGCCGTCCCTTCCGGACGCAGCGTCAGGCTGTCGCCATTGCGGTCTTCGAAGGTATACATCTCTTTTTCAACCACGTCGGTCACTTCGCCGATCGCGCGTTTGAATAACGGGGTCTGCTCTACAATCGGCAAACGGATTTCGCTGTAACCGTAGCTACCGAGCACCTGCTTCAGTGAGCCTTCAATGCGCTGCCAGAGAGCGGTTTCGCCCGGCAGATAATCGTTCATGCCACGGATGGCTTGAATGTTCTTTGCCACGTTTATTCTCTTTATATATACAAAAATGAACCCCGGCGCCTCGCGCCCGCAGGTTCAATCATACACGGGAAGCGTATCGCTTCCCAACACGTTATTTTGCTTCAACCTGTTGAACGTCAATCCGACGGGCTTCATCGAGCATCGAGGCTTTGGCGCGGATCCGCGCTTCCAGCTGGTCGATCATGTCGTTGTTGTCCAGGCGATCTTTACGCACGCCGTCTTCATACAGGCCGCTTTTCTTGTTGCCGCCGGTGACGCCAAGGGTGGAGACCAGCGCTTCGCCCGGGCCGTTCACCACGCAACCGATGATCGAAACATCCATCGGGGTGATGATATCTTCCAGACGCTGCTCCAGAGCATTCACCGTACCGATAACGTCAAACTCCTGGCGTGAACAGGTCGGGCAGGCGATAAAGTTAATGCCGCGGGAACGAATACGCAGAGATTTGAGGATATCGAAGCCGACCTTGATCTCTTCCACCGGATCCGCCGCCAGCGAGACGCGCAGCGTATCGCCGATCCCCTCGGACAGCAGTAGTCCCAGACCGATCGCCGATTTTACCGCGCCGCTGCGCGCGCCGCCCGCTTCGGTGATCCCGAGATGCAGCGGCTGATCGATCTGTTTCGCCAGCAGACGATAGGATTCCACCGCCAGGAAGACATCGGAGGCTTTAACGCTGACTTTAAACTGATCGAAGTTCAGACGATCGAGATGATCGACATGACGCATGGCGGATTCGAGCAGCGCCTGCGGCGTCGGCTCGCCATATTTTTCCTGCAGATCTTTTTCCAGCGAGCCGGCGTTGACGCCGATGCGGATCGGGATGTTTTTATCGCGAGCGCAATCTACAACCATGCGGATGCGCTCTTCGTTGCCGATGTTGCCCGGGTTGATACGCAGGCAGTCGACGCCATATTCCGCCACTTTCAGCGCAATACGGTAGTCAAAGTGGATATCGGCGACCAGCGGGACGTTAACCTGCTGTTTGATAAGTTTGAACGCCTCAGCAGCGTCCATCGTCGGAACAGAGACACGGACAATGTCCGCGCCTACGCGCTCTAACGCTTTGATTTGATTTACGGTCGCCGCCACATCGGTGGTGCGCGTATTGGTCATTGACTGAACGGCGATGGGAGCCCCATCGCCAATTGGCACATTACCAACGTAAATACGTTTAGATTTTCTACGTTGAATCGGAGCCTGGTTATGCATGAAAAATCTCCCGCGTTACCCGTCTGTTACTGCGCCGGTGATGATTCGGCATTGAGGGTCAGACGCGCAACCTGGTTAGTTCTGATAAAACGACTTAAATCGACAGGCTTGCCCAGATACTGGATCTGTACCGCGGCCGGGGCGCCAATTTTCAGCTTATACGGTGCCTGACCGCTCAGGTTCAGGTTACCGCCTTTACGCTGCAGGCCGCTGAACAGTTTTTTACCGGTGGCATCGCTCACTTCCAGCCAGCAGTCGGCGGAAAAGTTCATCACCAGATCCTGCGCCGACGCCGCCGGAGTCGTGACGTTCGCCTGATCGGTCGGCAACGGCGAGGCTGGGGTGGTAGCCGGAGCTGCCGGCGTCGTCCCCGCGGTATCGACATTGGCCTGGGAAGGCGCCACGACAGCGTTATTATCTGCTGGCGTCTGGGCCGGCGCGCTGGTGGTCGGTGCGCTGGCGGTATCGGTTGGCGCGCTGTTCGCGGCGCTATCGGCGGTCGGGGCTGCAGGGGCGCTGGTATCCAGCGGCACGTTCTGGCTGTTGGCGTCGCCGCCGTTCAGCTCTGCGGAAGACTGATCGGCCATAGTCGAAATCTCTTCCTGCTGCGCCTTATGGTCTTGCCACCACCAGGCGCCGCTCAGACCGATAACCACAAACAGCACCAGCCAGGTGAAGCTCATCAGCCAGCCGTCGCGCTTTTTGCGGCGCTTGCCTAAAGAGAAACTCTGCATTGGCGCGACTTTCGCCGCGCGGATGGGCGCCTGCTTGGCCATCATCGGCAGCAGCTCGTCTTCTGGAATATGTACGAGGCGAGCGTAGGAGCGGATGTACCCGCGCAGGAAGGTGGAGGCGAGGTCGGCGGGGGCCTTATCGTCTTCAATATCACGAACCGTGGACACCTTCAGGCATAAGCGTTCGGCCACCGCTTGCTGGCTAAGTCCGAGTTGTTCGCGGGCGTGACGCAGACGCGCGCCCGTGGTGTTTGCTTCTTGATGATCTTGAGTGGCTTCAGTATTCATTCGCTACAACTACTGGTACGTGAAATTTAAAGTTCAGCGCGGGAAAAAGCCGGCGCCGCGAGACATCTGTGCTACGTCAGCCTCACAGTATAGGACTGTCAGCCGCGCGATCACAGAGACGAATCAAAATTGAATGCTAAGCGGTTGTTGTGCCGCTACATACTGCCTCAAAGTCGACAAAAACGCACCGTAATTATTCACCGAATCAGCGTATTTCGCCTGGCTATCGGCCATAAATATGACCCGTGCCGCCTGCGCTGCACGGGTCATCATTTGTCAGACCGCTTTTACGTCAATCGCTTCGCCCTGCATCCGCTTACGCAGCGTACGCTTGGTACGGTCAATGACGTCGCCCGCCAGCTGGCCGCAGGCGGCATCGATATCGTCGCCGCGCGTTTTACGCACGATGGTCGTAAAGCCGTACTCCATCAGGACTTTGGAGAAACGGTCGATGCGGCTGTTGGAGCTGCGGCCATACGGCGCGCCCGGGAACGGGTTCCATGGGATCAGGTTGATCTTGCACGGCGTATCTTTCAGCAGCGCCGCCAGCTCATGGGCGTGCTCGGTGCCGTCGTTGACGTGATCCAGCATCACGTACTCGATGGTCACCCGGCCCTGGTTGGCGTTGGACTTCGAAATATAGCCGCGCACCGAGTTGAGGAACGTCTCGATGTTGTACTTTTTGTTGATCGGGACGATTTCGTCGCGAATGGTGTCGTTCGGCGCGTGCAAGGAGATCGCCAGCGCAACGTCGATCATATCGCCGAGTTTATCCAGCGCCGGCACCACGCCGGAGGTAGACAAGGTCACACGACGCTTGGAAAGGCCAAAGCCGAAATCGTCGAGCATGATTTCCATCGCCGGAACGACGTTGTTGAGGTTCAGCAGCGGCTCGCCCATGCCCATCATTACTACGTTGGTAATGGGACGCACGCCGGTGGTCTTCACCGCGCCGACGATCTTCGCCGCGCGCCAGACCTGGCCGATAATTTCGGATACCCGCAGGTTGCGGTTAAAGCCCTGCTGGGCGGTGGAGCAGAATTTGCACTCCAGCGCGCAGCCTACCTGGGAGGAGACGCACAGGGTGGCGCGGTCTTCTTCCGGGATATAGACGGTCTCGACGCGCTGATCGCCAACGGCAATCGCCCATTTAATGGTCCCGTCGGTTGAGCGTTGCTCTTCAACCACTTCCGGGGCGCGGATCTCCGCCACTTCTTTCAGTTTACTGCGCAGGACTTTGTTGATGTCGGTCATCTCATCAAAGTCGTCGCAGCAGTAGTGATACATCCATTTCATCACCTGATCGGCGCGGAAAGGCTTCTCGCCCATGTTTTTGAAAAACTCGCGCATCTGCTGACGGTTTAAATCCAGCAGGTTGATTTTGGCATCTTTGTTCGGCACCGTCAGAGCGGCGGTATCAGGCGTGACAATTTGTTCAGACATAATATTTTCCGGCCTCGTTATTACACGTTATGGCCCCAGGTGGGTTGAAAAAGAAACGCCCCGGAGAGCGACTGCTCGTCCAGGGGCGCTATATTCTACAAATTCTGGCGCATCATTGCCACGTTTGCACAAAGCAATGAAAAAAAATCTGTAACTGACTGCTCAATCCTCTAAGGCTTTTCGTTTGTCGCAAGGCGGCAAGCAAGTGACAAATTCGTCGGGAACGAATTTGACCAGCCGTAGGCTGGCCTCCGGTGAGAGGCAGGAGCCTCTCATTAATCCCCGGGAGCATAGATAACTATGTGACCGGGGTGAACGCGCGCAGCCAACGCCGCGACGGTCGAAAAGACGAGGTTTGTATCTCCAAAGTATTTCAGGTCACAGCGAGACGGCGAGTTCGCAAATCCCCGGGAGCATAGATAACTATGTGACCGGGGTGCGCGAAGGAAGCCAACAATGCTGTGGCGTGAAAGACGCAGGAGATTAGCGAGTGCGCGGGCAAACCTCGCCTTCAGCAAAGAAGAACGCGATTTCGCGGGCAGCGGATTCTACAGAGTCGGAACCGTGGGTGCCGTTCTCGGTGAAGCTGTCAGCGTAGTCAGCGCGCAGAGTACCCGCCAGGGCGTTTGCCGGATTGGTGGCGCCCAGCAGGTCACGGTGACGCTGTACCGCATTTTCGCCTTCCAGAACGGAAACCACGATCGGGCCGGAGGTCATGAACTCAACCAGACCGTCGAAGAACGGGCGACCTTCGTGCTCAGCATAGAAACCACGAGCCTGTTCAACGGTCAGGTGCAGCATTTTGGTGCCGACGATTTTGAACCCTGCAGCTTCAAAGCGGGAAAAGATGCTGCCAATAACGTTTTTTGCCACCGCGTTTGGTTTGATGATGGAAAAAGTACGTTCAATAGCCATGATTACCTCTAATTAAATGTTCTGTTGTTGCACATACGATTGTATGGCCTGGCGCGCATTATAATGAGCATCCCCGCCCCTGCCTACGGATGAAGGTAACATTTTGTTAAAATAAGATGATTATTGAAAACACAAACTGCCAACAACAAATTCACCCTGGTTATTGCAGGGTGAAGCTGGCGGCCGCCGTCTGACCCGCTTCATCCATCACTACCAACTGCCACTCGCCGGGTTTATCCAGCATTAGCGTGGTTCTTGCGCCGGCGGCCTCTAACGGTTCGCCATTAATAAACCACCAGCGCCGCCCCTCCCCACCGCTGGTTTGTAGCGGCAACATCACCCGCGCCTCACCCGGGAGACGTTTTATCACCGCCCCATCACGGATGCCGGACAGCACCAGCGGCGCGGTATCCTGAGTCTGTAACGGCGGGCATGACTCCGATGCCGGTCCCAGGCGCGCGCGCCGCCTTTCGCTGGCCGGCAGCCAGGGATCCAGCGGCAGCGGCCAGACTTCGACCTGGCTTTCCCGAGCGCCGGGACAATCCGCCGCCACCCGTTCGCCGTGTTCATTGCGCCACACCGGGAAGCGGATCCCGCGTACGCTCTCCTGCCCCGGCAGCAGCAGAGTCGGCGGCTGGCTGGCATCCAAAAGCCAGCTGGCCAGGCGACGACGACAGTTGCTGTCGCCCGCCGGCAGATCCTGCCCGCCAGGCCAGCAGATTGTCCCCTGGCTGACCGTTGCCGGGCGCGGATCGCTCGGCAGCCCGCCGCGGCTCATCGCCGGGCGGGCCAGCAGCAGATTATTGACCTGGTTGAGCAGCGGTACGGCGCTGGCGAAGCCAAACTGGCCCACCACCGGCGTACCGTCCGGGCGCCCGGTCCAGATGCCTATCAGATATCGCGCATTGAGGCCGACCGCCCACGCGTCGCGATAGCCGTAGCTGGTGCCGGTTTTCCACGCCAGCGGCACCGCCTGCGGCAGCGAGGCATCGGGAACCGGTTGCGCTTCGCCGGCCAAAATACGCCGGACGATCCATGCCGCCCCGGGCGACATCAGCGCGCGCTCGGTCAATGGATCGCTCGGCTTCAGGCGCAGCCGCGCCGCCTTGCCATGGCGGGCGAAGGCGCTGTACGCCGCGACAATATCTTCCAGCCGCGCCCCGGCGCCGCCGAGGATTAGCGACAGATTCGGCTCTGCGCCAGCGGGCAGCGTCAGGGGCAGCCCGGCGTTGCGTAAATTAGCCGCAAAGCGTTTTGGTCCATAGGCTTCGAGCACCTGCACCGCCGGCAGATTCAGCGACCGAACCAGCGCCTCGCTGGCGCTCACCGGGCCATGAAACCCGCTGTCGAAATTACCGGGGCGATAATCGCTAAAACGCCGTGGCACATCCTGTAATAGCGATGCCGGGTGAATCAGCCCCTCATCCATCGCCATCGCGTAGATAAAGGGTTTCAGCACCGACCCCGGCGAGCGTACCGCCGAGACCATATCAATATGGCCGAAGCGGCTGTCGTCGGTGATATCCGCCGAGCCTACCCAGCCGCGAACTTTCATATCCGTGTGGTCGACGACGACCATCGCCAGCGAACTGCGCGGCGGCAGGCGCGATTTCCAGTTCAGCGCCAGATCTTCCAGTTGCCGCTGCAGTCCGGCATCCAGAGTCGTCACCACCTTTTCATCACGACTGGTCGCCAGCGCGCGGCGTGAAAAAAGCGGCGCCAGCTGCGGCATCTGGCGCGGAAACAGCCATACTGGCTCCTCCATCGCTTCCTTTACCGCCTGCTCCGGCCAGACGCCCTGGCTGACCATTCGCGTAAGCACTTTATCACGCGCCGCCTGGGCCCGCTGCGGCCAGCGGTCCGGACGTAAACGACTGGGCGCCTGGGGAAGTACCGCCAGCAGCGCCGCCTCGCCGTAGCTAAGCCGGGCAGGCGACTTACCGAGATAGGCCCAGCTGGCCGCGCCGATCCCCTGCAGGGTGCCGCCAAACGGCGCGCGGTTCAAATAGAGGGTTAGAATGTCGCTTTTTGACAGATGCCACTCCAGCTGCAGCGCTCGCCACAGCTGGCGCAGCTTGCCGCCGAAGGTGCGTGGATGGGGATCAAGCAGGCGTGCCACCTGCATGGTAAGCGTGCTGCCGCCCGAGATAACTCGCCCGGAAGTAAGATCCTGCCAGGCGGCGCGCAGCACCGCGAAGGGATTGACCCCCGGATGGCGCCAGAACCAGCGGTCTTCATACTGGATGAGCGCCTGCAGATAGCGCGGCGACACGTCGGCGAGCGTGACCGGATAACGCCAGACGCCCTGCGCGTCGGCAAACCGCCACAACGGCGTCCCGTCTTCCGCCACCACCACACGGGCAGGCGTGACGTCATGCAGCGGCAGCGGCCACAGGCGATCGGCCGCCAGCACCGCCAGCCACAGCAGAAAAATAAACGCCGCCAGCCAGCGCCAGCGGCGTTTTACCCGAGGCAATACGCGCATTTACGGCGTCACGGTGAGCGGACCGCTGGCCGCTCCTGTCGCCCGCCACTGCGGCGCATACATCGATTCCACCTGCGGCTGCGGGACCTGATAAGTGCCCGGCGTCACCGCCCGCGCCAGATAGACCAGCGTCACCGGCTGGCCTTCATTGACAGCGACGGCAGCGACGAAACGGTCATCGCGGAACTCGATATGCTGAATATCCGCCTGCTGCATCTGGTTAAGCAGGTTTTGCACCGCGTCGCCATTCTCCTGCAGGCTGGCGCTGCTGTTGGCCAGATTCTGGTTTTCCAGCTCCAGACCGGCTGGCAACAGATCAACCACCAGCGCGTCAGGCACGTTGCGTTTGGCGGTCACCTCCAGCTTGACGAGCACCAGTTCGCCGCTGCGCAGTGAAGACAGCGATTTCTGCTGCCCCTGGGTATCGAAAATAGTGCGTTCAATCCCCAGGACGTTACCGCCCGGCTGCGGCGCGCTTTGCGGATAGCCGCTGCTGTCGAGACGCAGCCACAGCGGCTGACTGCCGGTATTACTCACCTGCAGCGCCGCCAGCCGATCGCCGTCGAGATTGCGGGTTTGCGCTTTGTCGCCGGCCAGCGGCTCCGCCTGCAGCGAGGTTTGCGCCTGCCAGCTGCCCGGCAGGTCCGCCAGCGTACGTCCGGCAAGGAACAAGGCGTTGGTTTCCTGGGTCGACAGCCAGCGCTGGCCATAGGCCTCTTCCGACAGCGTGCTCAACAGCTGATTTTGCACCTCCGGCAGCAGCTTATTCTCTTCCAGCAGCGCCAGCTTCAGGGCGTTATCGCGCAGCGGGCTACCGTAATCGCCCAGCCAACGATTCTCATCCTGGCGCGGGGTGGCAACCGCCAGCTTCAGTGCGGCGTCGCCGCGCGGCGCATCGCCCATGGTTTTCAGCGCAATGCCGAGCTGCAGCAGCGGCAAGCCGGATCGCGCCTGGTCGTGACGGCTCCAGATTTCACGCAAGGCGCCGAGCGGCGCTTTTTGCTGACGCGCCAGCACCAGCGCGGCATAGGCCTGAGCGGCAAAGCGGCTAGCCTGGGCGTCGTCGCTGTAGCGCACGGTCATCAGGCCTGGCTCCTGCAGATAGCGCAGCAGGCGCTCGTTGCCTTTATTAATGGCGTTGACCGGTACGCTATAGCCCTGCTCGCTGGCGCGCACGAGGAAGTCCATGGCGTAGGCGGTCAGCCAGTACTCTTCCGGCCCCTCTCTATCCCATAACGCAAAGCCGCCGTTTTCCAGCTGCATCTGCAGCAGGCGTGAAATACCGACATCGATGGCCGCGCGGCGTTTTTCGTCGCTGTCCCCGCTAATGCCCAGCGCCTTTAGCTGCGCCGCGCTGGTATACAGGGACGGGAACAGGCCGCTGGCGGTCTGCTCAAGGCAGCCGTAAGGATAGGCTTTCAGCTCGCGGATATAGCGGGCGAGATTCAACGGTGGTTTACCGCTGAGCAGCAGTTGGCCCTGCAGCGTTTGCGGGGCAAAGCCCTGGCTCTGCGCCGCCGGCGGCTGCCAGCTTTCACCTGGCTGCAGCACTGCGCCGCTGTTGACGGTCTGTGCCGGGTACGCCGGACGCACGCCGATTTTCCACTGTTTTTGCAGCGGGGCGAAGGTTTCGCCCGGCAGGCTCAGGCCGCTGATGGTGGCATTAACCTGACCATCGCCGAAGCCCGCCAGCGCGCTCACTGGTATAAACAGCGTGCTGCGCGCCCCCGGCGCCAGCTGTACCGGCGGCAGTTGGCCATCGGTCAAGGTCACCAGCCCGCTGGCGGTAAGATGTACCTGCAGGGTTTGCGGTTTGTCGGTCAGATTGCTGAGATCCAGCGCCAGCCGTGTGGTATCGCCGCTGGCGAGGAAGCGCGGGGTGTTCAGTTCGGCGATGACCGGGGCGGCCACCACCACTTTATCTTCGCTGCTGCCGAAGTCATCCGCCGTCCACGCCTGGGCCATCACCCGCAGCTCGCCGTTAAAATCGCCAATGGGTAACGTCACCGTGCCTTCGCCCTGATCGTTCAATACCACCGGCTGCGCCTGCTGGGCGACGATCGTCACGTGGTTGACCGGCGGTTTGCCGCCGCGTTTTAACTCGTCGCCATCGCCGCCGAAGCGCAGGCTGGCCACACGTCCCTGCCCTTCGATCACCTGGCCGTAGATGTCATAGATATCTGCGCCGTAACGCTTCTGGCCAAAGAAGGCGTTCCACGGATCCGGGGTAGCGTAATCGGTGATATTCAGTACTCCGCTATCCACCGCCGAGAGCAGGACGTTGACCCGTTTCGGCGCCTCGCCCTCTTTGACGCTGGCTTTCACTTTCACCGTCAGCGGCTGGTTGGGGCGCATTTTGTCCGGGGCCTCCAGCGCCAGCGTCAGGCGACGGTTTTCATCGCCCAGCGGCAGATGCAGCAGGCCCACCGCGCGTTTCGGCGTCGCCGAGCGGGATTTATCGCCGGGACGAACCACCAGCGTGCTGAGGTAGAGGTCGTGGCGATTCCAGGTTTTATCCACCGGGATCGACAGGTCCATCCCCTCCGCCGGGACGTCAATTTCCTGCCACCACAGCGGCCCTTCGCTGGATTCCACCATTGCGTAGCCTTTACCCGCCGCCGGGGCGGCGATGTGCAGCCTGATGGTGTCGCCCGGTTTATAGCTCGGTTTATCCAGCTTCATGGTGACCCGGTCAGGACGCGCCGCGCCGGCGCCTTCGCTGTTATCCTGCCAGCTGTAGCCCGCCCAGAAGCGCACGCTGCTGACCACGTCGTCCGGTCCTTTCACCTCCAGGCGATAGGATCCCCACTCCACCGGGAAGCTCACTTTGCCGATCTGGCCGGCCTGCAGGTCTAGCGACTCCTCGCCCTCCTGCAGATCTTTTTGATCGAACTGCGACTGCCAGCCTTCGCTGTCGGACCAGTTCCAGTAGTAGTCGCGCCGCTCGCGGATCAGCCGCACCTGGAGACCGGAGATCGCTTTTTTCTCGCCTTTGACGTCGGCATAGACGATATCAAACGCGGCGTTACTGTTTTCATCCACCACCGGCTGTTTCACGGTGGTATCGGTGCGGTAATCGTAAACGTCCTTCAGCGTAAATTGCGGGCGGATCCCCGGCAGCGCCTCGGCGGGCCAGATCGGCTGCTTAACCGTACGGGTCACCGGGCGACCGCCGGATTCCAGCAGGCTGGCCTGCAGCACCACCTGCAGCGGCGAATGGCTATCCTGCCACTGGCTTGAGGTAGTCACTTCGCCATGGCCTTTTTCGTCCAGCGTCAGCTGGACTTCATCCAGACTACGGGAGAGGTTTTCTTCCGCAATATCGCCGAACTGGAAGCCCGGCAGCGCAGCGACGGCGTCGCGCAGCGGGCGCAGGAACAGCTTGCCCTGCAGCTGGTTGCCGCTGGCCGGCGCGCCGTAGAGATAAGCGCCGCTAACGCCAAAGGTGACGTCGGCATCCGGCGCGACTGGCGCGGCCTGCGGCGTCAGGTTCAGGGCCATGCGTTCCGGCATAAAGTCTTCAACGTGGAAATCCCATTCGCGCGGCTGGTTGTCGCCGGCGCTGGCGCGAATGTGCCACATGCCGGTAGCCGCGCCGCTGTCGAGCGGATAAGTAAACTGATACAGGCCATTCACTGGTTTGCTCATCACCGAGCGGATCACCTGGCCGTCTGGCTGAACCACCTCCAGTTTCACCGGCTGCTCCGCCAGCGGCTTGCCGTCGCTATCGCGCAACAGCGCATTAAGGATCACCGTTTCGCCGGGACGATAGAGATCGCGCGGGCCAAACATAAAGAACTGTTTGCTAAAGCCGGGCGCGCCTGCGATAGAGAATTCCGCCAGATCCAGCGCCGGCAGCTTGAGGTCGAGCAGCGTGGTCTGCCCCTCTTTGCGCGCCAGCAGCAGCGCGGCTTCTTTATCGGTTTGCAGGGTGACGTGGCCCTGGCTGTCGCTTTTCGCTTCCGCCAGGGTCTGCCCTTTGGCATTGAGCAACTGCACCTCAATACCCGACTGGGCGGCGCCGTTTTCCAGACTCTGGGTAAAAACGTCCAGCCGGTTATGGTAGCGATGCGCCGAGACGCCGATATCGCTGAGGGTAAACAGCGTCGCCGCGTTGCTGTAGCTATAACGGCCCGCCGGGTTCATGACCGCCACGTAGACGCCAGGCTGCTGGAGCGGCTTGATGTCGCTCAGCGGCAGCAGCAGCTTTTCGCGAGTATTACGCGCCGGGTTGAGATCGAAGCGGCCGCTGTAGACCAGATCCGCCATCTTCAGCAGTTCATCAGATTCCCAGTTGCTTAACGAGTTACGGTATTCCCACTGACTGACAAAGGCGGAGAGCGATTCCGGCTTAATGCGGAAGAAATTAACGTCGACATTATCGACGTTCAGCGCCATCACCGGCAGCCCGGCGACCACGTTGCCCGGCAGCAGCGAGCCGCGGCTGGCAAACCCAACGCTCGGTGCGATATCGCGGGTGGTCAGGGTCTTCTCAAACGGTTTATCGAGCGTCGCCTTGTTCAGGGCGGTCAGCGTCGGGTCGACTGAGACAATCAGCTCGCGCTTTGGCTCAAGGTGACGCAGACGCAGCTCTTTCAGATTCGGCGCCAGCTCCCAGGCACCGTCCACCTTACCGCTTTTCTTGTCGACCAGATGCACGCTGCGCGAGAAATCCTGGTCCGGCTGCAGCGGGACGGAAAACGTCAGCACCAGGGTCGCGGCGCCATCCAGTTGCACCTCCGAGGCGTCGAGGAGCGTCAGCGCTTTACCCTGGCTTTTTTCCGCCAGCGCCGCCAGCTGGGCGCGGTCCGGTTTTGCCGTCGCGCCTGGGTTGCTATCCGCGGCTGGCGCCGGGGCCGAGGCCTGCGGTGTACCGCTGTCATCACACCCGGTTAATGAAAATGCGGTAAGGAGCGCCAGTGATAGCGCCGCTAAACGAAATGGTTTCATCCTTCTAACCCCTCGGCCGATGAGCCTGATGCAATTTGTCACATTTATTATGCGTTATGGCGGCGCTTCTCAACAGTGACGAAGCGGGTTTCTGCCGATTAATCAGAAAAGTGCCGTGACGCCGTCCCCACTCTGGCGTCCTTAACTTGTCAGCGCCAGCTAAAACGCCGACAATTCAGTCATGAATAATAAAACGGAGGCACCTATGTCCACCTCGTTTTTTGTCGCTGCCGACTGGCTGGCAGAACATATTGATGACCCGGAAATTCAGATTATCGACGCCCGCATGGCGCCCGCCGGGCAGGAGGCCCTGCGGGATATGGCCGCGGAATACCGCGCCGGCCATGTGCCGAACGCGCTGTTTTTCGATATCGAGGCGCTATCCGACCACACCAGTCCGCTGCCGCATATGATGCCGCGGGCCGAAGCGTTTGCCGTCGCCATGCGCGAACTGGGCGTCTGCAGCGATAAGCATCTGGTGGTCTATGACGAAGGCAATCTGTTTTCCGCCCCGCGCGCGTGGTGGATGCTGCGCACCTTTGGCGTAGAGAAGGTGTCAATTCTGGCCGGCGGGCTGGAGGGCTGGCGGCGCGACGAACTGCCGCTGGAACAAGGGATGCCGGAGGTGGCCGAAGGGGAATTCGACGTGCGGTTCGATCCTCAACAAATTAAGCGTCTGACCGACGTCCTGTTGGTCAGCCATGAAGGATCGGCGCAGATTGTCGATGCCCGTCCGGCGGCCCGGTTTAACGGCCAGGCCGACGAACCGCGCCCGGGCCTGCGCCGCGGGCATATCCCCGGCGCGCTGAACGTACCGTGGACGGATCTGGTGATTAACGGCGAACTGAAAACCGTTGACGAGCTGAACGACATCTTTTTACGTCAGGGTGTCGATTTTGAACGGCCGATCATCGCCAGCTGCGGCTCGGGGGTGACGGCGGCGGTGGTCGTGCTGGCGCTCACCACGCTTGGCGTGAACGGCGTCTGCCTGTATGACGGCTCCTGGAGCGAATGGGGCGCGCGGAGCGATCTGCCGATTGAACCGGCCCCTGCCGCTCCGTAAACACGGCGTGACCGCGGGCCTCCCGTTCCGCGGTCACTAAATAATTTCTGATTTTCTCTCCCACTTTCTTCTGCTTCTCGCTAAACCGGTTACTCTGTGCTGCCGCAGGGCTTGTTCCTGCCGAGTTCGCTTTGCCTGATGGGGAGGCAGAGCACTGGTACAGAATTCCTCAGGGCTGATAGCGCATCCAGTCCATCCCAATCTGATGTCACCACAAGGAGTGAAAATGGCATTAGTCTCTAACCCACATTCGGCTTATTCACCGCGCCTTCCCTGGCTGGGAGGTATAGCTGGCCTGCTGGCAGGCGGCGCGATCCTTTATTTTTGGCCGCAATGGAACCGGACATGGCTAAGCCTGGTGCCTGCGCCAGTCTCCGTGTATACCCGCTTTCTCGGGGTCACTCTCGAAGACGTTCCGTTAGTCACCTATTGCCATCAGGCGCTGCTGGGTTTTCTGATGGTGCTGCTCGCGCCCGGTTACGGTAAGTCTACCCTTGCCGCGTGGATGATGCATAACCCAGCGTCAAGCCGGCGCTGGCCCGGCGAGGTATTCCGTGCCTGGGTCACAAAATTTGGCCTGCTGGTCATGGTCTTTTGCAATCTGTTCTTTTTGTCCCGGGTCCCATCCGGAACCCTGGCGTTATATATTTTTATTCTCCAGCACATCAGCGTTGCCGCGGCGGTGGCGTCAGGGGGGCTGCTCCTGCGTGACGCCCGGCGCCTGGCCCGCACGTTCGACGCTCAGCTGGCGGACCTGCGTCTTCTCATGATACTTACCCTCGGGTTCCAGACGATTTTGCCGGCGCAGATCGCGCTGATGAGCGCCCGGGGCGTGAATACGCCGCTGGGCTGGTACATTGTTATCGCGCAAATGGCAGGGGTGTTACTGGCGTTTATGCTGGTCGGCGGGCTGGTGGCAGCGCTACGTTCTCTGCTGGGCGAAGAGAGGTGCCGGGCCTGGCGCGGGGATATGGCGCTCTTCAACGGCATTGTCACACTGTGCGTGACGGGATTTCTCCTCTATCACATGGTGTCTGCCTATCCGCGAATCTTTGCCGCCCTGCATTAGCTTTTGCCACCCCGCTTTTGTGCCTCGAACTGGAAGCAGAAAGAAACAGCGGGGGCTGCCGCCCCCGCTGTCAGATGATGCGGTTCTGCTTAAAATCGCGCAGGAAGCTGCCCCAGCGCTTTTCATAGAACGGCGTGATATGGGCAATCATAAAGTGGCTGATGCCCTTCTCGCCTTCCACCACCTGGCAAATATCGATCGGTTCGTCGCCTGGCAAGGTATCGGTGGCCACGCTGCCGGTGGTCTGGATAATGGCTTCAATATCCCCTTCCGCTTCAATCCCGATCAATAAGTTGGCCGGCGCGTCGGCGCGCTCTTTAATCGAGCACAGAAACGCCCGCTTGACGGTCTTCAGCGTTTTGAACAACGTGGTCAGCGAATCGACCATCTGCGCCGGCGGTTCGGCGACTTCAGACAGCAGCAGCGCTTCGCCGCCTTCCAGTACCGTCTGGGTGCTCAGTGGGCTGCCCTCTTCGCCTAACAGATGGCTGATTTCCCGTGGGGTGAACTCTTTGCCGCTCGGCAGCTTCGGGTTGAGGAATAACGATTCGCCCAGCGTCATCGCCATCAGCGTGCGGGCCGGCATCATCACGAAGGCCTGTTCATCCGCCACCGCCTGCTGCAGCGCCTCCAGCGAGGTAAAGAATGGGATCACCGAGGTACCGTCGTCTTTTTCCCAATGCTGCAGATCCAGCGTGCTATCTTCGACAATCTGCTCGCCATCGGCTGCCCTGCCCGGCACCCAGACGGTGGCCTCCAGCAGCGCGCTGAAAAATGCCGGACGATGGGCGGGCTCAGTCGCCGCTTTTTCCAGCAGGGTTTCTAATTCATTTTTTGTATCTGACATAGTTTGGCTACTTCACAATGAATTGCCCGGCGGCCATTCGTCCACGCGGGCATATGGTTTTCCTGGCCGGGTAAGCGCAGCGCCACCCGGCAAGGCCATTACTCAGCTGTCAGCAGGTTAGCAATGGTACGCACGCCAAGCCCGGTGGCGCCCGCCGACCACTGCTCAACGGCAGATTTGCGGTAGGTTGCCGAACAGTCGATATGCAGCCAACCCTGATGGTAGTTTTCCACGAAGTGGGACAGGAAGCCCGCCGCGGTGCTGGCGCCGGCCGGATAGGCCGCGCTGCCGGTGTTGTTCAGGTCAGCAAAGTTGGACGGCAGCTGGTTGCGGTGGAACTCGGCCAGCGGCAGACGCCAGAAGGCTTCGTTTTCCGCCTGAGCGCTCGCCAGCAGGCGATTCGCCAGCGCATCGTCAAAGCTGAACAGCGCGTGGTAATCATTGCCCAACGCGGTTTTCGCCGCGCCGGTCAGGGTGGCGGCGTCGATGATCAGCTCTGGCTTCTGCGCCGAGGCGTCAATCAGGCCATCCGCCAGCACCAGGCGGCCTTCCGCGTCAGTGTTCATAACTTCAACGGTTTTGCCGTTGCGATAATGAATAATATCGCCCAGTTTGAAGGCGTTACCGCTGATCAGGTTGTCGGCGCAGCACAGGAACAGCTTCACGCGTTTGTTCAGACCGCGGGTAATGGCGAAAGCCAGCGCGCCGGTGATAGTCGCCGCACCGCCCATATCGGATTTCATCGAATCCATAAAGGCGCTTTGCTTGATGCTGTAGCCGCCGGAATCAAAGGTGATGCCTTTGCCCACCAGGCAGGCGTATACCGGCGCCTCTTTATCGCCGGTCGGGTTGTAGTCCAGCGCCAGCAGGACCGGCGGGCGCTCGGAGCCGCGGCCCACGGTATGCAGACCAAGATAGCCCTGCTCGCGCAGATCTTCGCCTTTGGTGATGCGATAGCTTATCTTCTCACCCGCCACGCCGCACAGCAGGTCGACAGCGCGCTGCGCCAGCTGCTCCGGACCCAGCTCTTCCGCCGGCGCATTGATGGTGTCGCGCACCCAGTCGATGATCGTCAGGCGGTTATCCAGCTCGCTGCGCTGCGCGTCGTCAAGGGATGGCCATTCGACCTGACGCTGACCTTTCGGCCCTTTATAGCCGGCCCAAAAGGCCCAGGCGCGATCGGTGTTCCAGCCTTCGCCGCTCAGGGCGACGTGCTTGATGCCCATGCCGTCAATTTTGCGCGCCGCGCGCTGGATAAGCCCGAGGTCGTCTTTACCGTTGAGATGTAGAGCGATGCCGTCGTTATTGATGCTCCAGGTCGCTTTTTCTCCCCAGCGTCCATCGGCTGGCTGAGTAGAAAGCGTAATCTTCATAGCTTCGGTCATTATCATTATCCTTCTTAGCAAACGGGCCACCCTATGGCAGCCCGTTAAAATGTTTTCGCTTAACGCGAAATTATTCGGCCTCGTCTAGCCAGACTAGCAGAATCGCCTCGAGAATTTTTTCATTGGATGCGTTTGGATCATCATCAAACTCTTCCAAATCGCAAATCCACTGATGCATGTCGGTAAAGCGAACGGTTTTCGGGTCGAGATCCGGGTAAGCGTCGTACAGCGCTTCGCCGATTTCACGGCTGTCGGTCCATTTCAGTGCCATATTAGTGCTCGCGTGCGTGATTGATGGTGTAACGCGGGATCTCAACGACCAGATCTTCGTCGGTGACGCGCGCCTGGCAGCTCAGACGGCTGTCAGGTTCCAGCCCCCAGGCTTTATCCAGCATGTCGTCTTCATCTTCGCTACTTTCCGCCAGCGAGTCAAAACCTTCACGCACGATGCAGTGGCAGGTGGTGCAGGCACAGGATTTTTCGCAGGCGTGTTCAATTTCGATACCGCTACGCAGCGCGGCATCGAGAATGGTTTCACCGGTCTCAGCTTCCACAACGATGCCATCCGGACACAGGTCCTGGTGGGGCAGAAATACAATTTTTGGCATTTTAAACCTCGTCCACGGATTGGCCTTTCAGCGCGATACGGACCGACTGATCCATACGGCGAGCGGCGAATTCCTGGGTTTGTGTGTCGATATTTTTAATCGCTTCTTTAATCGCGTCAGCGTCGTCGCCTGCCGCTGCGGCGCGTACCTGCTCCGCAGCGGCATCGATGGCCTGACGCTCCGCGGCGCTTAACAGCGCGGCGTCGGCGGCCAGCGCGCTTGTCAGGCTCTCCAGTACGCGCGCGGCTTCCACTTTCTGTTCAGCCAGCATGCGCGCCTGAATATCCTGTTCGGCGTAGCTCATCGAATCTTTAATCATGGTGGCGATTTCGCCATCGGTCAGACCGTAAGACGGTTTCACCTGGATGGAGGCTTCCACGCCGGTCGATTTTTCCATCGCCGTAACGCTCAGCAGGCCATCGGCATCCACCTGGAAGGTAACGCGAATATGCGCCCCGCCCGCCGGCAGCGCCGGGATACCGCGCAGCGCAAAGCGCGCCAGCGAACGGCAATCCTGGACCAGCTCACGCTCGCCCTGCATCACGTGAATGGACATCGCCGTCTGGCCATCTTTGAAGGTGGTAAACTCCTGCGCGCGGGCCACCGGAATGGTGGTATTACGCGGGATCACTTTCTCCACCAGGCCGCCCATGGTTTCCAGGCCTAACGACAGCGGGATAACGTCGAGCAGCAGCAGTTCGCTGTCCGGCTTGTTGCCCACCAGGATATCGGCCTGGATCGCCGCGCCGATGGCGACAACTTTGTCCGGGTCAATGGAGGTCAGCGGAGTGCGACCAAAGAACTCGCCAACGCGCTCACGCACCAGCGGCACGCGGGTCGAACCGCCGACCATCACCACTTCCAGCACTTCTTGCGCTTCAACGCCAGCGTCTTTTAGCGCCCGACGGCAGGCCATCAGGGTACGTTTTACCAGCGGGGCAATCAGATCGTTAAACTGGCTGCGGGTGATATCGCCCTGCCAGCCGCCGACCTCGACGTGCGCTGCCTCGGCATCGCTCAAGGCGATTTTCGCCGCGATGGCGGCATCCAGCAGCTCACGCTGCAGACGGTTATCGCTGCGGTCGCTGAAGCCCGCCTGCTCGCGCAGGTAGTCAGCCAGCAGGTGATCGAAATCATCGCCGCCGAGAGCCGAGTCGCCGCCGGTGGCCAGCACTTCAAACACCCCGCGGCTTAAACGCAGAATGGAGATATCAAAGGTGCCGCCGCCGAGATCGTAGACCGCAATGACCCCTTCCTGGCCGGAGTCGAGGCCGTAGGCAATAGCCGCCGCGGTCGGCTCATTGAGCAGGCGCAGCACGTGCAGGCCCGCCAGACGCGCCGCGTCTTTGGTTCCCTGGCGCTGAGCGTCATCGAAGTAAGCGGGAACGGTAATGACCACGCCGTCGAGTTCGCCGGCCAGCGCTTCGGTCGCCCGGGCGGCCAGCGCTTTGAGGATATCGGCGGAGACGCGAATCGGGTTCAGCAGGCCGCCGGCGGTCTGGATCATCGGCAGGCCGTTTTCACTGGCCTGCAGCTGATACGGCAGATGCGGGTAACGGTTTTGAATATCGGCGAGAGAGCGCCCCATCATCCGCTTCACGGAGCTGATGGTATTGGCAGGATCCTGAGCGGCGTTAAGCCGGGCGTCATAGCCGACGGTCAGCCCCGAAGCGTGGTAGTTCACCACCGACGGCAGCAGATAGCGGCCTTGATGATCGGGCAGAGTCTCGGCCTGGCCGCTACGCACGGTAGCCACCAGAGAATTGGTGGTGCCCAGGTCGATACCGGCCGCCAGACGACGCTGGTGCGGCGCGGCGCTCAGGCCGGGCTCACTAATTTGTAATAAGGCCATAATTGCTTCCGAAAATTAAAAATCGAGCAGTTTTTCTTCGAGTTCTTCAGCACTGCTGCGCAGTTTATCGAGGAAACGGAGCTTACGAACCGTGTCCGCCGCCGCCTCCCAGCTCTCATTATGCAATTGGTCAACCATCAGCTGCTGACGGGTATCAAACAGCGCTTTCACCCGTTTGATAAAACCTTCCAGCCGCGCGTCGTCTTTCGCCTGGCCGATCTCATCCAGCTCTTCGCGCAATTCCAGCTGTTCCATCAGGAACGCGGTATCGCGAACGGTATGCTGCTCGCTGGCCAGATCGAAGCCATGCAGCGAAAGGAGATATTCTGCGCGAGTCAGCGGATGGCGCAGCGTCTGCCAGGCCTGGTTTATAGTGGCGGAATGCTGAACCGCCGCAAGCTGTTCCGCCGCAGGCGCGCTGGCAAATTTATCCGGATGGTACTGGCGCTGCAGATCCTGATACCGGACAGCCAGTTGTTCAAGCGAGAGGGTATAGCTGGCTGGTAACCCGAAGAGGGTGAAATAGTCCATAGTAACCTCAGGGTCATGCATCTAAATTAAAACCCCACGCGCGGCGTGACCGCGGTGGGGTTGAGGAGTACCGATTATACGTTAAAGCTTTCGCCGCAGCCGCACTCATCTTTGACGTTAGGGTTAGTGAATTTGAACCCTTCGTTGAGGCCTTCTTTGACGAAGTCCAGCTGAGTGCCGTCGAGGAATTGCAGACTTTTGCCGTCGATCACGACCTTCACGCCTTTGTCTTCAAACACGGTGTCTTCAGCCGCCGGCTCGTCAACAAACTCCAGTACATAGGCCATACCCGAGCAGCCGGAGGTTCTTACGCCCAGGCGCAGGCCAAACCCTTTACCGCGGTTCGCCAGGAAGGCATTGACTCGCGCTGCTGCACTGTCGCTAAGAGTAATCGACATAACAAAACCTCAACTAATTATTTTGCTTCACGTTTGCTTTTGTAATCCGCAATCGCGGCTTTAATCGCGTCTTCCGCCAGGATCGAGCAGTGGATTTTCACCGGCGGCAGTTCCAGTTCATCGGCGATATCGGTGTTCTTGATCGCCTGCGCTTCGTCCAGCGATTTGCCCTTCACCCACTCGGTAACCAGGGAGCTGGAAGCGATAGCGGAACCGCAGCCGTAGGTCTTGAAGCGCGCGTCTTCAATGATACCTTCATTGTTGACTTTAATCTGCAGCTTCATCACGTCGCCGCAGGCCGGCGCGCCGACCATGCCGCTGCCGACGTTCTCGTCGCTGTTGTCAAAAGAGCCGACGTTGCGCGGATTCTCGTAATGATCGATAACTTTTTCGCTGTAAGCCATGATGAATTCTCCTTATTGGTGCCGAATTAGTGATGTGACCATTCAATGCTGTTCAGATCCACGCCCTGTTTGAACATTTCCCACAGCGGAGAAAGCTCGCGCAGACGGCCAATGGATTTGCGAATCAGATCGATGGCATAGTCAATCTCTTCTTCGGTAGTGAAACGACCTAAAGAGAAACGAATAGAACTGTGCGCCAGTTCATCAGTCATGCCTAACGCGCGCAGCACGTAGGATGGCTCAAGGCTCGCGGAAGTACAGGCTGAACCGGAGGAAACCGCCAGGTCTTTCAGCGCCATAATCAGCGACTCGCCTTCAACATAGTTGAAGCTGACGTTAAGAATGTTTGGCGCGCCCTGCTCGAGGTCGCCGTTGAGGTACACTTCTTCCATATCCTTCACGCCGTTCCACAGTCGGTTGCGCAGCGTGCGCAGACGCGCCATCTCGCTTTCCATCTCTTCTTTGGCGATACGGTAAGCTTCACCCATGCCGACGATCTGGTGAACAGGCAGAGTACCGGAACGCATACCGCGCTCGTGGCCGCCGCCGTGGATTTGCGCTTCGATACGAATACGCGGCTTACGGCGCACGTACAGCGCGCCGATGCCTTTCGGACCGTAGATTTTGTGACCGGAGAAGGACATCAGGTCAACTTTCAGCTGGCTCAGATCGATAGGCAGCTTGCCCACGCTCTGGGTGGCGTCTACGTGGTAAATGATACCGCGGGCGCGACACATCTCGCCGATGGTAGCGATATCCTGCACCACGCCGATTTCGTTATTCACATGCATGATGGAAACCAGGATGGTGTCGTCACGCATCGCCGCTTCCAGCTCTTTCAGATCGATAATCCCGTTGCTCTGCGGCGCCAGGTAGGTCACTTCGAAGCCTTCGCGCTCCAGCTGACGACAGGTATCCAGAACCGCTTTATGCTCGGTTTTGCTGGTGATGATGTGCTTGCCTTTTTTCTGATAAAAGTTGGCTGCACCCTTGATCGCCAGGTTGTCGGATTCAGTCGCACCAGAGGTAAAGACGATTTCGCGCGGGTCGGCGCCGACCAGCTCGGCAATCTGATTGCGGGCGATATCAACCGCCTCTTCAGCCTGCCAGCCAAAACGGTGGGAACGGGAGGCCGGGTTACCAAAGGTCCCGTCCATGGTCAGGAACTGCATCATTTTCTCGGCAACACGCGGGTCCACCGGCGTGGTTGCGGAGTAATCGAGGTAAATCGGTAATTTCATTGCTCTTAAACTCCGTACATCACTCAATGCAAGGAATCAGGCAACCGGCTTGATGTACGACCGAGTACACGGAATGTCGGAGCATCCCGGCCTGATTCTGAAAGCTCTTTATAATCGTTGTCCCGCCGTTTCGCGCCGCCTTGCCCTGTCAGCCGCAGCCCGAAACGGGACGGGTCACTCAGGCGCGCAGTTTAACGTCAATCGCGTCCTGGGTGCGCGCATTGCGCTGGGTTTCGTGCTGATGCTGACGACCGGAAACATCGAGGATCTCCTGGTTATTCACCAGTTCCCCGAGGGTGATATTGTTCAGGAAGCCGGTCAGGCGCTCGCTCAGGTCGCGCCACAGCGCGTGAGTCAGGCATTTATCGCCGCCCTGACAGCCGCCCTTGCCCTGGCAACGGGTGGCGTCAACGGATTCGTCCACGGCGCTAATGACTTCGCCGACGGCGATACTGCCGGCATCTTTACCTAACAGATAACCACCACCTGGGCCACGAACGCTGGAAACCAGGCCATTTTTACGCAGGCGAGAGAACAGCTGTTCCAGATAGGAAAGCGAAATTCCCTGACGCTCTGAAATATCTGCCAACGGCACCGGGCCCGTTTCAGAGTTGAGCGCAACGTCAAGCATCGCGGTCACGGCATAACGCCCTTTAGATGTCAGTCTCATGTCTTACTTAACCTCAAACTCGCCCCTGGCCGGGCTTTTTATTAATATGGGTATTGCATAGCAGGGCCAAGTCTGACATTCCCGAGTAATTTGGTCAACTATTTACTTGACTGTTTTAGTCAGGTATTTGGCTTTCCGTGCCGTTTTACTTCCGCATAGCCTGATACCTTCATCCCGCCAGGCGAGCCCGATTCGTTGCCCGGATAAGCGAAACGCCATCCGGCGTTAACGCGGTTACTTACCTTTATTCTGCTGCTCAATAGACGCCAGCATGCCGCGCAGGATGTTCAACTCCTGGCTTTCCGGACGCGCGCGGGTGAACAGACGACGCAGCTTGTTCATCACCTGCCCCGGATGATTCGGGCGGATAAAGCCCGTCGCCAGCAGCGTCTGCTCAAGATGGTCGTAGAATCGCTCCAGATCGTCCACCAGCGGGTACGGCGCCTCTTCATGCTCAACCGCCGGCTGCGCTTGCTCCTGCGCCGCCAGCCAGGCCATCCGCACTTCATAGGCGATAACCTGCACCGCCATCGCCAGGTTCAGCGAGCTGTACTCCGGGTTGGCGGCGATCGCCACGTGATAGTGGCACTTCTGCAGTTCATCGTTGGTCAGACCAACGCGCTCGCGGCCAAAGACCAGCGCCACCGGCGCATGCTGACCTTCGGCGACGCTTTTCAGACCGCATTCGCGCGGGTCGAGCATCGGCCACGGCAGCGTGCGGGAGCGCGCGCTGGTGCCAACCACCAGGCTACAGCCTGCCAGCGCTTCATCAAGGGTATCGACAATCTGCGCGTTGCCGATCACGTCGCTGGCGCCCGCGGCCAGGGCTATCGCCTGCGAATCGGGTTTGACCAGCGGATTGACCAGCCACAGGTTAGTTAAGCCCATGGTTTTCATCGCGCGGGCTACGGAGCCCATGTTGCCGGTATGGGAGGTTTCTACCAGTACGATTCGAATATTTTGCAGCATTATGGTTCTTCGGCTAAAGATTATTCGTGCATGCTACCATAAAACGGAGACATAAGCAGATTTGGCTGCTATTATATGCGCCGTTTTTTCCCGTTCTTTAACATCCAGTGAGAGAGACCGATGCATCCGATGCTGAACATCGCCGTGCGCGCCGCGCGCAAGGCGGGTAATTTAATTGCCAAACACTACGAAACGCCAGACACCGTAGAAACCAGCCAGAAAGGCAGCAATGATTTTGTGACCAACGTCGATAAAGCCGCCGAAGCGATTATTATCGAAACCATTCGCAAATCTTACCCGCAGCACACCATTATCACCGAAGAAAGCGGTGAACACGCTGGCGAAGAGCAGGATGTTCAATGGGTTATCGATCCACTGGATGGCACCACCAACTTCGTTAAACGTCTGCCGCACTTTTCTGTTTCCATCGCCGTACGCATCAAAGGGCGTACTGAAGTCGCGGTGGTCTACGATCCGATGCGTAACGAACTGTTTACCGCGACCCGCGGCCAGGGCGCGCAGCTGAACGGCTACCGTCTGCGCGGCAGCAACGCTCGCGACCTCGACGGCACCATTATCGCGACCGGCTTCCCGTTCAAAGCGAAGCAGCACGCCACCACCTACATGAATATTCTCGGCAACATGTTTACCGAATGTGCCGACTTCCGTCGCACCGGCTCTGCCGCGCTGGATCTGGCCTATGTGGCCGCCGGCCGCGTTGACGGTTACTTTGAGATCGCCCTGAAACCATGGGATTTCGCCGCAGGCGAGCTGATCGCCCGTGAAGCTGGCGCGATTGTCTGCGACTTCACCGGCGGTCATAACTATATGCTGACGGGCAACATCGTTGCCGGTAACCCGCGCGTGGTGAAAGCGATGCTGGCGAACATGCGCGAGCAGCTGAGCGACGCGCTGAAGCGTTAATCTCTTACTGATGTCAAAAAGGAAGCCGCGGCTTCCTTTTTTTATGTCATTTTATCATGTTGAGGATCTGGCGAATCACCGCATTACCGCCAATACAGAGCACCGTCAGGCCGCTAAATAAGGCCAGCGGTCCGCGCCAGCGCAGACAGCCCTGCGTCCCCAGCCAGCGCCGGAAACACAGCGCTATCCCTACCGTCGCCAGGCGGGCTAACAGCACGCCGACCATCGCCGGAACCAGCAGCAGCCATCCCCACAGCGGCAGCTCATACTGCTGCGCACTGAGTAAAATCCATACCAGCTGAAACGGCAGATAAAAGCTCAGGGCAAAGATCAGCGGAATGCGAATATTGCCTGCCGGTGCGGCAACGCCCTGAAAGTCGCGCCAGCCGTCGCGCAGCAGTATTCCAGCCAGCACCAGCGTGGCCAGATAGCATACGTCGTTAAAGATGCCCACGATCTGCATTAGCCTGTCGCTGCTTAGCTTACCCATAAACGCGAAACGCCAGAAAATGATCACCAGAAAACCGAACTGCAACACCCAGCTGCGCAGGATCCAGTCGACCATCTCCCGCGGCGAGGGCTGGTTATGCACAGCCCAGGCAACAATGGGCAGTTTACTGTGACCGGGATGACAAAAGGCCAGCACGAAGCCCGACAGCGTTAGGGTGGCGTAGGCCACCAGCGGAATATCCGCGACACTCGCCACCCCGAATCGCATAACATACGGCATAGCGTGGTAGACACGCACCAGATCTGACGGCCACCAGCTGGCCAGGGCTGGAAACCAGAATACGATCGCCAGGCCCGCCAGCAGCCCGGCGGCGCCGGCGCAGCCATAATAGAACCGCCCGCTCTGCGCGGGAGAAACGATATTTGCGGCCATAGCGACTCCTTGTCATCCGCCGAAAAGCGGAAAACTAGAGCATCGCTTCGCCAGCGGCAAGCGCTGGCGCCCACTTTAGGATTTGCGCCCGGCGTCTGTCTAAAACGGACGGATCCCACCGCCGGCAGGGACGGCGCTGAGCCACATCACCCCTGCCGCCGCCAGCAATATGACGCCGCCGGCCAGCGCCAGCGTCGCCCAACTAACCTGCTTCCATAACGCTGGCGCCTGATGGCGACTGAGGCGGATCGCCAGTTGGCGGAACCCATGCACCAACAGCGCCAGCGCCGTGATAGTCAACGAGGTTCCCGCCGCCATCGCCAGCGCCGCCGCCATCCCCCAGCCAAAAACGCCGATTACCTTGCTGAACAGCAGAACCATGATCGCCCCCGAGCAGGGACGCATGCCCATCGACAGGACAATCGCGGCGCGAGCCCGCCAGTCGTCGCCGGCCTGCAGCTGCTCCGGGGCCGGGAGATGCTGATGCCCGCAGCCGCAGTGTTCGTTATGAACATGATGCGGGGTAAAAGCGGTAAACGTTGGCCGGCGCAGCAGCAGACGCAGCTTTTTTAACGCCCGCCAGCACAGCAGCAGCCCTAACGCACCCACCAGCAAATAGCTCCCCTTCTCCAGCCAGAAACTGCTGAGGTGCAGCTGGCGCGCCGGCAGCTGCAGCAGCGCCAGCACCACGACCACCAGCGCGATGGCCACCAGCCCCTGTAATAAAGAGGCGGCCAGCGTCAGGCCAATGCTTGATTTCAGCTGCGCGGGATGGGTGGCAAGCCAGGTCGTAATGACAATTTTACCGTGTCCGGGCCCTAAGGCATGAAGCACCCCGTAAACGAAGCTAAACCCCAGCAGCGACAGCCCTGCCGCCGCCGGGTTCTCCGCCACCGCCTGCAGCAGGCGGCTGAGTTCCAGGTTTAGCGAACGCTGCCAGACTGCGCTCTGCATCAGCACCTGCGGCCACGCCCGCCACAGCCAGATGCCGCCGATGATGCTCACCGCCAGCAACAGCGCCAGCGGCCACAGCGCTTTCCAGCGCGAAGATCGCGCACGCGGAGTAAAAATTACTGACATGTCAGGGTCACCTTCTGGGCAAAATAGCTTCCCAGCGCCATATCCTCCGGCGGCGCATCCGCTTTATCCAGCGACTGGGCGTATGAGAGCATTTTGTCGTTCGGTTTTGGCGTCATCACCGTTGCCTTACAGGCGGCCCGCAGCCCTGCGGGCAGGGAAAAATCGCTATCCTTGTCATAAAACATATCGACGTAGTAGGTCGGGTCGAAGGTGGAAAAGGTAAACGTCTGCCCGGCAACGGGTTGCGGCGTCGCCAGCGGCAGAGTAAAGGTGAGTACCGCCTGCAGTCCGTCACGTTCGAGGCCGTAACCGTCGGGACGATTGTCAAATTTAACCCGCTGACCGTTATGCCACAGCTCGCTGAAATAGTGCTGACCGAGCACGTTGGCCATCACCTCCGCCGCCAGCTTTTTCCAGACTTCGCTGCCCGGTTTGGCGTTTCCGGCATCATAGAGCAGATCCGATGAGGTAATTTCATCCATCGTCCAGCGCATTTTAAAGGCGCTCAGCAGACCATCCTTGACCACCGGCTCGCTTTGCAGGCTGATGAAGCTATGCGGATGCGCAGCGGCCGACCATGATAAAACCATGAAAAACGCCGCGCTTGTGCATTGTTTCACTCTGTTCATCTGTTCCTCACGTGAAAAATTCTGTGAACTTCGCCAGCAATCCTGAGTAAAAGCGGACGCTCTTCCCTGCCCACGCCGCGGTCATTGTCTATCCTTAGCGGAAACCCTAACTGGAACTTACCAGATGATGACCGTCATTGAACCACCATCTGCGCTTTCCAGTCCACAGCGCCGTAGCCAGGTGCTCCTGATGTTTTATCTGCCCGGACAGTCGGTGACGACTGAACGGCTTGGCAGGATCAACCTCGTTGATGAGACCACGGCCCGGCAGGATATTGAGGAGACCGGACGCGAAATTCAGCGTTACCACCGTTTGACCCTCCAGTCACAGGTGGACGGCAGCTATCGGATTGAAGGCGCCGCGCTCGACCAACGTTTATGTCTGCTGCATGCGCTGCGGCGGGGGCTGCGCCTCTGCCCACAGTTCGTTAATCATCATTTTACCCCGGCGCTGAAAACGCAGCTTAAACAGGAAGGCATTGCCCGCACCTTATACGATGATACCAATCTGCAGGCGCTGGTGAACCGCTGCGCGCGGGCGCTCAATCGCCAGTTTGACTGCCGCGACGTGCAGTTTCTGCGCTTGTACCTGCAGTACTGTCTGCTCGAACATCACCGGGGATACTCTCCGGACTTCAATGAGGAACAGCAACGCTGGGCTCAAACCGCCGCCGAGTTCACCCTGGCGCAGGAGATTGTCCGCCACTGGCAGCGTCGGGTCGGCGCTCCGCCCCATGTCGGAGAACCTTTTTTCCTCTCGCTGCTGTTTATGTTGCTCAAAACCCCCGACCCGGTCCGCGACGGTCACCCGCACGATCGCCGCCTGCGGCTGGCTATCTCCGGCCTGATCCACCGCTTTCAGATCCTCGCTGGCAGAGCGTTCAGTGATGAGCAGGGGCTCAGCGATCAACTCTATATTCATTTGTCGCAGGCGTTGATCCGCAGCGTGTTTGCTATCGGCATCGACAGCACGCTCACAGAGGAAGTGACCCGGCTCTACCCTCGCTTACTGCGTACCACCCAGGCGGCATTGAGCGAATTCGAGGAGGCCTGGCACATCCGTTTTAATGAGGAAGAGACCGGTTTAATCGCGGTGATCTTTGGCGCCTGGCTGATGCAGAAAAGCGACCTGCACGAGAAACAGGTGCTGTTGCTAACCGATGACAACCCAGCTATTGAAGAGGCCCTGGAACAACAGCTGCGCGAACTAACGCTGCTGCCGCTGAATATCAAATACCAGAGCGTAGAGCGCTTTCAGAAGGAAGGTGCGCCCAAAGGGGTGACGCTTATCGTCACCCCCTATGCGACGGCGCTGCCGCTGTTTTCGCCGCCGCTTATCCACGCGGAGAACTACTTCACTGAACGCCAGCAGCAGCATATCTGCGCCATGCTCGAGGACTAGGCCGCCACCGCTTTTGGCCGTATAGCCATCGCCGGGAGCGTCAGCAGGGCCATCACCCAGAATACGCCCTGGTGCAGGTGCTGATAGAGGAAACCGGCGAAGACGGTCATGATGGCAATACTGCCGCCCATCGCCACCGCGGAGTAGACGGCCTGCAGACGGATCACTTCGCTACCCTGACGGGCGGCGATATAGCGCATCGCCGCCAGATGACACACCGTGAAGGTGCCACAGTGAAGGATCTGCGCAAGGATGAGTCCCGGCAGCGCCGTGGTCCAGCCCATCAGTCCCCAGCGAATCAGCCCGCAGACGGCGGAGAGCAACAGCAGGTCGCGGGCGCTGAAGCGGCGGAACACCTTTTTACTCAACGCGAAGATCACCACTTCCGCCACCACGCCTAACGACCACAGATAACCTACCGCCGAGGCGGAATAGCCGGCCTGCTGCCAGTAGATGGCGCTAAAGCCATAGTAGGCAGCATGCGCTCCCTGCAGCAGACAAACGCAGGCGAGAAAGCGCCAGCTTTGGCGCACCAGCGTCAGCCAGGCCGCCATTCCGGCCCCCTGCTGCTGGCGCGACTCCCCCTGGGGCATCACCGACGGCTTAAGCAGCATGCCGAGCAGCATCGAGGCGACCCCCAGGCTTAGCATCAGCAGGATCGCCCGGTAATCGAACAGGCTCACCAGCTTGCCGGTCAGCGCCGAACCAATCACAAAGGCAATAGAGCCCCATAGCCGCACCCGGCCATAGTCCATGGTGATCTGCTTTTGCCAGGTGTTGGCCAGAGCATCCGTCAGCGGCACCAGCGGCGAAAAGAACAGGTTGAAGCCGATGATGATCGCCAGCAGCCATGCTACGTGGCTGCCGGCCCAGAAGGCCAGCGCGAAGAGCAAGGTTAACAGCGCCAGCACGCGCAGCGCGGCGATCAGCCGGGAGGGATCGCTCACCCGCGGGGCAATCAGCAGACTGCCGAGAAAACGGGCCACCAGACCGGCGCCAAGCAAAATGCCGATGGTTTCCGGAGTCAGCCCGTTTCCGGCCAGCCAGACGCTCCAGAAGGGCAGAAAAATACCGTAGCTAAAAAAGTAGGTGAAATAACTGAGCGCCAGCCAGCGCGTGGAGTGCAAGACCATGATTTCCTCCCGAATGGTGGCGATAGTCTGGCGATAAACCCCGGCGGGCGCAAGATGCTCTTGTCTGCTGATAGCTCGTTATTTATGCCCCCTCGATGATGATTTTCAGCGAAAAATTGAGCTTCTCTCCCGCGCCTAAAACTCGCAGCCCCGGCTGCCCGTCCATGTTGTGGGCGTTTACCGGATGGCTTTGCGGCTCGAGGCAAAGGAATGATTCACCTTGCATTCTGAACAGCATCAACCACGGAGTTTGCGATAGAATTGTGATATTCATCACGTCATTGCTTACCCTCGCCCGCCCGCCCCAGCCGGAATAACCCACGTTCAGCCAACGATCTTCACCGAACTGAGCCACGCTGAAATTGGCATAGTCGGGCAAGTTTCCTTGCCAGTTGAGAGGTAAGTGATTCTCCCCTTCCGGCCAGTAACCGCTGACCTGGAACTGGACCTTGCTGCGTTCATCGAAAGGGAAAAAGGGATGAAAGCCGCAGCCGTAAAGCGCAGGGACCTCCCCATAATGGGTAAGCGTTAGCTCCGCTATCAGCTGGTTACGCAGCAACTGGTAGCGGAGCTGCGCCAGATAATCGAAACCGCAGGCATGCTGCCGACGCAGCTGTAATACACAATACTCGGCGCCGCACTCAATAATATCCCAGCGCTGTAACCAGCCGTCACCGTGAAGAAAGAAATACTCGTCGGCATGGTGGCGAGGCAGGACAATCTCCTGCCCATGAAAAATAAAACGGTTGCCGGCGACGCGATTGGCCAATGGCAGCATCGGAAACATGCCGCCGGCGGGATTTTCATATAGCACCGGCGCTTGATATTGCCGCGAGAATAAACTTTGCACTTTGCCGCCCAGAGAAGAGACGCACATCCGCAGATGCGCGTTCTCCAGAATCCACTCTTCCGCCATTAGCGCATCTGCTCCTGCTTCGCCGCATTCACGCCCGTATGACGCTGCGCCAGCTGCTCTTCCAGCGCTTCGAGGGTGATACCTTTCGTTTCCGGGACGTTGCGCAGGATATAGAGGTAGCCGGCAGCGCAAATGACACCATACAGCAGGAAGCTTCCTGCCGCGCCCAGACCGGCATTAAGCAGCGGGAAAGTATAGGTTAACAGGAAACAGGCGATCCACAGCGCCAGGGTACCTAAAGACATCGCGAGTCCACGTACGCGGTTGGGAAAAATCTCCGCCAGCAGCACCCAGGTCACCGGCGCCAGGGTCAACGCATAAATAGCAATCGCCGCCAGCACCAGCAACAGTACCGGCCACCCCATAATGCCCATGGCGTAAGCGCCGGCGATCAGCACATAGATCAGCGTCAATCCCGAAGCGCCAAGCAGCATTAATTTACGGCGACCGATTTTATCCACCAGCGGCAGCGCCGCAATGGTAAAGACCAGATTAACGACGCCCGTCGCGACGATCGATTTCAGCGTGCTGTTAATATCGAACCCCGCCGAGGCAAAAATCTCCTGCGCGTAGTTAAAGATGACGTTAATCCCACACCACTGCTGGAATATGGCGAGCACCATGCCAATGATCACAATCGGTTTCACCTGGGGAGCCAACAGCGCGCCATAGGAGACTTTATTGTTATCCTTTTCCAGGGTATGCGCGATTTCACGCAGGATCCTGTCGGCATAGTCGGCAGAACCAATGCGTTCCAGCGCAGGCCGGGCGCGCTCCGGTTTACCGGCCTTCATGAGCCAGCGCGGCGACTCGGGGACAAAAAACATCAGGACCAGAAACGCCAGCGCCGGCACCAGTTCCGCACCGAACATCCAGCGCCAGCCCATCTGCCCATTCCAGCTGTCCACAATCATCTGCTGCGTCGCCCCCGGCTCCACCGGTTCAGCAATCATCAGATTGATTAACTGAGCGGCCAGTACGCCAATCACGATGGTGAGCTGATTGACCGCGACAAAACGCCCTCTTTTCTCTGCCGGACTGACTTCGGCAATGTAAAGCGGGCTGAGAGCGGAAGCCAGACCAATCCCTACGCCGCCCACAATGCGGTAAACCACAAACATATCGAAATGACTGGCGACCGCCGTCCCCCAGGCCGACGCGCTGAACAGCACAGCGGAAAGAATTAATGGCAGCTTGCGCCCCAGTTTGTCTGCGCACCATCCCGAAATTAATGCGCCGAAAATACAGCCCAACAGCGCTGAGCTCATCGCCCAGCCGGACTGCGCCGGGTCCGTAATTGAAAACCAGGCTTCATAAAATGGCTTAGCGCCGCCAATCACCACCCAGTCATAGCCAAACAGTAAACCACCGCAGGCGGCGACCAGACAAATCGTCCAGACGTAGCCCATTTTGAGATGTGTCTGCGCGTTGTTCATAATGATTCCTCTATAAGGGAAACGCAGGGAACAGTAGGGTTCAGGCGGGCCGAGCCCGCCCATTGAGGTTCAGGAAAAAATGCCGCTTTGCAGGGCATGGCGAATCAGATGCGCCTTATCATGAGCCGGATTTATTTGCAGAAGCTGCTGCATCCTCTGCTGGCAGGCGGATACGTTGCCCAGCCCCAGATGGCCCAACGCTTCAATAAACAAGCAGTGCTGCTGATGTCTCTGCTGCGCTGATACATCGAGAACCACCAGGTCCGGAAGAGAGACGGCAAAAAAATCGACTTGCGGAACGTCATCCCGATACTGCGCGGCCCAGTCGATAAAATGGCGGAAGTGCTGCTCGGCCTGCGCTGGGTTACCGCTCTTACGCAGCGCAATGCCCTGCCAGAAAAGGTAATCGGCGGGTTGATCGTTGTAGTACCGCCCGGCGTCCAGCGTTGAGCCCCCTTGCCGGGCAAGCTGGTAATATTCCGCCGCCTGCTGCGCATCCCCAGCCTGTTCTGCGCAGTAGCCCAGCAAATACCAGATATCGTTATCCGTTTGCCCAGGCAGTCGCCCCTCCCCCAGATTGTCGGGATAGCGTAATGCGGCTTTCAGACAGTCCGTGGCCTGTTTAAACGCCCCACGCTCGATGAACTGTAATGCCCGATGGAGCTGATTGAGCAAATACTGGCCGGTGATTTTCCCTTCTCCTCCTTCCCAGGGATGGAATACGCGCGTATCCAGAATCGCGGCGGCATCGGCATAATGACCGGACGCGTTCCACAGGCTTAGCAGCTCAGCGGTCAGGTCGTCCCGCTTCAGCACCACGGCTTTACGTTCCACCAGCGTCGTCAGTCGCTCATGTACCGGCCTGGCCAGTAATTTTTGCAAAAAATCGAGTTCAAACAGGAAGCGCGCATTGTCCGGCTCCAGCGCTACGGCGCGCTGCAGATAAGCCAGCGCCTGCGTTGCATCCTGCTGTTTATTCCAGGAGTAAACGCCCAGCAGACGATGAGCGGGCGCATAATCGGGAGATTTTTCGAGCGTCTCGCGCCAGCAGCTCACCGCCTCGTCATAGCGACGTTTGCTGTACCAGAAGCAACCGAGTAGATAGCGGGCAAAAGCGCTGTCGCCCAGCGACTGCAGCATCTGAACTTCATCGAGCGAGTTAGGGAAACGAACATTGTGCGCATGGCAGTGCTCGGCGGCGGCAATAAACTGTTGGCGTTCATTGGCATCATCACTTAGCGACGCACGCCAGAGCATCGGCAGCGCTTCCTGACTGTCCAGAACCGCAAGAACCTCTTTCACCGCCGACGTCTGTCCGATAGAGAGCAGCCAACCCGCCAGCAGGCTGGCGTTGACCCCTCTGCGCCCCGTGATGCGCAGCAGGGTTTCTCGCGCGTCGTCGCTCCGCTCAATCATCCAGCGCGCGCAGTGCAGCGGATAGCTCAATGGGTATTGCTCAAGAGAGGCGAAAATAAACTCTAGCGCTGCTTTCTTCTGCCCACTGTTGGCTAATGCCAGCGCTTTCAACCCCATCGCCAGAGGATTGCTGGCGTTGAACCGCAGACTGGTGTTTACTTTTTCCAGCGCATCGGCAACATCACCGCGCTTCATCGCCAGCCGCGCCAGCGACCACCAGGCGGCGTCACGGCAGTTACCGCTCCAGGAGGCTTTGTAATAGTGATCCCAGGCGCCTGCATCATCCCCCATCCTTTCCAGCACGCTGGCAAGCAGCATACTGGCTTCGCCATCTCGCGGGTTCTTATTCAAACGATGCGCGCGCTGTAGCGCAGCACGGGCACACTGTTCCGCCAGCGCCCAGTCGGCACTGTTGAACGCCAGGGTACCGAGGGCAACATTATTGCGATAATCCTGCGGATCGAGCTCAACCGCCCGACGATAGTAATCCCCGGCGTAGCGGCTTGCGTGGTTGTATTGTTCAAGGTGCTGGCCGATAAAATAGAGCTCGTCGCCATTGTGGATCGCTTCCGGTAACGCGGGCGCTATAGCTGGTTCGGGCAGCGGCGTCTGTTGGGTAATATGTTCCTGATAATCCAGCAGCGGCTGGTTCTCGGCGGTTTTCACTTTGAGGGTTAAGCGCCCGACGCTATTTTCCGGCAGCGTCTGCTGCCAGCTCTCACCGGGCTTCAGCGTCAGCTGAGTTTCGTACAATGGCTGATGGTCAGCGCTGAGTTCAACCACGATATGATTTAGCGGAGCAATGGCATATACGCCAAGCAGCAGTTGCCCAGACTCGCGAACCAGCTTCAGTGCCAGCTGTGTATTGGCATTTTGCACCATCCCTAACTCGCTGTAGGGAAGGAAATTTTGTACAAACACCTTCTCTTCATAAGGCGCAAGCCACGTAAAGTCAGGCTGGTTATCGGTGAAGACGCCGGTCATCAGCTCAATATAAGGGCCATTTTCATCGGTCAGATTTCGATCCCAGGCCTGGCCAAAATCCCCGTACCCCCAGCTCCACTGTTTCTTGCCAGGAGAGACATGGTGATCGGCAACATGCAGTAACCCGCCTCGCTCGTCATGATGATAAGCGCCGACAAAATCGTAATCCGACTTCTCCGCCATATACGAAGTGGGTACCGGGACGTTTTTATAACGGGAGATATCAACCCCCGCAGAATAGTCCACTTTGTAGTAGGTACCGGTGGCAATCGGGAAAGCGGAAACATCACGCTTACCATGGTCGAATACAGCGGTGACATCGGGTGGGAATACACTCTGGTGGGCATCGCCGCCTTTTACTGCAGGGTTGGCCCACCACAGGAAATGACGCGGCGTGGCGTTACCATTGAAGATCTTGCCAGTGATTTCAATCAGCGCGCGGTCAGGATAGAGCGTAAACCCGGCCATAACCTGCAAACCGCGCATGGGCTCCGCTTCCCCCATCCATACGGTCTGCGCGCCGTTTTCTCCCTGCTGAATAGAAAAATCGACCGGCTTAAAGGTCGTCGGCCGGTGATGTTGCGGCCAGTTAAATTCGATTCCGCCGGAGATCCAGGGCCCGAGCAGCCCTACCAGGGCTGGCTTAACCACCTCATTGTAATAGACGAAATCACGTTGTTTGACTTTGTCATATGCCCGGTGAATACGGCCGCCAAGCTCCGGTAGCAGCATGACCCGAAGGAAATCATTCTCCATCCACACTGCCTGATAATCGCGCATTTCGCGTTCGCCGGTCAGGGTATCAATCACGCCGTAGGGATAGACGCTGCCGGAAGATCCTTGATAAACACGTTTTTCCAGAAACATAGGGTTCGGATCTTCCGCTCCCGTTGTCCACGTTGGTAATGAAATGATTTCCTGCCAGACCTTAACCGAACCGTACATGATGCCTCCACTAAACAAAACGAAGTAAAAGTTGCAATAACAGGAGTCTATATCGCCAATTCGCTGTTAAAATGCGCAATGCTCACGCAATATAGTTAAGGGAGTTAAGTGTATGCAGCGTACTGGCTTTAATAACGCCCGGGTCCGGCAGGCCAATAAGTCGATTTTTCTTTCCCATCTGTGGCGGGAAAAGCAGCTCAGTAAATCACAGCTCTCTCAACTCACCGGTCTCTCCATTCCGGCGGTGAGCAATATTCTGGCCGAGCTGCTTAGCGAGGGATTGATCGGTCACTCAACGGAACACTTGAGCAAACGGGGCGTGAACAGCGGCAGCTACCAGATCCCCGAGCACGGCGCCTGGACACTGTGCATGAATATCACCCCGACCAGCATTGAATATCAGCTTGCCGACGCCCGCCTGCTGGCAGTGGATGGCCATCAGCATTTGCCGGTCAACGCGCCCACTCCTCAGGCCCTGCTTGAGGCCATCGTTGAATGCTGGCGGCATATCCACCGCCGCTACCCGCAGCACAGCATCAATCTCGCCCTTGGCGTGCATGGACAGGTTGATCCGATTACCGGCGTTTCACAAACCATGCCCCAGGCACGCTGGAAAACACCGATCGAAATAAAGTATCTGCTTGAGGAGCGGCTTGGCGTGCAGGTTCGGGTGGATAACGACTGCGTGATGCTGGCGCTGGCGGAGAAGTGGCAGCATCAGGGTACACAGCAGGATTTTTGCGTGATCAACGTCGACTACGGTATCGGCTCGTCATTTGTGATTAACGATCATATTTATCGCGGCAGTCTGTACGGCAGCGGGCAGATTGGGCATACGATTGTCAATCCTGACGGCAACGCCTGCGACTGCGGAAGATACGGTTGCCTCGAAACCGTCGCCTCTCTCAGCGCGCTGAAAAAACAGGCCCGAATGTGGCTCAAAACGCAGCCTGAAGCAACGCTCTCCCCTGAGCAGTTAACCACGGCGTCGCTCATTGAGGCCTGGAAAGAGGGAGATGTGCAAATTCGCGCATGGGTTGATAACGCTGCCAACGCGATTGGCTTAAGCCTCTATAATTTCCTGAATATATTAAATATTAATCAAATCTGGCTTTACGGGCGCAGCTGCGCCTTCGGTGAGCAGTGGCTGGAAAGTATCGTCAAACAAACGGGTTTTAACCCCTTTGACCACCGGGATACGCCGCGAGCGCACGCCACCCAAATAGGCTTTGGCCAGCTGACGCGCGCCCAGCAGCTGATGGGGATAGGTTATCTGTACGTTGAGGAGCAATTGCAGACGCTGGTTTAGTCATAAACGAACGTGGCGGAGCGCAAATTTGTGTATTACGTTTAAATCACACGTCTCTCATAACGAGCTGATTATGAACTCACTCCGCTATTTTGATTTTGGCGCTTCCCGCTCTCTGTTGCTGCTTATCGCCCGCATCGCCGTGGTGATTCTGTTTATTCTTTTTGGCTACCCCAAACTGCTGGGCTTTGACGGTACGGTGCAGTACATGGCCGCCTCCGGCGCGCCGATGCCGACCCTGGCGGCGATTATCGCCGTCATTATGGAAGTGCCTGCCGCGATTCTGATTGTGCTCGGCTTTTTCACCCGCCCGCTGGCGGTCATCTTTATTTTCTACACCCTGGGCACGGCGGTGATTGGCCATCACTACTGGGATATGACTGGCGATGCGGTATTGCCGAACATGATTAACTTCTGGAAAAACGTCAGCATCGCCGGCGCTTTCCTGCTGCTGGCGGTAACCGGCCCCGGGGCGATCTCCCTCGACCGCCGCTAATCTCCAGACGCAAAAAAGGCCGCATACGCGGCCTTTTTGATGTCAACGCTAACGCTTACGCATATACCGGGAAGCGGGCGCAGATATCCAGCACTTTACCTTTCACGCGCTCAATGACCGCGTCGTCATTGATATTGTCCAGCACGTCACACATCCAGCCAGCCAGCTCTTTGACTTCCGCTTCTTTAAAGCCGCGGCGAGTCACTGCCGGAGAACCGATACGGATACCGGAGGTTACGAACGGGCTCTTCGGATCGTTCGGCACGCTGTTTTTGTTGACGGTGATGTTGGCGCGGCCCAGGGCAGCGTCAGCTTCTTTACCGGTCAGGTTTTTATCCACCAGGTCCAGCAGGAACAGGTGGTTCTCAGTACCGCCAGACACCACTTTGTAGCCGCGGTTCAGGAACACTTCCACCATCGCTTTAGCGTTTTTCGCAACCTGCTGCTGGTAAACTTTAAACTCTGGCTCCATCGCTTCTTTCAGCGCCACCGCTTTCGCCGCGATAACGTGCATCAGCGGGCCGCCCTGCGCGCTTGGGAACACGGCAGAGTTCAGTTTTTTGTACAGCTCTTCGCTACCGCCTTTCGCCAGAATCAGGCCGCCGCGCGGACCCGCCAGGGTTTTGTGGGTGGTGGTGGTCACAACGTGAGCATGCGGAACCGGGTTCGGGTACACGCCAGCGGCAATCAGGCCTGCCACATGCGCCATATCGACGAACAGGTAAGCGCCGATGCTGTCAGCGATTTCACGCATTTTCGCCCAGTCAACGATACCGGAGTAAGCGGAGAAACCACCGATGATCATCTTCGGTTTGTGTTCCTGAGCCTGCTTCGCCATGTCGTCATAGTCAATTTTACCGGACTCATCGATACCGTAAGGGATGATGTTGTACAGTTTGCCGGAGAAGTTAACCGGAGAGCCGTGAGTCAGGTGGCCGCCCTGCGCCAGGTTCATACCGAGCACGGTGTCGCCCGGCTGCAGCAGCGCGGTGTAGACGGCAAAGTTAGCCTGGGAGCCGGAGTGCGGCTGGACGTTAGCATAGTCAGCGCCGAACAGTTCTTTCGCGCGGTCGATTGCCAGCTGTTCAACCACGTCGACGTATTCACAGCCGCCGTAGTAACGCTTGCCCGGATACCCTTCAGCATATTTGTTGGTCAGCTGAGAGCCCTGCGCCTGCATAACGCGCGGACTGGTGTAGTTTTCGGAGGCGATCAGTTCGATGTGCTCTTCCTGACGTACTTTTTCCTGCTCCATAGCCTGCCACAGTTCGGCATCATAATCGGCAATGTTCATTTCACGCTTTAACATCCGCATCTCCTGACTCAGCTAACAATAAAATTTCGGCCTAAAAAGGCGGTCCGATTGGACAACGGCCCACAGTATAACCGAATCATTCTGTGATAACAGGTCTTGACAAAGGATTTTACGCAAACGATTGGCTCCGCATGACACAAGGCTTTGAGCAATAACGCCTCTCTCAGTATCAACGGATTTCTTTTCAGGTTTGTGATGCAAATTCTTCATGTTGTAACTGGATCGGGGGAATGTGTTAAAGAACCATTTACAACGCAGGGTTATTTCTTTAAGATGCATTTAAAATGCATCATTAAGATAACACATAAGGAAGCACGCTATGCTTGACGCTCAAACCATCGCCACGGTAAAAGCCACCATTCCCCTGCTGGTAGAGACCGGCCCGAAATTAACCGCCCATTTCTACGATCGTATGTTCGCGCATAATCCGGAGCTCAAAGAGATCTTCAACATGAGCAACCAGCGCAACGGCGATCAGCGTGAAGCGTTATTCAACGCTATTGCCGCCTACGCCAGCAATATCGATAACCTGCCTGCCCTGCTGCCGGCGGTGGAAAAGATCGCCCAGAAACACACCAGCTTCCAGATCAAACCGGAGCAGTACAATATTGTTGGCAGCCATCTGCTGGCGACCCTCGATGAAATGTTCAGTCCGGGCCAGGAAGTGCTCGATGCCTGGGGTAAAGCCTACGGCGTGCTGGCGAACGTCTTTATCGGCCGTGAAGCCGAGATCTATCAGCAAAACGCCAGTAAAACCGGCGGCTGGGAAGGGACCCGCGCGTTTCGCATCGTGAAGAAAACCCCGCGCAGCCAGCTTATCACCAGCTTTGAGCTCGAACCGGTTGATGGCCAGCCGGTCGCCGATTACCAGCCTGGCCAGTACCTGGCCATCTGGCTGAAACCGGAAGGCTTCGAATATCAGGAAATCCGCCAGTATTCCCTGACCCGCAAAGCGGACGGCAAAGGCTACCGCATTGCGGTTAAACGCGAGGAAGGCGGTCAGGTTTCCAGCTGGCTGCATAACCATGCCAGCGAAGGCGATGTGGTCTATCTGGCCGCCCCGGCGGGAGATTTCTTCCTTAACGTTAAGCCACAGACGCCGGTCACCCTGCTCTCTGGCGGCGTCGGGCAAACGCCGATGCTGGCGATGCTGGATGCGCTGGCGAAGAGCGGTCATCAGGGTCAGGTGAACTGGTTCCATGCGGCGGAAAATGGCGACGTTCACGCCTTTGCCGATGAAGTGAAGGCGCTCGGCGCGGCGCTGCCGGCGTTTACCTCTCACGTCTGGTATCGCACCCCGACTGAGGCCGACCGTCAGGCTGGACGTTTTGATAGCGAAGGTTTGATGGATTTAGCAGCAGTGGCGGACAATATTCGCGACCCGCAGATGCAGTATTATCTCTGCGGCCCGGTAGCGTTTATGCAGTTTGCAGCGAAGCAGCTGGTCGAATTAGGGGTCAACAAAGAAAACATTCATTACGAATGCTTCGGCCCGCATAAGGTGCTGTAAGCCCCGACGACGCGGGGATCTGTAGGCCGGGTAAGCGCAGCGCCACCCGGCAATACTGCAGCGAGCGGCGAGCGTTAAATCGCCGCGTCGTCTTCTTCGCCGGTACGAATACGAATGACCCGCGCCACGTCGAAGACAAAGATTTTACCGTCGCCGATTTTACCGGTCTGTGCGGTACGGATGATGGTATCCACACAGGTATCGACGATATCGTCGGTCACCACAATTTCAATTTTTACTTTCGGCAGAAAATCGACCATATACTCGGCACCACGGTACAGTTCGGTGTGCCCTTTCTGGCGGCCAAAGCCTTTCACTTCCGTTACCGTCATCCCGGTGATGCCGACTTCGGCCAGCGCTTCACGCACGTCATCCAGTTTGAAAGGTTTAATAATCGCATCAATCTTTTTCATGGGGTTCCTGTCTTAATCGCGTAACCGGTTGCTTACCGTATCATAACTTGCGCTATAGTGCGGAGCTACTCTTTAAAGTCGTTGGCGTCGAGCTTATGGCGCGACAGCAGCTTATAGAATTCGGTGCGGTTGCGCCCTGCCATCCGCGCGGCGTGAGTGACGTTGCCCTTGGTAATTTGCAGCAGCTTGCGCAGGTAGTTCAGCTCAAACTGATTGCGCGCCTCCACGAAGGTCGGCAGCGCCGTGTTCTCGCCCTCCAGCGCTTGCTCAACCAGCGCGTCGCCGATCACTGGCGACGAAGTCAGGGCCACGCACTGCTCGATCACGTTCACCAGCTGGCGCACGTTGCCCGGCCATTTGGCGGCCATCAGCCGCTTCATCGCATCGCTGGAAAATGCCCGCACGAACGGCTTATGGCGATCGGCGGACTGACGCAGCAGATGGTTGGCCAACAGCGGAATATCTTCCGTGCGTTCGGAGAGCGGCGGTATTTTCAGGTTCACTACGTTGAGGCGGTAGAACAGGTCTTCACGAAACTCGCCGCGGGCCATCGCCTTCGGCAGGTCGCGGTGGGTGGCGGAGATAATCCGCACGTTGATTTCGATATCGCGGTTGCTGCCCAGCGGGCGCACCTTGCGCTCCTGCAGGACGCGCAGCAGCTTCACCTGCAGGGCGACAGGCATATCGCCGATCTCGTCGAGAAACAGCGTACCACCCTCAGCGGCCTGGAATAATCCTTCACGGTTACTGACCGCGCCGGTAAAAGCGCCCCGCGCATGGCCAAACAGTTCGGATTCGAGCAGCTGTTCCGGCAGCGCGCCGCAGTTGATCGCCACGAACGGCTTATCATGACGCGGGCTGGCGTTGTGGATCGCCTGGGCGACGATCTCCTTCCCGGTCCCGCTCTGGCCATTAATCAGTACGCTGACATCCGATTGCGCCACCATCCCGGCCTGCTCAAGCAGGCGCAGCATCAGCGGGCTGCGGGTTACAATCGCCTGGCGCCAGGCTTCGTCGGTGGCCGGCGAGCGCTGCTCCAGCGCCTCATCAATGGCTTTATATAAGGCATCTTTATCGACCGGCTTGGTCAGGAAGCTGAACACCCCCTGCTGGGTAGCCGCCACGGCGTCGGGAATCGAACCGTGAGCGGTGAGAATGATCACCGGCATGCCGGGGTGGCCCTTCTGGATCTCGCTAAACAGCTGCAGGCCGTCCATTTCATCCATCCGCAGATCGCTAATCACCAGATCCACTTTCTCACGCCCCAGCACGCGCAGCGCTTCCGGCCCGCTCTCGGCGGTGACCACGCTGTAGCCTTCGCTGATCAGGCGCATGCCCAGTAGCTTCAACAGTCCCGGATCGTCATCCACCAGCAGTAAACGCGCCGGTTTACGGATCGTCATGGATCACCTCCGGCACTTTTTCGCTGCCGAAATTGCCGCCCGGCTTGCGGCTGGAGAGCTGGCGTTCGATATCCGTCAGGTTCTCCAGCTTGCGGGTGGTCAGCTCCAGCTGCTCGCGCAGCGCCAGCTCCTGCTGCCGCAGTGTCTCCAGTTCGCTATCGCTGGACTGCTGAAGCTTAGCGTAACGGGCACGCTCTTCCACCAGCTGCAGCTGACGGGTCTGACCGTCGCGCCAGAGCTGATACAGCGGGCGGACCTGAACGGCGATTTGCGGGCTGAAGGTATCGAGACGCGCCACCAGGTCGCGGCGCTCCTCAGGGGTAATTTTAGCATCAGCAAGCAGGATGCCGCGACGAAACGCGTCCTGCCAGCTGTCGTCGGTATGGCGTTTCGCCTCCGCCCGCGCCTGCGCCGGCGCGAGGCGATCGGCACAGTCAATGCCCCGCAGCCAGTAGAGGGGATTTTTGTCGCTGGCATCGCTGCTGTGCGCCCAGATATCCGCGCAGTCTACCGCGACAAAATCGGCCACCTGATGCTGCGCCTGCCCGGGGGCGGCGGTACCTTCCGCGGTATGCGGTGAAAAGCCGGCGGAACACCCCGCCAGCGTCAGACAAGCAATGCCTGAAAGCAGCCATCCGCTGAGGGAACGGCGCCAGGCCAGGAATTGGGACATAGTTCCCCGATATCGATTCATAAGTTGGATTATTCCGGCGCTGAGGGAAGCGTAATGCGAAAACAGACCTGCCCGGCGGGCGCATCAACTAAGCTGAGCTCCCCTTGCATCTGCCGGACGCAGTCGCGGGCGATACTCAACCCCAGTCCACTGCCCTTAACGGCCCCTTTACGCTGGTGACTCCCCTGGTAAAAAGGCTCGAATATCATGTTTTTTTCCGCGGCCGGGATCGGTTCGCCGCTGTTGGCGACATCAATACGCACCTGATCTCCGTGCCGGTAGCTATGGATACGGATGTTACCGGATTCAGCACCATAGTGCACCGCATTGGAGTAGAGATTATCCATTACGCTTATCAATAGCGCAGGCTCTGCCAGGCAACGCCGCGCCTGCAGCGTCAGTTCGGTATGCATCAGTTTAGCCCGCGCGGGCAGGCTGTGCGCCGCCACGACGTTTTCCACCAGTTCCACCAGGTCCACCGCTTCGCGAGCCACCGGGCCGTCGGCCTGTTTTCGGTTATAGTCCAGCAGCTGTTCAATCAGCTTTTGCAGGTTACGGCTACTGCTGTCGAGGATCTCGACAATCTCCTGCTGCTCAGGGGTCAGGGGCCCCGCGACCCGGTCGGCCAACAGCTCGGTACCTTCACGCATACTGGCCAACGGGGTTTTCAGCTCATGCGACAGATGGCGAAGAAATTGATGCCGCTGCGACTCCAGCCACGCCAGGCGCTCGCTGAGCCAGATGATGCGCTTGCCCACCGATCGCAGCTCGCGCGGGCCGGTAAACAATGCGGCGTCGTCCAGCGACTTTCCTGCCCCCAGCTGATTGATCATTCTTTCGATGCCTTTCACCGGGCCGATAATCATGCGGGTGAAGAGTAGCACCAGCGCCAGGCTCAGCAGAAACAGCACCAGCGCCTGCCAGCCGAAAAACTGGCCGCGTTCGGCTATCTCCTGCTGCAGCTGTTGGCCACGAGAATAGACGACCGCCCGGGTCGCCTGCACCATATCGCTGTTATTACTGGCGAAAACTTCCAGTCTGGCGGCTGCCTGGGCATCGGGTCCGCTATTTTTACACTGCAGCTGCGCCAGATCGCTGACATCCTGACGCAGCGCCTGCCAGAGCTTCTCGTCCGGCAGCACGCCGGCGTGGGCGTCCAGCATCTGGCTGTAGCGCTGCCGCTGGTTTTGATAGACGCGCGCCAGCGTCGGATCGTCCAGCACGCAGTACTGGCGATAGCTGCGCTCCATCTCCAGTGCGGCATTGATCATCGCCTCGCTGCGTCGGGCGTCGACCAGGGTGGTACGGTTAATATGCGCCGCCTGGGCGCTGAGGGCGTTCAGGCTCTGCCAGGCCTGCCAGGCCAGCACCAGCAATGGCAGCAGGATCAGCACAAAAGAGAGCGTCACCAGCTGACGCAGCGAACGGGGGAAAAGAGAGAGTCGCTTCAAGGATGTTGTCTCAATCATTAGCTCTGGTCGATGCTAACTGAGGAGCGCGCCGGAGAAAAGCGCTACCGCTGGTTACTGCGCCGCAGAAACAACAAAGCCAGGCGCAAGGCCTGGCTTTGTTCAGGAATGAGGCGGTGCCTTACTCGACGTTTCGCCCGATGTCTGATAAAGCCAGGCTGTTATCAGGAGTTGGACGGCAGGCACCTGTTTGTGCGTCATTCGAAGTTTATGTAGCGCGTCCCGAAGGGGCTGACATAAGAAGGTGAATGAGCCACTGGTTAATATTATGCATGAACTATGCCAGCTCTCAAAACATTTTATTAACATATTGATATATATGGCTTTAACCGCAGGAACAGTCGTACTACCACTGTTTATTTTTCACCCGCATTGTCGCTATTTAGCGACACCAAATAGGCTACCGATTACTCATCATTTAAATCAATAACTTAAGTGTCGCCTATTGACGACACTGCAATATCGCAGTTGTCGGCAATTCCCGACACCCTGGCGTGCCGACCATCACAGATAAAAAAAAGCCCCCTGTCAGGCAGGGGGCTGATACGTTCGCGTGAAGCGCGGCGGGAAGATTAACCCAGCTGTTTACGCGCGTTACGGAAGATACGCATCCACGGGCTATCCTCGCCCCAGTTCTCCGGGTGCCAGGAGTTGCTTACGGTGCGGAAGACGCGTTCCGGGTGCGGCATCATGATGGTCGCGCGCCCGCTTTCGCTGGTCACCGCGGTGATACCGTTCGGGGAACCGTTCGGGTTCGCCGGATAGGTTTCGGTCACTTTGCCGAAGTTATCCACGAAGCGCAGCGCCACCAGACCTTTGCTCTCAAGCTGAGCCAGATGCGCGCTGTCGCGCACTTCCACCTGACCTTCGCCGTGGGAGACCGCAATCGGCATCCGTGAGCCAACCATGCCTTCCAGCAGCAGGGATGGGCTTTGCGTCACTTCCACCAGGCTAAAGCGCGCTTCAAAGCGGTCAGACTGGTTGCGCACAAAGCGCGGCCACAGGTCGCTGCCCGGGATCAGCTCGCGCAGGTTGGACATCATCTGACAGCCGTTGCACACGCCGAGCGCCAGCGTCTGCGGACGATGGAAGAAGGTCGCGAACTCATCGCGCACGCGCTCGTTGAACAGAATCGACTTCGCCCAGCCCTCGCCCGCGCCCAACACGTCGCCGTAGGAGAAGCCGCCGCAGGCTACCAGGGCATGGAAATCGCCCAGACCGGTCCGGCCGGCCAGCAGGTCGCTCATATGCACGTCGATGGCGTCAAAGCCGGCACGATGGAAGGCGGCCGCCATTTCAACGTGGGAGTTCACCCCCTGCTCGCGCAGGACGGCCACTTTCGGCCGCGCGCCGGTGGCAATGTACGGGGCGGCGACGTCGTCGTTAATATCAAACGAGAGCTTCACATTGAGGCCCGGGTCGGCATCATTGGCTTTCGCCTCATGCTCCTGATCGGCGCAGGCCGGGTTGTCGCGCAGACGCTGCATCTGCCAGGTGGTTTCCGCCCACCACATGCGCAGCGTGGTGCGGCTTTCGCTGAACACCGTCTGACCGCCGGCGGTCAGCACGAAGCGATCGCCCTCAACCGCTTTACCGAGGTAATGCACGCAGTCCGCCAGGCCGTTAACCGCCAGAATGGCTTCCACCGCCTCACGGTCTGCGGCGCGGACCTGAATCACCGCCCCCAGCTCTTCGTTGAACAGCGCGGCCAGATGGTCGTCGCCCAGCGCGGCGATATCCGCTTCCACGCCGCAGTGGCCGGTAAAGGCCATTTCCGCCAGCGTGACCAGCAGACCGCCGTCGGAGCGGTCGTGGTAGGCCAGCAGTTTACGCTGCGCCACCAGGGCCTGCATCGCATTCCAGAAGCCTTTCAGTTGCGCGACATCGCGCACGTCAGCCGGCTTGTCGCCGAGCTGGCGATAGACCTGCGCCAGCGCCGTCGCGCCCAGCGCGTTGTGCCCTTTACCGAGGTCGATCAGCAGCAGGGCGTTATCTTCCGTCGAAAGCTGCGGCGTGACGGTATGACGGACATCTTCGACACGGGCGAAGGCAGAGATGACCAGCGACAGCGGGGAGGTCATCTCGCGCTGCTCGCTGCCTTCCTGCCAGCGGGTTTTCATCGACATCGAGTCTTTACCGACCGGAATGGTCAGGCCCAGCGCCGGGCACAGCTCTTCGCCCACCGCTTTCACCGCCTCATACAGGCCAGCGTCTTCACCCGGGTGGCCGGCGGCGGCCATCCAGTTAGCCGACAGCTTCACGCGGTTCAGCTCGCCAATCTGCGTGGCGGCGATGTTGGTCAGCGCTTCGCCGACCGCCAGACGGCCAGAGGCCGCGAAGTCCAGCAGGGCGACCGGGGCGCGCTCGCCCATCGCCATCGCTTCGCCATAGTAGCTGTCGAGGCTGGCGGTGGTCACCGCGCAGTTGGCCACCGGGATCTGCCACGGGCCAACCATCTGGTCGCGGGCGACCATACCGGTCACGGTGCGGTCGCCGATGGTGACGAGGAAGGTTTTCTCGGCCACCGTCGGCAGATGCAGAACGCGGTTAACCGCATCGGCAAGGGTAATCGGTTGGCGATCCAGTGCACTACCCTGAGCTTTCAGAGTCTGCACGTCGCGGGTCATTTTCGGCGTTTTGCCGAGCAGGACGTCCAGCGGCAGGTCGATCGGCTGATCGTTAAAGTGGCTGTCGCTCAGGCTCAGATGCTGCTCAGCGGTGGCTTCGCCGATAACGGCATAAGGCGCGCGCTCGCGGCGGCACAGTTCGTCGAACAGCGGCAGCTGCTCCGGGGCGACCGCCAGAACATAACGTTCCTGCGATTCGTTACACCAGATCTCCAGCGGACTCATCCCTGGCTCATCGCTGAGAATATCGCGCAGCTGGAATTTACCGCCGCGGCCGCCGTCGCTCACCAGCTCCGGCATAGCGTTGGAGAGACCGCCGGCGCCAACGTCGTGGATAAAGAGGATCGGGTTGGCGTCGCCCAACTGCCAGCAGCGGTCGATCACTTCCTGACAGCGGCGCTCCATTTCCGGGTTGTCACGCTGTACGGAGGCGAAATCGAGATCGGCATCGGACTGGCCGGAGGCCATAGAAGACGCTGCGCCGCCGCCGAGGCCGATGTTCATCGCCGGGCCGCCCAGCACGATCAGCTTCGCGCCGACGGTAATCTCGCCCTTCTGCACGTGCTCACCGCGGATGTTGCCGATACCGCCGGCCAGCATGATCGGTTTGTGGTAGCCACGCAGCTCTTCGCCATTGTGGCTGGTGACTTTCTCTTCATAGGTGCGGAAGTAGCCGTTCAGCGCCGGACGACCAAATTCGTTGTTAAACGCCGCGCCGCCCAGCGGGCCTTCGGTCATGATGTCCAGGGCGGTGACAATACGATCCGGTTTACCGAAATCTTCTTCCCACGGCTGTTCGAAGCCCGGGATACGCAGGTTGGAAACCGAGAAGCCCACCAGGCCCGCTTTCGGCTTCGCGCCGCGGCCGGTGGCGCCTTCATCGCGGATTTCGCCGCCGGAGCCAGTTGCCGCGCCCGGCCATGGAGAGATGGCCGTCGGGTGGTTATGGGTTTCCACCTTCATCAGAATGTGCGCCGGCTCCTGATGGAAGTCGTAGCGCCCGGTCTGATGGTCGGCGAAATAGCGCCCGACTTCAGACCCTTCCATCACCGCGGCATTATCTTTATAGGCCGACAGCACGTAGTCCGGCGTTTTTTCAAAGGTGTTTTTGATCATTTTGAACAGCGACTTCGGCTGCTGTTCGCCGTCGATGATCCAGTCGGCGTTGAAAATCTTGTGGCGACAGTGCTCTGAGTTCGCCTGGGCGAACATATACAGCTCGATATCGTTCGGGTTGCGTCCCAGGCGGGTAAACGCATCCTGCAGGTAGTCAATTTCGTCGTCGGCCAGCGCCAGACCCAGACGGAGGTTGGCGTCAATCAGCGCCTGACGCCCTTCGCCCAGCAGGTCGACGCTGGTGACCGGCGTCGGCTGATGGTGAGCAAACAGCTTCTCGCCCGCTTCCAGCTCGTCGAAGACGCTCTCCATCATGCGGTCGTGCAGCTCCGCCGCCACCGCGGCCCACTGCGCTTCGGTCAGGGTTGAGGCTTCAACGTAATACGCCACGCCGCGCTCAAGACGCACAACCTGCGCCAGACCGCAGTTGTGAGCGATATCGGTAGCTTTAGAAGACCAGGGAGAGATGGTGCCAGGGCGAGGGGTCACGAGCAGTAATTTACCGTTCGGGGTATGGCTGCTTAAGCTCGGGCCATACTGAAGCAGTCGCGCCAGGCGCTCGCGATCGTCAGCGCTCAGCGGGGCGTTCAGATCGGCAAAATGAATATATTCGGCATATATGGCGCTTACCGGAAGGTTGGCCGCCTGAAATCGTGCCAGCAGTTTATTAATACGAAATGCCGACAGTGCAGGTGAACCACGCAAAATTTCCATCATAAGTCTCTCGTCTTCGAAGCTTTCAGGGTGAGCCAGGGGGGGAAACGGGCGTCATTATAGTGAATCCTGCGCCCCGACGAAACCGTTTGCGTAGAAATAAAATCATTGATGCTGTTTATCAATAAATGTGACGACCATCGCGAATAAGTTGCCAACTGGCGCATTATTAAGCAGAATGCCGCACATTCGACGACAACCTTGCGTTTTTTCCGGACATCGCCTGCTGAGGAACCTGAAGCTGCAGAAGATTAACTCTCTGAAAAAATTAAAGATTAATTATCTGCTGATCGGCATTGTCACCCTTTTGCTGGCGGCGGCCCTGTGGCCGTCGATCCCCTGGTCTGGTAAACCCGAGAACCGGGTGGCGGGCATTATCGCTCGCGGCGAGCTGCGCATCAGCACTATCAACTCGCCAATGACCTTCGCCACCATGAACAATAAAGCGTTCGGTCTGGATTATGAACTGGCGAAGCAGTTTGCCGACTACCTTGGCGTAACGCTTAAGATAACCGTCCGGCAAAACATCAGCCAGCTGTTTGACGACCTCGACGACGGTCAGGCCGATATGCTGGCCGCCGGACTGGTCTATAACCAGGAGCGAGTGAAAAACTATCAGGCCGGCCCCACCTACTATTCTGTTTCGCAACAGCTGGTCTACCGCGTCGGCAATACCCGGCCGCGCACCCTCGCGGCGCTGACCGCCGAGCAGCTCACTATCGCTCCGGGCCACGTGGCGATCAACGACCTGCAGACCTTAAAAGCCGAGAAATACCCGGATCTTGCCTGGCGCGTGGACGAAAAACGCGGTACCACGGCGCTGATGCAGGCGGTGATTGACGGTAAACTTGATTACACCATCGCTGACTCGGTGGCCGTCAGCCTGTTTCAGCGCGTCCATCCGGAGCTGGCGGTGGCCCTCGATATCACCGACGAACAGCCGGTCACCTGGTTTAGCGCCCGGGACGACGATAATTCGCTGTCGGCGGCAATGCTTGATTTCTTCAACAACATCAATGAAGACGGGACGCTGGCGCGCCTCGAGGAGAAGTACCTCGGCCACGGCAACGATTTCGATTATGTCGATACCCGCACCTTCCTGCGCGCGGTGGAAAATATTCTTCCGGAGGTGCAGCCGCTGTTTGAAAAATACGCCCGCGAGATTGACTGGCGCCTGCTGGCCGCCATCGCCTGGCAGGAATCCCACTGGGATCCGCAGGCCACCTCCCCCACCGGCGTGCGCGGTATGATGATGCTCACACGCAATACGGCGCAAAGCCTGGGTCTAACCGACCGCACCGATGCGGCGCAGAGTATCGACGGCGGCATGCGCTACCTGCAGGATATGATGGATAAAGTGCCGGATTCGATCCCGAAAGATGAACGCATCTGGTTTGCGCTGGCCGCTTATAATATGGGTTATGCCCATATGCTGGACGCCATGGCGCTCACCCGCAAACAGAAAGGCAATCCTAACAGCTGGGCGGACGTTAAGCTGCGTTTACCGTTGCTGAGCCAGAAACCCTATTACAGCAAACTAAAATACGGCTATGCCCGCGGCCATGAGGCCTACGCCTATGTGGAAAACATCCGCAAATATCAGATAAGCCTTGTCGGCTATTTGTCAGAGAAGGAGCGCCAGCAGCAGCAAACGCTGGCCCTGGCGGAGGATTACCCGGCCGTGCTCCCCAATGAGCTCGAACAGCCGCAGGAGACCACCCTGCCCTTTTTCAAGTTTCGCGCCGATAAGCAGATGGATAATGCCCGGATGAAACTCCCCGGCCACCTGTATTAACTTTCCCCGGTCTGCTCCCGGGCTTTCTTCAGCGCTTTTTTCTCTTCCCGCCGCCAGCGAAAGAAGTCGCTCAGCATGGCAGAGCAGGACTCTGCCAGCACGCCTTCGCTTATCGCAACCCGATGGTTCATTCCCGGGTGGTGCAGAACATCCATCAGCGAGCCGGCGGCGCCGGTCTTGGCATCCCTGGCGCCAAACACCAGGCGGGCGATACGGCTGTGCACCATCGCGCCCGCGCACATGACGCAGGGCTCGAGGGTCACGTACAGCGTGGCGTCGATCAGGCGGTAGTTTTGCAGCACCAGTCCGCCCTGGCGTAAGGCCATGATCTCCGCATGGGCGGTGGGGTCGTGACGGCCTATCGGCCGGTTCCAGCCCTCGCCAATGACCTGATTGTTATGCACCAGCACCGCGCCCACCGGCACCTCGCCCTCTTCCCAGGCGCGTTTCGCCAGCGTCAGGGCATGACGCATCCAGTATTCATCATTGAGTTCGAGGTCAGACACAGCGGCCACTCCAGCAGAAAAAGCGGGGCGCATTATACATGGGCGCTATCAATTACACACTATTACTCCAGCTGCTGAAGCTCTCCCTGAGGGGTTACCCGCCAGCGATGCTGGCAAAAGCCGAGCAATGGATTATCCTGCTCACTATCGCTATAGCCGCTATACAGCCGCAGCGGGGCGCCAATCTTTTTCTCCAGCTGTACAACCTTTTCATGCCCCAGGCAGCGCAGGGTCAATACCCAGCCGCCCCAGCGGCGCGCGGTGCGGCTGGCTATCAGATTCACCCGCGGCAACCAGAGGGTATCGCGATAGACCTGCTCCACCAGCGACTGCGGCGAGCCGGTGATCAACCAGACGTCGGCATCGGTGCTGGTCAGGTAGGCGGTAAGCCGCGCATGAACTACCGGAAACGCCGTCACATGATGGCGAAACCAGCCGACAAACTCCGCTTCCAGCCGCTTCAGCACCGCCTCGCGGCGGCCAAAGGTTGTCGCCCACAGCAGGAGGCTCATCGGCCAGCGCGCCGCCCGTCCGCTCACTGCCAGTCCGGCAAGGATCACCGGCCCCATCGCCACCACCAGCAACAGGTTCAGCGGCAAATGGCGCAGCAGATAGCGCAGAAAACTGCCGAACATATCCTGTTGGTGTAAGGTTCCGTCCAGATCGAAAAACACCACTCTCCGTTCAGTGTGCTGCAAACTGCCTCCTTTATCTCAGAACTCGCTTCTCGTTAGGGTAAGCTTAACAGCCTGACGCCATGTCGAGGGAAAACATCCCCTGCCGTTAAGAAAGAATTAAAGTAGCAGGCGAAGGAAAAATTGTGCCTTAAGAATTTTTAATTCATGGTATACCCCTTATAATCGAATAAAAATTCTGTCAGTCACGAGCCGGACGGCTCCAGCGGAGCTCCAATGAACTGTTTAACGCGTATTCGTCAGCGCTATCCCACCCTGGCGGCGAGCGACAAAAGGTTGGCTGATTATATTCTAAGCCAGCCCGATGAGACCCGGCACCTCAGCTCGCAGCAGCTGGCAGCGGAAGCCGGTGTGAGTCAGTCCAGCGTGGTTAAGTTTGCCCAGAAGCTGGGATTCAAAGGCTTTCCGGCGCTGAAGCTGGCCCTTAGTGAAGCGCTGGCGAGTAGCCCGGATCCGCACTCCGTCCCGGTGCATAACCACATTCGCGGTGACGATCCGCTGCGTCTGGTCGGCGAGAAACTCATTAAAGACAATGTCGCCGCCATGCATGCCTCGCTGGACGTCAACACTGAAGAGACGCTACGGGAAGCCGTCACGCTGCTGCGCAACGCCCGGCGAGTGATCGTCACCGGGATTGGCGCCTCCGGCCTGGTGGCGCGTAACTTTAGCTGGAAGCTGATGAAGATCGGCATCAACGCTGTTTCTGAGCAGGATATGCATGCCCTGCTGGCGACGGTGCAGGCCATGTCCAGCGACGATCTTCTGCTGGCGATCTCTTACTCCGGCGAGCGCCGGGAAATCAATATGGCGGCCGGTGAAGCGCTGCGCGTCGGCTGTAAGATCCTGGCGATCACCGGGTTTAGCCCGAACGCCCTGCAACAGCAGGCGACCCACTGCCTGTATACTATCGCCGAAGAGCAGGCGACGCGCAGCGCCGCCATCTCCTCCACCAGCGCGCAAATGATGCTCACCGATCTGCTGTTTATGGGGCTGGTGCAGCAGGATCTGGAGCGGGCGCCGGAGCGCATTCGCCATAGCGAAGCGCTGGTGAAAAAGCTGGTCTGAGCAGAAAATGGGCGTATAATGCCCGCCCTGTTTGTGTTGTTTCTGAGACTTTCCTGATGGCGCTGTTAATTACCAAAAAATGCATCAACTGCGATATGTGCGAGCCGGAGTGCCCGAATGAGGCCATTTCGATGGGTGACAGCATTTATGAGATTAACAGCGACCGCTGCACCGAGTGCGTGGGTCATTACGACACGCCAACCTGCCAGAAAGTGTGCCCGATCCCGAATACGATCCTGAAAGATCCGGCACACGTCGAGAGTGAAGAACAGCTGTGGGATAAATTCGTGCTGATGCACCACGCGGATAAAATTTAACCGCCCTCCTGGCTAGCTTTCGACAATCACCGTGGCGCAGGCGTAGTGGCGTTCATCAGCGAGAGTAACGTGAATAGCGCTTACTCCCATGCGTTCAGCTAAAAGGTTTGCTTCACCCCATAGCCGCAGCTTCGGCTTGCCCAGCTCGTCGTTGTAAACCTCGAACTGGTTAAACGCCAGCCCGTTACGGATCCCGGTTCCCAGCGCTTTCGCCGCCGCTTCCTTGACCGCAAAGCGTTTCGCCAGGAAACGCACCGGCTGCTGGTGCTGCTCCCAGATGCTCCATTCATGGTCGCTCAGCACCCGGCGGGCAAGGCGATCGCCGCTGCGGGCGATCACCGCTTCGATGCGGGCGATCTCGACGATGTCGGTACCCAACCCGAGAATGGCCATTAGCCGCGCGCTTCCAGCATCAGACGCTTCATTTCCGCCACCGCCTCTTTCAGGCCGCTCATCACCGCACGGCCAATAATCGCGTGACCGATATTCAGCTCATGCATTTCCGGCAGCGCAGCAATCGCTTTCACGTTGTGGTAGGTCAGACCGTGGCCGGCATTCACCTTCAGCCCGAGGCTGGCGGCGTAGGTGGCCGCTTTGGCAATACGTTCCAGCTCCCTGGCCTGCTCGGCGTCGGTTTTGGCATCGGCATAGCAGCCGGTGTGGATTTCGATATAGGGCGCGCCAACGTCCGCCGCCGCTTTGATCTGCGCTTCATCCGCATCGATAAACAGGGAGACCAGGATGCCGGCATCCGCCAGGCGTTGACAGGCATCGCGCATCTTGTCGCGCTGGCCGGCGACGTCCAGCCCGCCTTCGGTGGTCACTTCCTGACGCTTCTCCGGCACCAGGCAGCAGAAGTGCGGTTTGGTTTCGCAGGCGATCGTCAGCATCTCTTCAGTGACCGCCATTTCAAGATTCATGCGGGTGTGCAGCGTCTGGCGCAGGATACGCACATCGCGATCGGTGATATGGCGACGGTCTTCGCGCAGATGCACGGTAATGCCGTCGGCGCCGGCCTGTTCGGCAATGAAAGCCGCCTGAACCGGATCCGGGTAAGCGGTGCCGCGGGCGTTACGCAAGGTCGCGATATGGTCAATATTGACCCCTAACAATAATTCAGCCATGACAATCCTCGTTAATCATTATTCGTATTATCGGCTCGCGCCTTTCGCGCGGGCATAAACTGGCGAAACAACTCCCGGCTCTTGAGCGGTTTGCCGCCGAGATAGGGCTTCAGGGCGATACGGGTAAAGCGCTTCGCGGCGCGCAGCGTATCAACATCAGGAAACTCGCGACTCGCCAATGCTTTCAAATGGTGCCCGGTAAACGTGTTGTTATCAATCACCAGGCTGGCAATAAAGCCTTTTTCTTCACGATAGCGGTAGGTCATGGTGTCGTCTACCGGCTCGCCGCTCCCGGCGCAGTGGAGAAAATCCACGCCATACCCCAGGTGCCCGAGCAGCGCCAGCTCAAAACGCCGCAGCGCGGGCTCCGGCGAGCCGCTGGCCCCGGCGAGCGCCTGAATGCAGTGCAGGTAGTCGAAAAAGAGTTCGGAGAAGCGTGTTTCGTGCTCCAGCACGCGGGAGATAAGCTCGTTAACGTAGAGACCGCTGTAGAGGGTGATGCCGCTGAGCGGCAGCGCCAGCGAAACGGCTTCCGCGCTGCGCAGGGTTTTGACTTCGCCGCGCCCGCCGAAGCGAACCAGCAAGGGGGTAAAGGGCTGTAAAGCGCCTTTGAGATTAGAGCGTTTAGAGCGTGCGCCCTTGGCAACCAGGCGCACGCGACCGGATTCTTCCGTGAAGACGTCCAGCATCAGGCTGGTTTCGCTCCACGGACGGCTATGCAGGACAAAGGCGCGCTGCCATCCATCCACGTTGCGTTAACTCAGAGGTCGTCAACGTAACCGAGACTGCGCAGGGCGCGCTCGTCATCGGCCCAGCCGGATTTCACTTTCACCCACAGCTCGAGGTGCACCGGCGCTTCAAACATCTCCTGCATGTCCTTACGCGCTTCGATACCGATGGTTTTAATTTTGGCGCCTTTGTTGCCAATCACCATCTTTTTCTGCCCTTCGCGCTCGACGAGGATCAGGCCGTTGATATCGTAACCGCCGCGCTCGTTGCTGACGAAACGTTCGATTTCCACGGTGACGGAGTACGGCAGCTCAGCGCCGAGGAAACGCATCAGTTTTTCACGGATGATTTCGGAGGCCATAAAGCGTTGTGAGCGATCGGTAATATAATCTTCCGGGAAGTGATGGATCGCTTCCGGCAGATGCTTACGCACGATCGCCGCGATGGTATCAACGTTGGTGCCGGTTTCCGCTGAGATCGGTACGATATCGAGGAAATTCATCTGGCTGGCGAGGAACTGCAGGTGCGGTAACAGATCCGCTTTTTCCTGCACGTTATCCACCTTGTTGACCGCGAGGATCACCGGCGCTTTCGCGTCGCGCAGCTTGTTGAGCACCATCTCGTCGTCCTGCGTCCAGCGAGTGCCTTCCACCACGAAGATGACCAGTTCCACGTCGCCAATCGAACTGCTGGCCGCTTTGTTCATTAAGCGGTTAATGGCACGCTTCTCTTCCATATGCAGGCCCGGAGTATCAACGTAAATCGCCTGATACGGCCCTTCGGTATGGATACCGACGATGCGGTGACGGGTGGTCTGCGCTTTACGGGAGGTGATCGAGATCTTCTGCCCAAGCAGCTTGTTCAACAGCGTGGATTTGCCAACGTTTGGACGACCCACGATGGCGACAAACCCACAATAACTTTTTTCTTCGCTCATTCCAGCTCCAGCTTTTTCAGCGCCTGTTCGGCGGCAGCCTGCTCCGCCTTACGACGGCTGGAACCTGTGCCAACCACCGGTTCACTCAGGCCACTGACCTGGCAGTGGATAGTAAATTCCTGATCGTGCGCTTCGCCGCGAACCTGGACCACCAGGTAAGACGGCAGCGGCAGATGACGTCCCTGCAGATATTCCTGCAGACGCGTCTTCGGATCCTTTTGCTTATCGCCCGGACTGATTTCGTCCAGACGGGTCTGGTACCAGGAGAGGATTAAGCGTTCAACGTTCTGAATATCACTGTCGAGGAAAACCCCGCCAATTAACGCTTCAACGGTATCCGCGAGAATCGATTCGCGACGGAAACCGCCGCTTTTCAGCTCTCCCGGCCCGAGGCGCAGACACTCGCCCAGCTCAAACTCGCGGGCGATCTCCGCCAGCGTGTTGCCGCGCACCAGCGTCGCGCGCATACGGCTCATATCGCCTTCATCGACACGAGGAAAGCGATGATACAGCGCATTCGCGATCACGAAACTTAAAATGGAGTCACCTAAAAATTCCAGGCGCTCATTATGTTTGCTGCTGGCACTGCGGTGAGTTAATGCCTGTTGCAACAGCTCCTGATGATGAAAAGTGTAGCCCAGCTTTCGTTGAAGCCGATTAATTACGATGGGGTTCATGCGTTACCAATAAATGAATGCGTCAAAGATGCAGCACACGAAACCGACCTGAGCATTCGCTTCAAACAGTAATTTGAAACAGACCAATACGCTTTCGTGTGCAGTGTCACCCGGCAGAGCGACAACCAAAAACTTCGGGGGGATATTCTATACGCAACGACACGGGATGTCGTTAGTTTGAATGGATTTAAATACTAAATAATTCACGCCGCTGCGATAACAGCAGCGACGTGAATTCAGCAGAGGAAATTAATGAATTCCACCAATGCGCGATAACCGCACGCCGGTCGGCCATTCACCTTCCTGCTTTTCAAAACTCATCCAGATAGCGGTTGCTTTTCCGACCAGGTTGGCTTCCGGCACAAAGCCCCAGTACCGGCTGTCGGCGCTGTTATCCCGGTTGTCGCCCATCATGAAGTACTGACCGGGCGGCACAATCCAGGTGGCCAGCGGCAGACCGGACTGATGGTAGTACATCCCAACCTGATCCTGGGCAATCGGCACCATCAGAATTCGGTGCGTCACGTCGCCCAATGTCTCCTGACGCTCGGTAAGACGAATGCCGTCGGCTTTGGTTTCGCCCTTCGGCAACTGCCAGAAACCGCTGCTCGCTTCGCCGCCGTTGCTGCGGGAGAAGGTCTGAACAAAATCGCTCGGCTCCACGTTGGAATAGGTCACCGGCAGCGCGTTGCCGCAGGCCTGTCCGGAACTGCAGCCCGGCTGAATAGTGACCTGTTTGGCAACCGGATCGTAGGTGACCTTATCACCCGGTAACCCCACCGCGCGCTTAATGTAGTCCAGACGCGGGTCTTCCGGATATTTAAACACCACGATGTCGCCGCGCTTCGGATGGCCGGTCTCGATCAGCGTTTTCTGGTAGATAGGATCTTTAATGCCGTAGGCAAATTTCTCCACCAGAATAAAATCGCCGATGAGCAGCGTTGGCATCATCGAACCTGAAGGGATCTGGAAAGGCTCATAAATAAATGAACGTACCACCAGAACGATCGCCAGCACCGGGAAAACCGATGCGCCGGTTTCCAGCCAGCCCGGTTTCGGGCCGACTTTCTTCAGCGTCTTCTTGTCCAGTTGCTCGCCGGTCGCTGCCTGAGCAGCGGCCTGACGTTCACGACGTTTCGGTGCAAAAATGAACTTGTCCAGGCACCATAAAACGCCCGTCACCAGGGTTGCAATCACCAGGATCAGGGCAAACATGTTCGCCATGCCAACTCCTTAGGGTTATTTGCCGTCTTTACCAACGTGCAGAATGGCGAGGAACGCTTCCTGCGGCAGCTCAACGTTACCGACCTGCTTCATACGCTTCTTACCTTCTTTCTGCTTCTGCAGCAGCTTTTTCTTACGGCTGACGTCGCCGCCGTAGCATTTCGCCAGGACGTTTTTACGCAGCTGTTTCACCGTAGAGCGCGCGATAATGTGGTTACCGATGGCCGCCTGAATCGCGATATCGAACTGCTGACGCGGAATCAGATCTTTCATCTTTTCCACCAGCTCGCGGCCGCGATACGGCGCGTTATCGTTGTGGGTGATCAGCGCCAGCGCATCGACGCGCTCACCGTTGATCAGCACATCGACGCGTACCATGTTCGACGCCTGGAAGCGTTTGAAGTTGTAGTCCAGCGACGCATAGCCGCGGGAGGTGGACTTCAGGCGGTCGAAGAAGTCGAGAACCACTTCCGCCATCGGAATTTCATAGGTCAGCGCCACCTGTTTACCGTGGTAAACCATGTTGGTCTGCACCCCACGCTTCTCGACACACAAGGTAATCACGTTGCCGAGGAACTCCTGCGGCAGCAGCATGTGACACTCGGCGATCGGCTCGCGCAGCTCCTGAATATTATTCAGCGGCGGCAGCTTGGACGGGCTGTCGACGTAGATAACTTCTTTGGAGGTGGTCTCTACTTCGTAGACTACCGTCGGCGCGGTGGTGATCAGGTCGAGATCGTATTCACGCTCCAGACGCTCCTGAATGATCTCCATGTGCAGCAGGCCGAGGAAGCCGCAGCGGAAGCCGAAGCCCAGCGCGGTAGAGCTTTCCGGCTCGTAGAACAGAGAGGCATCGTTAAGGCTCAGTTTGCCCAGCGCGTCGCGGAAAGCTTCATAATCATCGGAGCTCACCGGGAACAGGCCGGCATACACCTGCGGTTTCACCTTCTTAAAGCCAGGCAGCGCTTTGTCTGCCGGGTTGCGGGCGGCGGTCAGGGTATCGCCCACCGGCGCGCCGAGGATGTCTTTGATCGCGCAGACCAGCCAGCCTACCTCGCCGCATTTCAGCTCGGTACGGTCAACCTGTTTCGGGGTGAAGATGCCCAGACGATCAGCGTTATAGACCTGGCCGGTGCTCATGACCTTGATCTTGTCGCCCTTGCGCATGGTGCCGTTTTTAATCCGCACCAGCGAAACCACGCCGAGGTAGTTATCGAACCAGGAGTCGATAATCAGCGCCTGCAGCGGCGCGTCCGGATCGCCTTCCGGCGGTGGGATATCGCGCACCAGACGCTCCAGCACGTCGGTCACGCCGACGCCGGTTTTCGCTGAGCAGCGCACCGCGTCGTGGGCGTCGATCCCGACGATATCTTCAATCTCGTCCGCTACGCGCTCAGGGTCGGCCGCAGGCAGGTCGATCTTGTTGAGTACCGGAACCACTTCGAGATCCATCTCCATGGCGGTGTAGCAGTTGGCCAGGGTCTGGGCTTCTACCCCCTGCCCGGCGTCTACCACCAGCAGCGCGCCTTCGCACGCGGCAAGAGAACGGGAAACTTCATAAGAGAAGTCCACGTGGCCCGGGGTGTCGATAAAGTTCAGCTGGTAGGTCTCACCGTCGCTGGCCTTATAGTCCAGGGTGACGCTCTGCGCCTTGATGGTGATCCCGCGTTCTCGCTCAAGATCCATGGAGTCCAGAACCTGGGCTTCCATTTCACGATCAGAAAGGCCACCGCAAATCTGGATGATACGGTCAGACAGCGTCGACTTACCGTGGTCGATGTGAGCGATGATCGAAAAGTTACGTATATTCTTCATATTTAGAGTTAATTATGCCTTACGAGTATCATGAGGCCGCTGTACTGTGCCTGACGTTTTTTAATCCGAAAACGCCGCATTCTACACTACATCCGCGAAACCAGGAAATGCTGTTAGATCCAGCATACCCGCAGAAATTGTGGCGTTGTAACAGGAAAGGTAAATAAAGATAAGGGCCAGTGAAATCACTGGCCCATGTCGGAGGAAGGCGTATCAACACGCAGCAGATCCGGCGGCAGTGCGACGTTCAAAATCACCGGCTGCCAGGACTGACGTGCCGCCAGTCGCGGCGACAGACCGCGCGCCACCAGGAAGCCGCCGACGCCGCCCAGCAGCGCGCCGCAAAGTGACGCAATATCGCTGGCAAACAGCACCTGAAAAATAGACGCCATTACAAACAGCCCCGCCAGCGGCGCCATATACACCAGCATCGCTGAGCCCAGCAGGCTGCTTTCAGCGATCCCCAGCTCCACTTTTTGCCCCGCGGCCAACGGCTGCTCGCAGGGCACGCTAATGGTATGGCTGGTCTGCGGCCCCAGCTTGTTTAGCACCCGGCTACCACAGCCGGCACGGGAGGCGCAGCTGCTGCAGGAGGCTTTAACGTCGCAGTGCACCTGCGCCACGCCGTTATGCCAGGAAACCACGGTAGCCCACTCTTTAATCATTGTACTGCCTTGAATTTAATACTGTCAGAGATACGCTTCGCCGTCTGCGGCGGCAGCTCGCCCACTACGGTTATCTCCGCGTTATCGCGCACCGTCGTGCTGACGGTGCGTCGGCCGGTGCGCAACAGCTGGTCGCTGCTGGCCGCCGTGGCGCGGTTGATATTGATCGAGAAGCTAAACAAGCCGTCGGAATAGAGACGTGATTCTACCGGACCGTCAAAGGTGGGAAGACGGCGCTGACTGCTGGAAACCTCAGTCACGCCTTGCGGGAGCCACGTCGGCGCCCAGTTGAAGTTGGCTTTGTCGCCTCCTTCAGGCACCGACAGCTGCGGCGGCAAATTCGCTTTTGCCAGCGTCTCCATGCTGGCGCTGACGTTATCGCCAACGTTGAAGGAGACGACCCGGAACTGCTCCAGCGTTTCCCCGTCGCGGTCGAGCAAATCGACGCGCAGCGGCAGCTTGGTTTCAGCATCCAGCCAGGCGATAAAGCTGTAGCGCGTGCCGTCGCGAGCCACGACGCGGATCACGTCGCAGAGGCGGTCAGCGATACGGGTACGGCCCACGGAGATAAAATCATACGCCGCGGAGAGGCGTTTGAAATCGCTATATACCAGCGATGGCAGCGAATCGACGATATAGTCGCCGTTCAGGGTGAACGGATCGAGACCGGGTTCAAAATAGCTGATTTCCGTGCCGCGCAGGACCACTTCCCGGCGCGGACCGTCCAGCTGCAGCAACTGCGCCAGCGGTTGGTTGTTCAGTCGCGCGTGACGATAGCGCAGCGACTCAACGCCTTGTTTGCTGATGCTAACAAAAGACAGCTCATAATTGAGAGACTGGCTGGCCAGGTTCATCTGCTGCAACAACGCCCCGGACGATGTATCAGCCGAGGCGTTGACAGAGAACAACAGGCTGCCTGCCATGAGCGACATGGCACACCAAAGTTGCTTCATTACTGCGATTGCGTTCCTAAAGTTTGATAGCCCGGTACCTGGACTGCGGCCTGCTGAGTCTGGGCCTGGCCAAACTGAAGCTGCTCAGCGTGCAGGCGGCGCTGCAGTTCGTAGTCCTGCAGCATGGCGTTAATTCGGCGGCGCTGTTCCTGGACCTGCGCCTGCTGGCCGCTTCCCGCTGACGCGTCAGCCGGCACGCCAAGACTTACCGGGCTTGCTTTACCCATCATGGGCAGCGTATTGAACACCGGCGCTTCTGGCTGCTGAGCGGAATCAGACTGACCATTATAGTGCTGGACGCCGACGATAACCGCAAGCGATACGCAGGCGGCAACGCCCATTTGAGTCAGGGAGCTGGCCCACGGACGCACCTTGTTCCAGAACGGCATCTGCCGCCACTGATGCGGTGCGGGCTGAGATTCAGGAATAAGCGGAGCCGTCTGACGAACGGGCTCATTTTCAATGGCGGCCATCACCCGGGCGGAGATATCAAATTGCAGCACCTCAGCGGTATCGCCACGCAGCGTATCGCGGATAAGGTGATAACTCTCCCAGGTTTTTTGCATCTCAGAAGAACGACTCAGCTCGTTGAGCAGTTCGTTATCCAGCGTTTCACCATCCATTAAAGCCGAAAGTTTTTCTTTCTGCATGCCTGATACCCTTTTCCAGTATTCCGCTATCGTCAACGCCTGATAAGCGGTTGAACTTTATTATCAATAGCTTCTCGCGCCCGGAAGATACGCGAACGCACCGTCCCAACCGGACAATCCATGATAGCGGCTATCTCTTCATAGCTCAGGCCATCCAGCTCCCGTAACGTAATTGCCATGCGTAAATCTTCCGGGAGCGATTCAATGGTACGAAAAACTATTTGTCTCAGTTCTTCTGACAACATTAAGTTCTCAGGGTTCGAAATTTCTTTCAACGCCCCGCCGCTTTCGAAGTTTTCCGCCTCGTTGGCGTCAACATCGCTGGACGGCGGACGGCGCCCCTGAGCAACCAGATAATTCTTCGCCGTGTTGACGGCGATACGGTATAACCAGGTGTAAAAAGCGCTATCTCCCCGGAAAGAGTCCAGCGCACGCCATGCCTTAACGAACGATTCCTGAACAACGTCAGCGATATCGCCCGGCGGTACATAGCGGGAAACCAGGCTCGCGACCTTATGCTGATAGCGCACTACCAGCAAATTAAACGCTTTCTGATCTCCTTTCTGGACCCGTTCAACAAGGACCTGATCCGTTAACTGCTCGCTCATCCGAGGTAATGTCTCCCCAAACCCAATTCCCATGCGTCTTCAAAACACCACCCAAAATCTGCATTATGAGCAAGCTGACTGTTGGAGTGCATGAAAACAATAAAGTTCCGTTACGCTTTTTGTTTTTTGTCTGGCAACGGCGGCAGATCGTTATCAATCATTATATGCCCAGGTTGCTAAACGATAGGTAAGTCAATAAGAAAAAGCGCAGGCCCGTCTGAAGGGTATCGTAACACGCCGTTTATTTCACTATAAAATCCAATGCCATCAACCTGCCCCGCGTCTCATTTTCAGCGCGCAAGACGCCGTTTCCGTTCGCCTTTTGTTTAGCCGTCACAACAGCAGACAAAAAAATTGTACGATTCCTCACGGACCGGTGCTATTGTGAGCTAAATGTGTTTAGTAAATTAAACAAAGACAATGAATACCACTCCTGACTTCTCTTGTGATGTGTTGATTATCGGCAGCGGCGCTGCCGGTCTTTCCCTTGCCCTGCGCCTGGCTGAGCACAGTTCGGTGACAGTGCTGAGTAAAGGGCCGATCAGCGAAGGTTCGACGTTCTACGCCCAGGGTGGGATTGCCGCCGTCTTCGATGAGACGGACAGTATTGAATCCCATGTCGAAGATACCCTCATCGCCGGCGCGGGGCTCTGCGATCGTCATGCGGTCACCTTCGTCGCCAGCAACGCCCGATCATGCGTCCAGTGGCTTATCGATCAGGGAGTGTTGTTTGACACCCAGGTCCAGGCCAATGGCGAAGAGAGCTATCATCTCACGCGCGAAGGGGGGCACAGCCATCGGCGCATTCTTCACGCCGCCGACGCCACCGGCAAAGCGGTAGAGACGACGCTGGTCGATAAAGCGCTTGCCCATCCTAATATCCGCATCATTGAGCGCAGCAATGCCGTCGATTTAATCGTATCGGATAAGATTGGCCTGCCGGGCACCCGCCGGGTGGTCGGGGCATGGATCTGGAATCGTAATAAAGAGCGGGTGGAAACCTGCAGCGCGAAAGCCGTAGTACTCGCTACCGGCGGGGCCGCGAAGGTTTATCAATATACCACTAACCCCGACGTCTCTTCCGGAGACGGGATTGCAATGGCCTGGCGGGCGGGATGTCGGGTGGCGAATCTGGAGTTTAACCAGTTCCACCCCACCGCGCTATATCACCCCCAGGCGCGTAATTTCCTGCTTACTGAAGCGCTGCGCGGCGAAGGCGCCCACCTTAAACGCCCGGATGGCACCCGCTTTATGCCGGACTTTGACGAGCGCGGCGAGCTGGCCCCGCGCGATATCGTCGCCCGCGCCATCGACCATGAAATGAAGCGCCTGGGCGTAGACTGTATGTTCCTTGATATCAGCCATAAACCCGAGGCGTTTGTTCGCCAGCATTTCCCGATGATTTATGAAAAGCTGCTCGGCCTGGGAATTGATTTAACCAAAGATCCGGTGCCGGTCGTCCCCGCCGCGCATTACACCTGCGGCGGCGTGATGGTGGATGATAATGGCCGCACCGACGTCGATGGTTTATACGCCATCGGCGAAGTCAGCTACACCGGGCTGCACGGCGCGAATCGTATGGCGTCGAACTCGTTGCTGGAGTGCCTGGTCTATGGCTGGTCCGCCGCGGAGGATATTACCCGGCGCCTGCCGCTCGCCCAGAAGGTCGCCACGCTGCCAGCTTGGGATGAAAGTCAGGTGGAGATCCCGGATGAACTGGTGGTTATCCAGCACAACTGGCACGAACTGCGCCTGCTGATGTGGGATTACGTGGGGATTGTGCGCACCACCCGCAGGCTGGAGCGCGCCCTGCGGCGCATTACCATGCTCCAACAGGAGCTGGATGAGTATTACGCCCGCTTCCGCGTCTCGAATAATTTGCTGGAACTGCGCAATCTGGTGCAGGTGGCGGAGCTTATCGTACGCTGCGCGATGTTGCGTAAGGAGAGCCGCGGTCTGCATTATACCCTCGACTATCCGCAGCCGCTGCCTGACAGCGGCCCGTCGATACTCTCGCCCCTGGCTCACATAAAGAGATAAAAGTCCTCGGTCAGAGCGGTAAAGCCTTCCGAATATTGCTGCTCTGGCCCGCGGATCGCCAGCCTGTCGCTGAAACACTCCCCTGCCGTCGGGGAGAAAGCCAGCAGCACCCGATGCGGCGGTCGCAGCTCGGTCTCCGCCACGTCAGTACGCAGTCGCAGATGCCAGCCCATCGCCCTTGCCCGTTCGATGAACGCATTACCAATATCCACCGGCAACACCACGCAAAAAAAACCTTCTTCGGTAATATGCTCTGCGGCACAGGTCAGCAGGGAGGCGTGATCGAGCGTCGTGGTGTACCGCGCCTGCTCTCGCTGCGAGGTCGCGCATGGCACGCCTTCGGCAAAAAAGGGCGGATTACTGATTATCAGTTCATAGCGTCGAGTTTGCGACGGCTGCCACTGATGAATATCGGCCTGCCAGACCTCAATCCGCGAAGCCCACGGCGACGCGAGGGCGTTTTCCCGCGCCTGAGCGGCGGCCTCTTCGTCCAGTTCGACCGCCTCGACATGCACATCATCTCCGGTACGCTGCGCGAGCATCAGCGCCAGCAAGCCGCTGCCCGCGCCAATATCCAGCACATGCTTCACTCCGGCAATCGGCGCCCAGGCGCCCAGCAAAATGCCGTCGGTACCCACCTTCATGGCGCAGCGATCGTGAGCGACAAAGAACCGTTTGAAGGTAAAACCATTGCGCGGCAGCGCAAACTTCGACTGAGACATCCTCAATAACCTTGCCGACAAAAACTCCTGAACCTAAGGCTATGCACAATACCGGAGAACAGATAGCCTTACAAACAGATGAACATTACGTCAGTAACGTCTATAATCGGCGGCCCACTCAGAGGTAGAACATGACTGTAACGACTTTTTCCGAACTTGAACTCGACGAAAACCTGCTGGAAGCCCTCCAGGATAAAGGTTTCACTCGCCCGACAGCCATTCAGGCCGCCGCTATTCCGCCTGCGCTCGATGGCCGTGACATTCTCGGTTCAGCGCCGACCGGCACCGGTAAAACGGCGGCGTATCTGCTGCCAGCGTTGCAGCACCTGCTCGATTTCCCGCGTAAGAAATCCGGCCCGCCGCGCATTCTTATCCTGACGCCGACCCGTGAGCTGGCGATGCAGGTAGCCGACCACGCCCGCGAGCTGGCGAAGCATACCCATCTGGACATCGCTACCATTACCGGCGGCGTGGCGTACATGAACCACGCGGAAGTGTTCAGCGAAAACCAGGACATCGTAGTCGCCACCACCGGTCGCCTGCTGCAATATATTAAAGAAGAGAATTTCGACTGCCGCGCCGTCGAGACCCTAATCCTCGATGAAGCCGACCGCATGCTGGATATGGGTTTTGCCCAGGATATCGAAACCATCGCCGGTGAAACTCGCTGGCGCAAGCAGACTATGCTGTTCTCCGCGACGCTGGAAGGCGATGCGATCAAAGACTTTGCTGAGCGTCTGCTGGAGGAGCCGGTTGAAGTTTCCGCCAATCCGTCAACCCGCGAGCGTAAGAAAATCCATCAGTGGTACTACCGTGCCGACGATATCGAACATAAAACCAAACTGCTGGTGAATCTGCTGCAACAGCCGGAAGCCACCCGCGCTATCGTGTTTGTGCGTAAGCGTGAGCGCGTGCATGAGCTGGCTAACTGGCTGCGTGAGGCCGGGATTAACACCTGCTGGCTGGAAGGCGAGATGGTGCAGGCCAAGCGAAACGAAGCTATCAAGCGCCTGACCGACGGCCGCGTCAACGTGTTGATCGCCACCGACGTCGCTGCCCGCGGTATCGATATTCCGGACGTCAGCCACGTCTTTAACTTCGATATGCCGCGTACCGCGGATACCTACCTGCACCGTATCGGTCGTACCGGCCGCGCCGGTAAAAAAGGGACCGCCATTTCTCTGGTCGAGGCTCATGACCACCTGCTGCTGGGTAAGATTGGTCGCTATATTGAAGAGCCGTTGAAAGCCAGAGTTATCGATGAACTGCGCCCGACGACCCGTGCGCCGAGCGAGAAGCTGACGGGTAAGCCATCGAAGAAAGTGCTGGCGAAGCGTGCGCAGAAGAAAAAAGATGAAAAAGAGAAACCGCGGGTGAAGAAGCGCCACCGCGATACGAAAAATATCGGTAAGCGCCGGAAGCCAAGCGCGGCCGGGACGCCATCAGCGTCCAGCGATGAGTAAAAAAAACGCCGGGATATCCCGGCGTTTTCACATCTGGCGTTAGCCTTACAGGCTTTCGGTAAAGGTACGGGCGATAACGTCGCGCTGCTGTTCCGGCGTCAGAGAGTTGAAGCGTACCGCGTAGCCGGAAACACGAATGGTCAGCTGCGGATATTTTTCCGGATGCTCAACCGCGTCCAGCAGGGTTTCGCGACGCAGCACGTTAACGTTCAGGTGCTGACCGCCTTCGACGCGCACTTCCGGTTTCACGTCCACCGGGATTTCACGGTATTCGATTTCACCCAGTTTACTTACCGCAACCACATCATCTTCCGCAAAACCACCTTTGGCGCACAGGCAGCGCGCTTCGCCTTTTTCGCTATCCAGCAGCCAGAAAGAGTTGAGCAGGTCGTCGTTTGCCGCTTTAGTAATTTGGATACCAGTAATCATTTGATGCCTCCCAGGCAGTGTTTATTCGATTTTGGCCTCTTCGCGGCCAATTGGTAAAACCATTGTTGTATAAGTGTATATATATCAGCCGCCCCCTCGGCATTCCTTGATATAAATCAATAAAAACCACTCACCCAACGTGGGTATAGGAGGTTTTTATTGTTTTACATCAAGTTACGCCATTGTGAGCTATAAATAATTTTGTAAATTTTCAATTTTTTTTGCATAAAAGCCGGCATCAGGCCGTGCCGATTTTGTTCTATAGAAAGAAGCCGTTAAGCTATAGCGATGACCCTTTTGCAGGAGAGCAAGATGACCACCCCTTTAACCTGGCATGACGTGCTGGCGGATGAAAAGCAACAACCCTATTTTCTCAATACTCTGAAGACCGTCGCCGAAGAGCGCCAGTCGGGGATCACCATCTATCCGCCGCAAAAAGACGTCTTCAATGCGTTTCGCTTTACTGAACTGGGCGATGTCAAAGTCGTCATTCTCGGCCAGGACCCCTATCACGGCCCGGGTCAGGCCCACGGTCTGGCGTTCTCAGTTCGTCCGGGCGTCGCGATCCCGCCTTCGTTGCTGAATATGTATAAAGAGCTGGAGGCCACGATCCCCGGCTTTACCCGCCCCACCCACGGTTATCTCGAAAGCTGGGCACGACAGGGCGTGCTGCTGCTGAATACGGTCCTGACCGTTCGCGCCGGACAGGCGCACTCGCACGCCAGTCTGGGCTGGGAGACCTTTACCGATAAGGTTATCGCTTTAATCAATGAGCATTGCGAGGGAGTAGTTTTTCTGCTGTGGGGCTCTCATGCGCAGAAGAAAGGCGCGATTATCGATCGTCAGCGCCACTGCGTGCTGAAGGCGCCGCATCCATCACCGCTCTCTGCGCATCGCGGCTTCTTTGGCTGCAATCATTTCGTACAGACCAACCAGTGGCTGGTTGACCGCGGCGAAACGCCGATCGACTGGATGCCGGTCCTTCCCGCTGAAAGCGAGTGATTGACAGCCATAAAAAAAAGCCAGCATCAGCTGGCTTTTTTGCATTCAGGCAGGCGAATCACGCCTTGTTCTGACGCCACCATTCCGCCAGCAGGACGCCGGTCGCCACAGAGACGTTCAGGCTTTCGACATTACCGGTACCGTCGATGGCAACGCTGAGATCGGCGCTGGAAATCGCCGCATCGGACAGACCATCACGTTCCTGGCCTAACGCCAGCACCATTTTCTTCGGCAGCTCGGCTTTAAACAGCGGGGTACCATTATGGCTGGACGTTGAGACAATCGCGTAGCCCGCTTTGCGGAACTGATCGAGGGTATCGATAAAGCTGTCGCCAGTGATCGGTTCAACATGCTCCGCACCGCCCTCCGCCGTACGGATCGCCGCCCCGGACTCCAGCACGCCAGCATCCTGAACCACCACGCCCTTCACGCCAAAGTGCGCGCAGCTACGCATGATCGCCCCGAGATTATGTGGGTTACCCACATCTTCCAGCGCCAGAACGCAATCTTCTTCCCCGGCCTTCGCGACCCATTGAGCAACAGAAGTGCCGTGGCGTTTTTTGATCAGGAAGCAGACGCCGCCGTGGTGCTCGGTGCCGGAGGCTTTCGCCAGCTCGGCTTCGTCCACCACGTGATAGGCCTTACGGTTGGCCGCCATCCAGCGCAGCGCCTCTTTAAAGCGCGGCGTCACGCTCTGAATAAACCAGGCGCGAACGATAGCTTCCGGACGGCTCTGGAACAGAGCCTGGCAGGCGTTTTCGCCATATACGCGGGTCTCTTCCGCACGCTGACGACGCAGCACTTCCGGATCGATAAAGCTCTTCCCGCTGATCCCGCCGTGATCTTCTTTTACCGGCGTCTCATCGCCAGGAGCGCGGGAAACGGTACGCCACGGAGACGCATCGTCGCGATGAAAATCATCGCGTTTGCGATCGTCACGCTTACGGTCGTCACGTTTGCGATCGTCGCCGCGGCTGTTTCGTTCGTCACGCGCAGGGCGGCTGCGGCCGTCAACACGAGATTTTCCTGGACGACCTCCCCCTTTCCCGGTACGTGGGTTATGGGTGCGTTTGTCAGAATCATCATCACTGCGGACATACATCACTTTGACCTTGCCGCTTTTATTTTTCAGTTCGTCGCTCATCAATTTTCTCCACCTGCGCTGCGCGAAGCGCGCAGATTACCCGATGTGCCATCGCTTCGCCATGATTTCGTTTAAAAGCCGGCCTCTATTGCACTCATCGAACAAAACGCATTGTCCTCAAATAACACTTCATCGATAATATGTAACATCACAGAAACATATCGGCCACGTGCCACGTTGCAACCCATAACCAGAGGTTAGTTATGAATACCGTTTGTGCCAGTTGTCAGGCTCTGAACCGCCTCCCGGACGATCGTAGCGCGGATGGCGCAAAGTGCGGACGCTGCGGTCACGATCTTTTTGATGGCGACGTCATCAACGCGACCGGGGCAACGCTGGATAAACTCTTGAAGGACGATCTGCCGGTCGTTGTCGATTTCTGGGCGCCATGGTGCGGACCCTGCCGTAGCTTCGCGCCGATCTTTGAAGACGTCGCGGAAGAGCGTAGCGGGAAGATGCGTTTTGTGAAAGTCAACACCGAAGCGGAACGTGAGCTTAGCGCCCGGTTTCGTATCCGCAGCATCCCGACCATTATGATGTTCAAAAATGGCGAAGTGATCGACATGCTCAATGGCGCAGTGCCAAAAGCGCCATTCGATAGCTGGCTTAACGAAGCCGGCCAACAATAACCCTTCCGGGGCACCGCTTGTGCCCCGTTTTCACCTCTGCGACAATAGCGTTTTTCACTAGCGACTCCCATGACTGATAACGCTGTCCTTCGCCTGCGCGCCGAACGTCTCGCGCGAGCTACCCGCCCTTTCCTTGCGCGCGGTAATCGCATCCGCCGCTGCCAGCGCTGTCTGCTGCCGCTCAAGCAGTGCCTGTGCGCCACGTTAACCTCAGCGCAGGCCGCCAGCCGCTTCTGCCTGGTGATGTTTGATACGGAACCGATGAAGCCCAGCAACACTGGCCGGCTCATCGCCGATATTCTGCCAGATACCGAAGCGTTTCAGTGGTCGCGTACCGAACCGCCGCAGGCGCTGCTCGATCTGGTCGCCCATCCTGATTATCAGCCCATGGTCGTATTTCCGGCCTCCTATGCCGGGCCGGATCGCCAGGTCCTGAGCGCGCCGCCGTCCGGTAAACCCCCGCTGTTTATCATGCTCGACGGCACCTGGACCGAAGCGCGCAAAATGTTCCGTAAGAGTCCTTATCTCGACGCGCTGCCGATTATCTCCGTCGATCTGTCGCGCATCTCTGCCTACCATCTGCGCGAGGCGCACGCCGACGGACAATATTGTACCGCGGAAGTGGCCATCGCCCTGCTGGATCTGGCGGGCGATGCCCCGGCCGCCGCTGCGCTTGGCGAGCACTTCACCCGCTTCCGGACCCGCTATCTGGCGGGAAAAACCCAGCATAAGGGCAGTATCACAGCGGGCCAGGTGGAAAACGTTTAAAATCATTCGGTCACTGGGATGAAAGGAGACCGGTATGAGCCAACGAGGCCTGGAAGCGCTGCTGCGACCAAAGTCCATCGCCGTTATTGGCGCATCAATGAAGCCGCAGCGCGCTGGCTATCTCATGATGCGCAACCTGTTAGCCGGCGGCTTCAATGGCCCGGTGATGCCGGTCACCCCCGCCTGGAAGGCGGTTCTTGGGGTACTGGCATGGCCTACCATCGAGAGCCTGCCGTTTACCCCGGATCTGGCGGTGCTCTGTACTAACGCCAGGCGTAATCTCGAATTGCTCGAAGCCTTAGGGCAAAAAGGCTGCAAGACCTGCATCATCCTCTCTTCGCAGCCGGAACAGTACCCGGCGCTGCTCGAATGCGCCGCGCGCTATCAGATGCGTCTGCTCGGCCCCAACAGTCTCGGACTGCTGGCCCCATGGCAAGGGCTGAACGCCAGCTTTTCACCGGTGCCGATCCATCGCGGTAAACTGGCCTTTATCTCGCAGTCGGCCGCCGTCTCCAATACTATCCTTGACTGGGCGCAACAGCGCGAGATGGGTTTTTCCTACTTCATCGCCCTGGGCGATAGCCTGGATATTGATGTCGATGACCTGCTGGACTTTCTGGCCCGCGATAGCAAGACCAGCGCCATTTTGCTGTACCTCGAGCATCTCAGCGACGCGCGCCGCTTTGTCTCCGCCGCGCGCAGCGCTTCGCGAAACAAACCTATCCTGGTGATTAAAAGCGGCCGTAGTCCGGCGGCGCAGAAGCTATTGCACGCCAATTCCGGGATGGACCCGGCATGGGATGCGGCCATTCAGCGCGCTGGTCTGCTGCGGGTGCAGGATACCCATGAGCTGTTCTCTGCGGTGGAAACGCTCAGCCACATGCGCCCGCTGCGCGGTGAAAAACTGATGATCGTCAGCAACGGTGCGGCGCCGGCAGCGCTGGCGCTGGATGAGCTTTGGTTGCGAAACGGTAAGCTGGCGGCTCTCAGCGAGGAGACGCGCGACGCCCTGCGTCAGGCGTTGCCGGTTGGCGTGGAGATCGCCAACCCGCTGGATCTACGCGATGACGCCAGTAGCGAACACTATCAGCGGGCGGTGAATGTTTTGCTCAACAGTCAGGATTATGACGCGCTGCTGGTGATCCACTCTCCCAGCGCCGCCGCGCCGGGCACCGAGAGTGCCCTGGCCCTGATTGACGCTCTGAAGCATCACCCGCGCGGTAAATATGTCACCGTGCTGACCAACTGGTGCGGCGAATTTTCCTCGCAGGAAGCGCGACGTTTATTCAGCGATGCCGGCCTCCCTACCTACCGTACGCCGGAGGGCACGATCACCGCTTTTATGCATATGGTGGAATACCGTCGCAACCAGAAACAACTGCGCGAGACGCCGGTGCTACCAGACTCCTTAACCGCCAATACCAGCGAGGCGCATGCTCTGCTGCAGCAAGCGATAGATGACGGCGCCACCACGCTGGATACTCACGAGGTCAGCCCGGTGCTTCGGGCCTATGGCATCCACACGCTGCCAACCTGGATTGCCGCTGACAGCGCGGAAGCGGTGCATATCGCTGAGCAGATAGGCTATCCGGTTGCGCTGAAGCTGCGTTCTCCGGATATCCCGCACAAATCAGAAGTACAGGGGGTCATGCTCTATTTGCGTACCGCCGCCGAGGTGCAGCAGGCTGCAGATGCGATGATCGATCGCGTCAAACTGGCCTGGCCCCAGGCGCGCATTCATGGATTGCTGGTGCAAAGCATGGCCAATCGCGCTGGCGCCCAGGAGCTAAGAGTAGTGGTTGAGCACGATCCCGTCTTCGGCCCGTTGATTATGCTGGGCGAGGGCGGCGTGGAGTGGCGGGCCGAGGACCAGGCCGCCGTGGCGCTGCCGCCGCTGAATATGAACCTGGCGCGTTATCTGGTGATCCAGGCGATCAAAAATAAGAAGATCCGCGGCCGCAGCGCCTTGCGCCCGCTGGATATCGCTGGCTTAAGCCAGCTGCTGGTTCAGGTCTCGAACCTGATCGTCGACTGCCCGGAGATCCAGCGCCTGGATATTCATCCCCTGCTCGCCTCCGGCAACGAGTTTACGGCGCTGGACGTTACCCTGGGGCTTGCTCCCTTCAGCGGCGACAGTGAAAGCCGTCTCGCTATTCGTCCCTATCCGCACCAACTGGAGGAGTGGGTGGTGATGAAAAATGGCGATCGCTGTCTGTTCCGGCCGATCCTCCCGGAAGATGAGCCACAGTTGCTCGCATTTATCGCCCAGGTCACCAAAGAAGATCTCTATTATCGCTATTTTAGTGAGATCAACGAATTTACCCATGACGACTTAGCCAATATGACCCAGATCGACTACGATCGAGAAATGGCGTTCGTTGCCGTCAGGACCAGCGCAGAGAAGAGCGAGATCCTCGGCGTGACGCGGGCGATCTCCGATCCCGATAATATTGACGCCGAGTTTGCCGTTCTGGTCCGTTCAGATTTAAAAGGGTTAGGCCTGGGGCGAAGGTTGCTGGAAAAGCTGATCGCCTATACGCAAAGCCATGGCCTGCAGCGCCTTAATGGTATTACGATGCCAAATAACCGAGGCATGATAGGCCTCGCCAGAAAGCTGGGATTCACCGTCGATATTCAGCTGGAAGATGGGATTGTCAGCCTGTCGCTGCCCCTGAATCAGGGATAATCGCGCGACGCTGACCGCAATTGTTGACCACATTAGCGGGTAGTAATGGTATTATTGCCCGCTTACGTCGTCTGCATGGTACAGAAGACCCTTCAATAAACAGAGAAGAAACGCACTGTGATGTTGTCAAAATTTAAGCGTAATAAACATCAACAACACCTTGCCCAACTCCCTAAGCTTTCTCAGTCAGTTGATGATGTAGAGTTCTTTTACGCCCCTGCGGAATTCAGGGAAGCGTTACTGACCCGGATTGCCCACGCCACTCAGCGTATATGCATTATTGCGCTCTATCTGGAGCAAGATGATGGCGGAAAAGGAATTTTGCAGGCCCTTTATGACGCCAAACGCCAGCGTCCGGAACTGGATGTCCGCGTTCTGGTGGACTGGCACCGCGCTCAGCGTGGCCGGATCGGCGCCGCCGCCTCTAATACCAATGCCGACTGGTATTGTCGGATGGCCAATGAAAATCCAGGGGTAGATATCCCCGTTTACGGCGTGCCGATTAACACTCGGGAGGCGCTCGGCGTTCTCCATTTCAAAGGCTTTATTATTGATGACTGCGTCCTCTACAGCGGCGCCAGCCTGAATGATGTTTATCTGCATCAGCATGATAAGTATCGCTATGATCGCTATCAGTGCATCCGTAACGGCAAAATGGCGGACATCATGTTCGACTGGGTCGACAACAATCTGGTTCAGGGGCGCGGCGTTAACCGTCTCGACAGACCGGATCGGCCAAAAAGCCCGGAAATCAAAAACGACATTCGCCAGTACCGTCAGGAGCTCCGCGACCGCAGCTACCATTTTGTCGGCACCGCTGGTGACGAAGAACTCTCCGTCACCCCGCTGGTAGGCCTGGGTAAATCGAGCCTGCTGAATAAAACCATCTTTCACCTGATGCCCTGTGCCGAACACAAGCTGACGATCTGCACCCCCTACTTCAACCTCCCTGCCGTACTGGTAAGAAATATCATCCAGCTGCTGCGCGACGGAAAACAGGTGGAGATTATTGTCGGCGATAAAACGGCTAACGATTTCTACATTCCTGAAGATCAGCCGTTTAAAATCATCGGCGCCCTTCCCTATCTGTATGAGATCAACCTGCGGCGTTTCCTCAGCCGGCTGCAGTATTATGTCAATACCGATCAGCTGATCGTCCGCCTGTGGAAGGATGACGATAACAGCTACCACCTGAAAGGCATGTGGGTTGACGATGAGTGGATGCTGCTCACTGGCAACAACCTGAACCCGCGCGCCTGGCGGCTCGATCTGGAAAACGCCATTCTGATCCACGATCCAAAGCGGCAGCTGGGGGCCATGCGGGAGAAAGAGCTGAAGCTCATCCGCACCCACACCACGGTAGTGAAACATTATCGGGATCTGCAAAGTATCGCCGACTATCCGGTGAAAGTGCGAAAACTGATCCGCCGCCTGCGGCGGATCCGCATTGACCGGCTGATCAGCCGTATTCTCTGACTATCAGCCCCGCCTCGACGGGGCTTTTTTCTGGAAGCGCTATGCGTACGATAATAGTGATTGCTTCGCTGCTGTTAACCGGCTGCAGCCACATGGCAAATGATGCATGGTCCGGTCAGGACAAAGCCCAGCATTTTCTGGCCTCAGCGATGCTCTCTGCCGCTGGCAATGAATATGCGCAACATCAGGGTTACAGCCGGGACCGCAGCGCCGCTATCGGCCTGATGTTTTCCGTCAGCCTTGGCGCCTCAAAAGAGCTTTGGGACAGCCGCCCGGCTGGGAGCGGCTGGAGCTGGAAGGATTTTGCCTGGGATGTCGCCGGCGCGACCACCGGCTACGCTGTATGGCAGTTGGCTCATCAGTAAGCGTTACAGACGCAACCCCTTCCCTTTGCGATGCAACATCAGGGAGACAAGGAAGGCAATGGCGGCCATCACCGTCACATACCAGTAGAACGCGTGCTCTATCCCTGCCGACTTAAGCGACAGCGCGACGTACTCCGCAGAGCCGCCGAACAATGCGTTCGCGACGGCATAGGACAACCCGACCCCAAGCGCGCGAACCTGAGCCGGGAACATCTCTGCTTTCAGGATGCCGCTGATCGAGGTATAGAAACTGACAATCAGTAAGGCGCAGATCACCAGGCCGAAGGCGGCATAGGGTGAGCTCACTTTTTGCAAGGCGCTGAGAATAGGCACGGTAAATAACGTCGCCAGCACGCCAAAACACAGCATGGAGGTCCGGCGGCCAACTTTATCCGAGAAGGCGCCGAATAGCGGCTGAACCAGCATATAAACGAACAGCGCCGCGGTCATGATCACGCTGGCGGTGCTGGCCGTCATGCCCGCCGTGTTGACCAGATACTTTTGCATATAGGTGGTGAAGGTGTAGAAGGTCAGCGATCCGGCGGCGGTAAAGCCTAACACCATCGCAAAGGCCCGGCGATTGCGCCACAACCCTTTAAATGAGCCAGCCTCTTTCAGCGCCCGGGTCTCCTGCTTCGAGGTTTCGTCCAGCTGGCGACGCAGCCACAGCGCGACGATAGCCAGTACCGCCCCGAGGGCAAAAGGAATACGCCATCCCCAGGCATGGAGATCTTCATCGCTAAGCACCTGCTGGAGCGCCACAACCACTAATACAGCCAGCAGTTGACCACCAATCAGCGTAACGTACTGGAAGGAGGCATAGAAGCCTTTCTTTCCCTCCACCGCGACTTCACTCATATAGGTCGCACTGGTGCCGTATTCTCCGCCAACAGACAGCCCCTGGAACAGACGCGCCAGCAGCAGCAGCGCCGGGGCCCAGGTGCCGATCACCGCATAACCCGGCAGACAGGCAATCACCAGTGAGCCAAAGCACATCATGCAGACCGAGATAAGCATGGACGTTTTACGTCCCCGGCGGTCAGCGATCCGACCAAACAGCCATCCACCGATAGGACGCATCAGAAATCCGGCGGCAAATACGCCTGCCGTTTGCAGCAGTTGGGTGGTGGTATTTCCGGATGGAAAGAAGATGTGCGCGAAATAGAGCGAGCAGAATGAGTAAACGTAAAAATCAAACCATTCAACCAGATTCCCCGAGGAAGCGCCAACAATTGCCCAAATACGACGACGGGTATCGGCCAGTTCCGGCGCGCCCCGTTCGGTAATGCTACTTTCTGTCATTGTTATATTGCTCCAGCAAAGACTGCAATCTGTCTTGTCGGGCGTACCACGTCACGCAGACAAATTAATTAGTAAACTAAATGTTATATAATTGTTATATTTTTATATGTGATTGGATTCACATTTTTTTTCGCAAGCACGGTTTTCGCGATCATCGCCAGCGCAGGGGCAGGGAAAAAGTGGATTATGGCGAAGGGATTGCCATGACGGGGTTTTATTTTGCGTTGAAAGGAGATAATGGAGCGAACATGGCGTAATTTTCGCCGGAGGCGGTGCTGCGCACTTTGTCCGGGGTACGGTTTTGTAGCCCCGGTAAGCGCAGCGCCACCGGGGAGGCATACCGGCACGCTGGCCGGACGACAGAAACGCAAAAAGCCCATCCGGCAGGATGGGCTCTTCACTTGTTTGATGCCTGGCAGTTCCCTACTCTCACATGGGGAGACCCCACACTACCATCGG
>NZ_JBPYUI010000012.1:0-157640 GCF_051858335.1 Klebsiella sp. K47
GCACGACCTTGCCAAGGTCGGGGTCGCGAGTTCGAGTCTCGTTTCCCGCTCCAAATTTTCTTCCATCTCTTATTTATCCACAGTGCAATCCAGCGCCGGGGATGATTTTCGTTTGGTCCTCAGAAATACTGTGAACAGAGTTATCCACAGGTTATCGTTCCGTCACTGGCGGCGCAAATGCTTCGCTTTGTAAATAGTATCTTTGTATGTGATTGAAATTTAACAAATAAATTTCATTTCAAAATGTTAATCCGATCACTTGACCTTGGTCTGCGCCTTGAAACGCAATGTGTTTTAGATTTTATTCACAGCCTATGAATGAATCAGGCGTCGCGCGGCAAGCCTTTCTCTACCACTCTGACCAGACGTAATTTTTTCGGCAGCTGTACTTCAACGGCGTCGGCGTTCCGCTTTTTCAGTTGCTGGGCAATCGCCCACTCAATGTGTTCGTCGAGAAGCGGGTGCTCGCCCCGGCGGCTCTCCAGGGCGCGAAGATGGGCTTCATCCCAGGGCGCATTGCCCAACGCGACGGCGATATTACGCAGCCAGCGCAGGTGGCCAATGCGACGAATCGCCGACCCTTCGGTCACCTTCAGAAACCACGCTTCGCTCCAGGCGAACAGCTCCACCAGCGGCGGGGCATGCAGCGCTTTGCGTGGGCTGAAATCCTCTTCATCGGTGAGCTGTGAGAAACGGTTCCACGGGCAGATCAGCTGACAATCATCACAACCGTAAATACGGTTGCCGATTAGTGGACGGAACTCCTCGGGGATTGTACCTTCCAGTTCAATGGTGAGATAGGAGATGCAGCGCCGGGCGTCGACGGTATAGGGCTCAACGATGGCCCCGGTGGGACAGATGGTCATGCAGGCGACGCAGCGCCCACACTCCTCCGCAACCGGGCTGTCGACCGGCAGGGGCAGATCAATCAGCAGTTCGCCGAGGAAAAAGAACGATCCGGCGTCGCGGCTTAAGATTAGTGAGTGCTTACCTGTCCAGCCAAGGCCCGCTTTTTCTGCGATTGGCCGTTCCAGGATAGGCGCGGAATCGACAAAAGGTCTAAAATTGAGCGAAGCACACTGTTCCTGAATCTTCTCCCCCAGCTTTTTCAGGCGATTACGTAGCAGCTTATGATAATCACGCCCGAGGGCATAACGGCTGACGTAACCCAGCGTGGGATCTTTCAGGGTGCGGGCAAAGGCGGCGTTAGCGGGCAGATAGTTCATCCGCACGCTGATGACGCGTAACGTACCGGGCAGCAGTTCGTGGGGACGGGCGCGCATCATACCGTGACGGGCCATCCATTCCATTTCGCCGTGGTATTGTTTATCCAGCCATGCCTGCAGTTTGGGTTCACTGGCGCTGAGGTCGGTATCGGCGATCCCCACCTGCTGGAACCCAAGCTCTGTGCCCCATTGTTTGATTTGTTGCGCTAACTGAACGAGATCGAGGGGCTGTGACATGATGGACCATACAATGACGAAAAACCCTGACAGTATACCATACAACATTTGGCCTGCGGAGGCGCTGCGCCTGGCCGAACGAGAGGCGGCGGACAGCCTGGGGCTGACGCTGTTCGAACTCATGCAGCGCGCGGGCGAGGCGGCGTTCCAGCTGGCCAGCTGTGCTTATCCTGCCAGCGCGCACTGGCTGATCCTCTGCGGACATGGCAACAACGGCGGCGACGGATATGTCGTTGCGCGTCTGGCACAGGCCGCGGGGCGGCGTGTGACGCTGCTGGCGGTGGAGAGTGACAGCCCGCTGCCGGAAGAGGCGCAGGCGGCGCGGGAGGCGTGGCTTAACGCCGGCGGCGTGATCCATGCGGCGACCATCCCATGGCCCGACGATATCTCACTGATTATTGATGGCCTGCTCGGCACCGGTCTGCGCAGTGCGCCGCGCGATCCCGTTGCGGCGCTCATCCACCAGGCGAACCACCACCCGGCGCCGGTGGTGGCGCTGGATATCCCTTCCGGCCTGAATGCGCAGACGGGCGCGACGCCAGGTGCGGTGGTACAGGCCGACCATACGCTGACCTTTATCGCCCTCAAGCCGGGGCTGCTGACCGGCAAGGCGCGGGATGTCGTCGGGCAACTCCACCATCATGCGCTGGGGCTCGAACGCTGGCTCGCCGGACAAAGCACTCCTCTGACGCGGTTTTGCGCCGCCCACCTCGCCGACTGGCTGCCGCCGCGGCGGGCCACCTCCCATAAAGGCGATCACGGTAAACTGGTGATTGTCGGCGGCGATCGCGGCACGGCAGGCGCTATCCGTATGTGCGGTGAAGCGGCCCTACGCAGCGGCGCGGGACTGGTGCGAGTACTTACTCACCCGGAGAACGTGGCGCCCATTGTCACCGTGCGGCCGGAATTAATGGTAGATGAGCTGACGCCGCAGACTCTGAAAGCCGCGCTGGAGTGGGCGGACGTGGTGGCGATTGGCCCGGGCCTGGGGCAGCGCGAATGGGGGCGCAGCGCCCTGCGCACGGTGGAAAGTTTTAACAAACCGATGGTCTGGGACGCCGACGCGCTGAACCTGCTGGCATTCAATCCCGATAAACGTCACAATCGCGTGCTAACGCCGCACCCCGGCGAAGCGGCCCGTCTGCTGAACGTCAGCGTGGCAGAAATTGAAAGCGATCGCTTACTTTCTGCGCAGCGTCTGGTAAAACGGTATGGCGGCGTGGTTGTGCTGAAAGGCGCGGGCACGGTGGTGGCCAGTGAAAGCGGGGCGATGGGCATTATCGATGCCGGCAATGCCGGGATGGCCAGCGGCGGGATGGGCGATGTGCTCACCGGCATCATCGCCGCGTTGTTAGGACAGCACCTGACGCCGTATGATGCTGCCTGTGCCGGGTGCGTCGCTCATGGCGATGCCGCCGACCGACTGGCCGCCCGCGAGGGCACCCGCGGCATGCTGGCGACCGATCTCTTTTCCACGCTCAGGCGTGTTGTTAACCCGGATGTGATTGACGTAGACCATGATTAACCGAGTGATTCCTTTACCCGATGAGCAGGCCACGCTGGCCCTTGGCGACCGCATCGCGCAGGCCTGTACCGGCGCCACCGTGATTTATCTGTATGGTGATTTAGGCGCGGGGAAAACGACCTTCAGCCGCGGCTTTTTGCAGGCGCTCGGTCACCGCGGCAATGTCAAAAGCCCAACTTATACCCTGGTGGAGCCCTATACCCTCGAGAACCTGATGGTGTATCACTTCGATCTCTACCGTCTGGCGGATCCTGAGGAACTCGAATTTATGGGGATCCGTGATTATTTTGCCGACGATGCCATCTGCCTGGTGGAATGGCCGCAGCAAGGCGCAGGTGTCCTGCCTGACCCGGATGTTGAAATTCACCTTGATTACCAGGCACAAGGGCGTGAGGCGCGTATTACCGCGATCTCCTCACGGGGTGAATCTTTACTGGCGCGTTTAGCCTTTTAGCCTGAAGGATGACGGGATGAAGTATCGCATAACCACCTGGCTTGCCGCTGCGCTGATGCTGTCGAGTCTTCACGTCACTGCGGCGAGTTTATCCGATATCCAGGTCTCTAACGGAGACCAGCAGGCCCGTATTACCCTAAGCTTTGTCGGTGAGCCGGAGTACTCCTTTACCCCACAGGGTAAACGTCTGGTGGCGCTGGATATCAAGCAGACCGGCGTATTGCAGGGACTACCGCTGCAGTTTAGCGGCAGCAACCTGGTGAAGAGTATTCGCGCCGGCACGCCGCAGGATACGCAGACGCTGCGTCTGCTGGTGGATCTGACGGAAGATGGCAAAACCCGGGCGGTGAAGCAACAGAACGGGGCGAATTACACGGTGGTCTTTACCATCAACGCCGACGCGCCGCCGCCGCCGCCTCCGCCGCCCGTGGTGGTGAAACGGGCCGACCCGCCGCCGGTGATGCCTTCCCGGACGACGACGTCAGGGCGTAACCCGTTCAGCTCGTCGGGTCATGAACGGCAGACGGTGATGACCTCCTCTCAGCCGGCGATGACCAACAATCAGACCGTGACTCGCCCGGCGGCCCGCACGGTGTCGGCGGATGATAAAGTCATTATCGCCATTGATGCCGGGCACGGCGGCCAGGATCCTGGCGCGATTGGCCCGAACGGCACCAAAGAGAAAAACGTGACTATCGCTATCGCGCGCAAGCTGCGGGCGTTACTGAACGCCGATCCGCAGTTTAAGCCGGTGCTGACCCGCGACGGGGATTACTTTATTTCGGTGATGGGCCGCTCTGACGTGGCGCGTAAGCAAAACGCCAATTTCCTCGTCTCTATCCATGCTGACGCCGCGCCAAACCGCGATGCCACTGGCGCCTCGGTGTGGGTGCTCTCGAACCGTCGCGCCAACAGCGAAATGGCCGGTTGGCTCGAGCAGCATGAGAAGCAGTCTGAACTGCTCGGCGGTGCGGGCGATGTGCTGGCAAACAGCCAGGCCGACCCCTACCTGAGCCAGGCGGTGCTGGATCTGCAGTTTGGTCATTCCCAGCGCGTCGGCTACGATGTGGCGACCAACGTGCTGAGCCAGCTGCAGCGTATTGGCAACCTGCACAAACGCCGCCCGGAGCATGCTAGCCTTGGAGTGCTGCGCTCGCCGGACATCCCGTCGATCCTCGTGGAAACGGGCTTTATCAGTAACAACGGCGAAGAGCGGCTGCTGGGTAGCGATGATTACCAGGAGCAGATTGCGGAGGCGATTTATAACGGCTTACGCAACTACTTTATGCAGCATCCGCTGCAGTCGGCGCCTCGCGGCGAGGCGGCGCAGACCGCCAGCGCCGCGGCGCCGGGCGGGATGTTGATTAACTAAGGAGCAGGGGATGCCGATTCAGGTTCTGCCGCCGCAGCTCGCCAACCAGATTGCCGCCGGCGAGGTGGTGGAGCGGCCCGCGTCGGTGGTGAAAGAGCTGGTTGAGAACAGTCTTGATGCGGGCGCTACGCGGATTGACATTGATATCGAACGCGGCGGCGCGAAGCTCATTCGCATCCGCGATAACGGCAGCGGCATCAAAAAAGACGAGCTGGCGCTGGCCCTGGCTCGTCATGCGACCAGCAAGATCGCCTCGCTTGACGATCTGGAGGCCATTATTAGCCTCGGCTTTCGCGGCGAAGCGCTGGCCAGTATCAGTTCGGTAGCGCGCTTAACGCTGACTTCGCGCACGGCGGAGCAGCAGGAAGCCTGGCAGGCGTATGCTGAAGGCCGCGATCAGGCGGTGACGGTGAAGCCGGCGGCGCACCCGGTCGGTACCACTCTGGAAGTCCTCGATCTGTTCTATAACACCCCGGCGCGGCGCAAATTTATGCGCACCGAAAAGACCGAGTTCGGCCACATTGACGAGGTGGTGCGCCGCATTGCGCTGGCGCGCTTCGACGTCACTATCAACCTCAGCCATAACGGCAAGGTGATGCGCCAGTATCGGGCCGTCGCTCAGGATGGCCAGCGCGAGCGCCGGCTGGGGACAATTTGCGGCGCCGCTTTTCTCGAACATGCGCTGGCGATCGAGTGGCAGCATGGCGATCTGACCCTGCGCGGCTGGGTCGCCGATCCGCTGCATACCACCCCGGCGCTGGCGGAAATTCAGTATTGCTACGTTAACGGGCGGATGATGCGCGATCGGCTGATCAACCATGCTATCCGCCAGGCCTGTGAAGACAAGCTAGGGGCCGATCAGCAACCGGCGTTTGTGCTGTATCTGGAGATCGATCCCCATCAGGTGGATGTAAACGTCCACCCGGCCAAGCATGAGGTGCGTTTCCATCAGTCGCGCCTGGTGCACGACTTTATCTACCAGGGCGTACTGAGCGTACTGCAGCAGCAGCTTGACGCGCCGCTGGCGGAAAAAGACGACCCGCCGGCGCCGCGCCCGATGCCGGAGAACCGCATCGCCGCGGGAGGCAACCAGTTTGCGCGGCCAGCGGAAGCGCGGGAGCCTGCGACCCGCTTCAGCATCACGCCATCGCGTGAGCCTGCGGCCTCCAGCGGCAAACCGGGCGGCGCGAGCTGGCCGCATGCGCAGCCGGGTTACCAGAAGCAGCAGGGAGCGCTTTATCGTCAACTGCTCGACACGCCAACGGCGCCAAAGCCAGCGTTGCAGCCTCCGGCGGCGGCAGAGTTGGCCGGTCACAGTCAGAGCTTTGGCAGAGTGTTGACGATTGTTGGCGGCGACTGCGCGCTGCTGGAGCGCGAGGGTGGTCTGGCGCTGCTGTCGTTGACCGTTGCCGAGCGCTGGCTGCGCCAGGCGCAGTTGACCCCGGGAGCGGAGGCGGTATGTGCTCAGCCGCTGCTGATCCCGCTGCGGTTAAAAGTTACGGAAGGGGAAAAACAGGCGCTGGCCGCCGCTCAGCCGGCGCTGGCGCAGCTAGGGATCGATGTGCATACCGATGCCCTGCACGTGACGGTGCGCGCGGTCCCTTTACCCTTAAGACAACAAAATTTACAAATCTTGATTCCTGAACTGATAGGCTACCTGGCGCAGCAAAACGCATTCGACGTCGGCAATATCGCCCAATGGATGGCGCGTAATCTGACGAGCGAACAGACGTCATGGAATATGGCGCAGGCGATTGCGCTGCTGGCGGACGTTGAGCGTCTTTGCCCGCAGCTGGTGAGAACGCCGCCGGGTGGCCTGTTACAACCTGTAGATCTCCATTCGGCGATGAATGCCCTGAAAGATGAATGATGTAACCGAGGCGAGCCTGCCCAAGGCAATTTTTTTAATGGGCCCGACGGCCTCCGGCAAAACCGCGCTGGCGATAGCCTTACGTAAAGTTTTGCCAGTAGAGTTGATTAGCGTTGATTCCGCCCTCATTTATCGGGGAATGGATATTGGCACCGCCAAACCGGATGCTGCGGAGCTTAGCGCTGCGCCGCATCGGCTGCTGGATATTTTGGATCCTGCGGAGGCCTATTCCGCGGCGGATTTTCGCCGCGATGCGCTGGCGGCGATGGCGGATATAGTCGCCGCCGGGCGAATTCCGCTGTTAGTCGGCGGAACGATGTTGTATTTCAAAGCGTTGCTGGAAGGATTGTCGCCCTTACCGTCGGCTGACCCAGAGGTCAGAGCGCGGATTGAGCAGCAGGCCGCAGAGCAGGGGTGGAATGCGTTACATCAGCAATTACAGGAGATCGATCCCGTGGCTGCTGCGCGTATTCATCCAAATGATCCGCAAAGGCTTTCCCGGGCACTGGAAGTTTTTTTCATTTCGGGTAAAACTTTAACGGAACTGACGCAAACGTCAGGAGACGCTCTGCCATATCAGGTGCATCAGTTCGCCATCGCCCCGGCGAGCCGTGAACTGCTCCATCAACGCATAGAACAGCGTTTTCATCAGATGTTAGCTTCAGGTTTTGAAGCAGAAGTACGGGCGCTTTTTGCCCGCGGAGATTTGCATACGGACATGCCTTCCATCCGTTGTGTTGGATACCGCCAGATGTGGTCATATCTCAATGGCGAGATCCCGTATGATGAGATGGTTTATCGAGGTGTTTGCGCCACGAGACAGTTAGCCAAACGTCAGGTCACCTGGCTGCGCGGTTGGGAAGGTGTGCACTGGTTAGACAGTGAACAACCTGAACAAGCGCTCAACAAAGTATTACAGGTTGTTGGTGCGAGCCAGAACTGAACGTGTACAATTAAACGGTATCGTGCGTAATTTTTTTTGAGAATCGTAAGGTTCTGAGTACAAAACAAGCATACATATAAGGAAAAGAGAGAATGGCTAAGGGGCAATCTTTACAAGATCCGTTCCTGAACGCTTTGCGTCGGGAACGCGTTCCGGTTTCTATTTATTTGGTGAATGGTATCAAGCTGCAAGGGCAAATTGAGTCTTTCGATCAGTTCGTGATCCTGTTGAAGAACACGGTCAGCCAGATGGTCTATAAGCACGCAATTTCTACTGTTGTCCCGTCTCGCCCGGTGTCTCACCACAGCAACAATGCTGGCGGCGGTTCCAGTAACTATCACCACGGTGGTAGCGCGCAGGGTTCTTCTGCGCCGCAACAAGACAGCGACGACGCCGAATAAGGCCAGTGCTGTTTTTCCACGCCGGGGAGCCAGGTTTTCTGCGTTCCCCGCTGGTATTTTATAAGGGGTTTACGCTTGTTTGACCGTTATGACGCCGGTGAGCAGGCGGTACTGGTACACATCTATTTTTCGCAAGACAAAGATATGGAAGATCTCCAGGAGTTTGAAACTCTGGCCTCTTCCGCCGGTGTCGAAGCAATGCAGGTGATTACCGGTAGCCGTAAAGCACCGCACCCGAAGTATTTTGTTGGTGAAGGTAAGGCAGTCGAAATTGCGGAAGCCGTTAAAGCGACCGGCGCTTCGGTCGTGCTCTTCGATCATGCCCTGAGTCCGGCGCAAGAACGTAACCTGGAACGCCTGTGCGAATGCCGGGTTATCGATCGCACCGGTCTTATTTTAGATATTTTCGCCCAGCGCGCGCGCACCCATGAAGGGAAATTGCAGGTCGAGCTGGCGCAGCTGCGCCATATGGCGACTCGCCTTGTCCGCGGTTGGACCCACCTTGAAAGACAGAAGGGCGGGATTGGTTTGCGTGGCCCGGGTGAAACCCAGCTCGAAACCGACCGCCGTTTATTGCGTAACCGTATCATGCAGATCCTGTCGCGGCTGGAAAAAGTCGAGAAACAGCGCGAGCAGGGGCGGCGGTCGCGTGCGAAAGCCGATATTCCTACCGTGTCGCTGGTGGGCTATACCAACGCCGGAAAATCAACGCTCTTTAACCAGATCACTGCCGCCGAGGTCTATGCCGCGAACCAGCTGTTCGCCACCCTGGACCCGACGCTGCGCCGCATTGACGTCCCTGACGTCGGCGAAACGGTGCTGGCCGATACCGTCGGCTTTATTCGCCACCTGCCGCACGATCTGGTAGCCGCGTTTAAAGCGACGTTGCAGGAGACGCGTCAGGCGACGCTGCTGCTGCATGTGATTGACGCGGCGGATGTCCGCGTGCAGGAAAACATTGATGCGGTAAATACGGTTCTCGCTGAAATTGAGGCCGATGAGATCCCGGCGCTGCTGGTGATGAACAAAATCGACATGCTTGACGATTTTGAACCGCGCATCGATCGCGACGATGAAAATAAACCGATTCGGGTCTGGCTTTCAGCCCAGACCGGGGTTGGCGTACCACTGCTTTTTCAGGCATTAACGGAGCGTCTTTCCGGTGAAGTGGCCCAGCATACGCTGCGCTTACCGCCGAAAGAAGGGCGACTGAGAAGCCGTTTCTATCAGCTTCAGGCGATAGAAAAAGAGTGGATGGAGGATGACGGCAGCGTGAGTCTGCAGGTGCGCATGCCGATCGTTGACTGGCGGCGCCTCTGTAAGCAAGAGCCAACGCTTGTTGACTATGTGGTTTAACCTTGCAGCTTGCCTGAAGATATTGACCCCTGTGGGGATATCAAAAACAAATATGGAGCATATACATGGCGTGGAATCAGCCCGGTAATAACGGACAGGACCGCGACCCGTGGGGGAGCAGCAAACCTGGCGGCAACTCTGAGGGAAATGGCAATAAAGGCGGTCGCGAGCAGGGGCCGCCGGATCTGGATGATATCTTCCGCAAGTTAAGTAAAAAACTTGGCGGGCTCGGCGGCGGCAAGGGCGGACTGGGCGGCGGCAATAGCGCGCAGGGGCCTCGCGGACCGATGGGCGGGCGTATTGTCGGCATCGTTGCCGCGGCGGCAGTGATTATCTGGGCGGCCAGCGGTTTCTATACCATTAAAGAGGCCGAGCGCGGCGTGGTCACCCGTTTTGGTAAGTTCAGCCATCTGGTTGAGCCTGGCCTGAACTGGAAACCGACCTTTATCGATAACGTTCAGGCGGTGAACGTGGAGTCGGTGCGCGAACTTGCGGCTTCCGGCGTCATGCTGACCTCTGACGAAAACGTGGTGCGCGTTGAGATGAACGTGCAGTACCGCGTCACCGATCCGGAGCGCTATCTGTTTAGCGTGACCAGCGCGGACGACAGTCTGCGTCAGGCCACCGACAGCGCGCTGCGCGGCGTGATCGGCAAATACACCATGGATCGCATTCTGACCGAAGGTCGTACCGTGATCCGTAGCGATACCCAGCGTGAGCTGGAAGAGACGATTCGCCCGTACAACATGGGTATCACTCTGCTGGACGTCAACTTCCAGACGGCGCGTCCGCCGGAAGAGGTGAAGGCCGCGTTTGACGATGCCATTGCCGCGCGTGAGAACGAGCAGCAGTACATTCGTGAAGCGGAAGCGTATACCAACGAAGTCCAGCCGCGGGCGAATGGTCAGGCGCAGCGTATCCTCGAAGAGGCACGCGCCTATAAGACCCAGACCGTTCTGGAAGCCCAGGGTGAAGTGGCTCGCTTTGCGAAGATCCTGCCGGAATACAAAGCCGCGCCGGAAATTACCCGCGAGCGTCTGTATATCGAAACCATGGAAAAAGTGCTGAGCCACACCCGTAAAGTGCTGGTCAATGACAGCAAAAACGGCAATCTGATGGTTCTGCCGCTGGATCAGATGCTGAAAGGCGCCGCTGCGCCGGCAGCAAAGAGCGATAGTAGTGACGCCAGCGATCTGCTGCGCCTGCCGCCAGCATCCAGCTCAAGCAGCGCCAGCACCTCATCAACCTCGAGCTCAACCGGGGGTAGCATTATGGACCAACGCCGCGCTAACGCGCAGCGTAACGACTACCAGCGTCAGGGGGAATAACGATGCGTAAATCTGTTATCGCGATCATTGTCATCGTGCTGGTAGTGCTCTACATGTCTGTCTTTGTCGTAAAGGAAGGCGAGCGCGGTATCACGCTGCGTTTCGGTAAAGTTCTGCGCGACGACGAAAACAAGCCGCTGGTGTATGCGCCAGGCCTGCACTTCAAGATCCCGTTTATCGAATCGGTGAAGATGCTGGATGCGCGTATTCAGACCATGGACAACCAGGCTGACCGTTTCGTTACTAAAGAGAAGAAAGACCTGATCGTCGACTCCTATATCAAGTGGCGTATCAGCGACTTCAGCCGTTACTACCTGGCAACCGGCGGCGGCGACGTCTCCCAGGCCGAGGTGCTGCTGAAGCGTAAATTCTCTGACCGTCTGCGGTCTGAAATTGGTCGTCTGGATGTGAAAGATATCGTCACCGACTCCCGTGGTCGCCTGACCCTGGAAGTGCGCGATGCGCTGAACTCGGGTTCGGCCGGTACGGAAGATGAGGTTAGCACCCCGGCGGCTGACGACGCGATTGCTAAAGCGGCAGAGCGTGTGGAAGCCGAAACCAACGGTAAAGTGCAGGTGATCAACCCGAACAGTATGGCGGCGCTGGGTATCGAAGTTGTCGACGTACGTATCAAACAGATCAACCTGCCGGCAGAAGTGTCGGAAGCGATTTATAACCGTATGCGCGCGGAGCGTGAAGCGGTTGCTCGTCGCCACCGTTCACAGGGTCAGGAAGAGGCGGAAAAACTGCGCGCGACTGCGGACTATGAAGTCACCAAGACGCTGGCGGAAGCCGAGCGCCAGGGCCGTATCCTGCGTGGTGAAGGTGATGCGGAATCAGCGAAACTGTTTGCCGACGCGTTCAGCCAGGATCCAGGCTTCTACTCCTTTATCCGTAGCCTGCGTGCCTATGAGAAGAGCTTCCAGAGCAATCAGGATGTGATGGTCCTGAGCCCGGACAGCGATTTCTTCCGCTATATGCGTTCACCGGATTCGGTGCGTAAATAAGCCGGAGAAGGTGTAAACCTGAAGTAATAATGCGAAAAGGCGCCTGAAACAGGCGCCTTTTTTCATGCTGCGAGGGCGGGAATTAGTTGCCGAGTAGCTTGTTCAGCAGGCCGCCGATCACCGGCAGGCTTGCCAGCGTACTTTCGATGGTGCCGCCGATAGAAGAGCCGATGCTTTCGCCTAAGGTTTTGCCCAGGTCCGGCGCCAGGTCGGCCAGATTGAGGGTGCCAAGCAGTGGCAGGTTAATGCTCAGGGCATCGGTGCCCATCGTCCATGCGGCTGCGCCGACCTTGCTGCCTAAGGCCGCCAGACCATCCTGTAACCAGCCTGCGCCGCTCACATTTTCGATTTCAAATGCGGTTAATTCTCTCATCATAATCTTCCTGATTAAGTAGACGTACCGGGTTGTAGTACGCGATGGCATAGTTACAATTTAAAAAATATCCAGCAATACAATTAGTTGTGAATTTTGTTTCACCTTTCCGGTTCATAATGAAGCTGAAATACGGGACAATGTGAAATGAGGGAATGAATTCACCATGCTGGCCGAGACGCCCGCGAGGGCGGCAATGATACTTTTCAATTAGGGTTGACGATGAACTCCACCATTTGGCTGGCGCTGGCGCTGGTTTTAGTACTTGAAGGGCTTGGCCCGCTGCTTTATCCGCGCGCCTGGCGCAAGATGGTCGCCAGCCTGAGCCAGCTACCGGATAATTTATTGCGTCGTTTTGGCGGCGGACTTGTGGTTGCCGGGATTGTGATCTACTACATGTTGAGGAAATCGATTGGCTGATCAAAAAGTGGTCGGATTTGCCTTATTTTGGATGCAAAAAGTGCTGTAACTCTGAAAAAGCGATGGTAGAATCCATTTTTAAGCAAACGGTGATTTTGAAAAATGGGTAACAACGTCGTCGTACTGGGCACCCAATGGGGTGACGAAGGTAAAGGGAAGATCGTCGATCTCCTGACTGAACGGGCTAAATATGTTGTGCGCTACCAGGGTGGTCACAACGCCGGCCATACTCTCGTAATCAACGGTGAAAAAACCGTTCTCCATCTTATTCCATCAGGCATTCTGCGTGAAAACGTCACCAGCATCATCGGTAACGGCGTCGTGCTGTCTCCGGCCGCGCTGATGAAAGAGATGAAGGGCCTGGAAGACCGTGGTATCCCGGTTCGCGAGCGTCTGCTGCTCTCTGAAGCCTGCCCGCTTATCCTTGACTATCACGTGGCGCTGGACGTGGCGCGTGAAAAAGCGCGTGGCGCGAAAGCGATCGGCACTACCGGTCGCGGCATTGGCCCGGCTTACGAAGATAAAGTCGCTCGTCGCGGTCTGCGCGTTGGCGATCTGTTCGATAAAGCAACCTTCGCCGATAAACTGAAAGAAGTGATGGAATATCACAACTTCCAGCTGGTGAACTTCTACAAAGCAGAAGCGGTTGACTACCAGAAAGTGCTGGACGATGTGATGGCGATTGCCGACATCCTGACCAGCATGGTGGTGGACGTATCCGACCTGCTGGATCAGGCGCGTCAGCGCGGCGACTTCGTGATGTTCGAAGGCGCGCAGGGTACGCTGCTGGATATCGACCACGGTACCTACCCGTACGTTACGTCCTCTAACACCACCGCAGGTGGCGTGGCGACCGGCTCCGGCCTGGGCCCGCGTTATGTGGATTACGTTCTCGGTATCATTAAAGCGTACTCAACTCGCGTCGGTGCAGGTCCGTTCCCGACCGAGCTGTTTGATGAAACTGGCGAGTTCCTCTGCAAGCAGGGTAACGAATTCGGCGCCACCACCGGCCGTCGTCGTCGTACCGGCTGGCTGGACGCGGTCGCAGTCCGTCGCGCGGTGCAGATTAACTCCCTGTCCGGCTTCTGCCTGACTAAACTGGACGTCCTCGACGGCCTGAAAGAAGTGAAAATCTGCGTTGGCTACCGTATGCCGGATGGCCGTGAAGTGACCACCACTCCGCTGGCTGCCGATAACTGGGAAGGTATCGAGCCTATCTACGAAACCATGCCGGGCTGGTCCGAAACCACCTTCGGCGTGAAAGAGCGCAGCGGCCTGCCGCAGGCAGCCCTGAACTACATCCAGCGTATTGAAGAGCTGACCGGCGTGCCGGTGGATATCATCTCTACCGGTCCAGACCGTACCGAGACTATGATTCTGCGCGATCCGTTCGACGCGTAATCACTCTCAAGGGGCGCCGTTCGGGCGCCCTTGTTTTTGCTGTTCGCCCGCCCCATTTCAAATAAATTAGCGGCCTGAGCGCTGGCTGGTTTATCATCAATAATAATGATGTCGCTCGACATACCCTGTTTTCTTTTCCCTGAGGTTTATGTGCAGTTAACGAGTTTCACCGATTACGGACTACGCGCGCTGATTTATATGGCGTCGCTGCCGGAAGGACGAATGACCAGTATCTCGGAAGTGACCGAGGTCTATGGCGTCTCCCGTAATCATATGGTTAAAATAATCAATCAGTTAAGTCGCATGGGCTACGTGACTGCCGTGCGGGGGAAGAACGGGGGCATTCGCCTCGGCAAACCAGCAGGACAGATCCGCGTCGGTGACGTGGTGCGTGACCTTGAACCCTTATCGCTGGTCAACTGCAGCAGCGAGTTTTGCCACATTACACCAGCCTGTCGTCTGAAACAGGCACTAGCTGAAGCCGCGCAGAGTTTTCTCAAGGAACTGGATAACTATACGCTGGCTGATTTGGTTGAGAAGAATCAACCGCTTTATAAATTATTGCTGGTGGAGTGACGCCACTCTGCCGGAGATGACAACGGAGGAACCGATATGTCACAAGATCCATTCCAGGAACGCGAAGCTGAGAAGTACGCGAACCCTATCCCGAGCCGGGAATTTATCCTCGAACATTTAACTAAACGGGAAAAGCCTGCCAGCCGCGATGAGCTGGCCATCGAGTTAAATATCGAGGGCGAAGAGCAAACCGAAGCGCTGCGCCGCCGCCTGCGCGCGATGGAGCGCGACGGTCAGCTGGTCTTCACCCGCCGCCAGTGCTATGCCCTGCCGGAACGCCTCGATCTCCTCAAAGGAACCGTTATTGGCCACCGCGATGGCTATGGTTTCCTGCGCGTTGAAGGGCGCAAAGACGATCTGTACCTGTCGTCAGAACAGATGAAAACCTGTATTCACGGTGACCAGGTGCTGGCTCAGCCGCTGGGCGCGGACCGTAAGGGCCGCCGCGAAGCGCGCATCGTCCGCGTCCTCGTGCCGAAAACCAGCCAGATAGTTGGCCGTTACTTCACCGACGCTGGCGTCGGCTTTGTCGTCCCGGACGACAGCCGCCTGAGCTTCGATATCCTGATCCCGCCGGAAGAGATAATGGGCGCGCGGATGGGCTACGTGGTCGTGGTCGAGCTGACCCAGCGACCAACCCGCCGCACCAAAGCGGTGGGTAAAATCGTCGAAGTGCTGGGCGACAACATGGGCACCGGCATGGCCGTCGATATGGCGCTGCGTACCCATGAAATTCCTTATGTCTGGCCGCCGGCGGTGGAAAAACAGGTTTCCGGTCTCAAAGAACAGGTGCCGGAAGAGGCGAAGGCCGGACGCGTCGATTTACGCTCGCTGCCGCTGGTTACCATTGACGGCGAAGATGCCCGCGACTTCGATGACGCGGTGTACTGCGAGAAGAAACGCGGCGGCGGCTGGCGCCTGTGGGTCGCCATTGCCGACGTCAGCTACTACGTGCGCCCGGGGACGCCGCTGGATGCGGAAGCGCGCAGTCGTGGCACCTCGGTCTACTTCCCGTCGCAGGTAGTGCCGATGCTGCCGGAAGTGCTGTCTAACGGTCTATGCTCGCTGAACCCGCAGGTCGATCGCCTGTGTATGGTGTGCGAGATGACGATTTCGTCAAAAGGCCGTCTGACCGGTTATAAATTCTATGAAGCGGTGATGAGTTCACATGCTCGCCTGACCTACACCAAAGTGTGGCATATGCTGCAGGGTGACCAGGAACTGCGCGAACACTACGCGCCGCTGGTGAAGCACATTGAAGAGCTGCATAACCTCTACAAAGTGCTGGAGAGCGCCCGCGAAGAGCGCGGTGGTATCTCATTTGAAAGTGAAGAAGCTAAATTCATCTTCAATGCCGAACGCCGTATTGAGCGTATCGAACAGACTCAGCGTAACGATGCGCATAAGCTGATTGAAGAGTGCATGATCCTGGCGAACATCTCCGCCGCGCGCTTCGTTGAGAAGGCGCAGGAGCCGGCGCTGTTCCGTATCCATGATAAGCCAACCACCGAAGCGATTACCTCCTTCCGTACCGTGCTGGCTGAGCTGGGACTGGAGCTGCCTGGCGGCAACAAGCCGGAGCCGCGTGATTACGCCGAACTGCTAACCTCCATCGCCGATCGCCCGGATGCCGAAATGCTGCAGACGATGCTCCTGCGCTCCATGAAGCAGGCGGTCTACGATCCGGAAAACCGCGGTCACTTTGGCCTGGCGCTGCAGTCATACGCCCACTTCACCTCGCCGATTCGTCGTTACCCGGACCTGTCGCTGCACCGCGCTATCAAGTATCTGCTGGCCAAAGAGCAGGGACATAAAGGCAACAGCACCGAGACCGGCGGCTGGCACTACAGTATGGAAGAGATGCTCCAGCTGGGTCAGCACTGTTCGATGACCGAGCGCCGCGCCGACGAAGCGACGCGCGAAGTGTCTGACTGGCTGAAGTGCGACTTCATGCAGGATCAGGTGGGCAACATCTTCTCCGGCGTGATCGCCAGCGTGACCGGCTTTGGCTTCTTCGTCCGCCTGAACGATCTGTTTATCGACGGTCTGGTGCATGTTTCCAGCCTGGATAACGACTATTATCGTTTCGACCAGGTGGGGCAGCGTCTCATTGGTGAGTCCGGCGGCCAGACCTATCGCCTGGGCGACCGCGTGGAAGTCCGTGTGGAAGCGGTCAACATGGACGAGCGGAAAATCGACTTTACCCTGATCTCCAGCGAGCGTGCGCCGCGTAATGTCGGCAAGACCGCCCGTGAGAAAGCGAAAAAGAGTACCTCTGGCAAGCCGGGCGGCCGTCGCCGCCAGGTGGGTAAGCAGGTAAACTTCGAGCCGGACAGCGCTTTCCGTAAAGAGAAAGAGACCGCCCGACCGAAGAAAGAGAAAAAAGCGAAAAAACCGTCGGCGAAAACACAGAAAATCGCCGCCGCGACGAAAGCCAAGCGCGCGGCAAAGAAGAAGATCGCCGAGTGATTGACCTCCCTTCACCCTGAAGTCTGCTGACGCAGGATGGGGTGAAGGGGGCAGATAACAGAACCTAAAACGAGTACATCAATGAGTGAAATGATTTACGGCATCCATGCGGTGCAGGCACTGCTGGAGCGCGCACCTGAGCGTTTTCAGGAAGTTTATATTCTGAAAGGCCGTGAGGATAAGCGCTTGCTGCCGCTGATCCATGCCCTGGAAGCGCAGGGCGTGGTGATTCAGCTGGCCAACCGTCAGTTTCTTGATGAGAAGAGCGAAGGCGCTGTGCACCAGGGGATCATTGCCCGCGTGAAGCCGGGGCGTCAGTATCAGGAGAACGATCTGCCGGATCTGCTGGCGCAGCTCGATCAACCGTTCCTGCTGATCCTCGACGGCGTAACCGATCCGCACAACCTCGGCGCCTGCCTGCGTAGCGCTGACGCCGCCGGCGTGCATGCGGTGATCGTGCCAAAAGATCGTTCCGCTCAGTTGAATGCGACGGCGAAGAAAGTGGCCTGCGGCGCGGCGGAGAACGTCCCGCTGATCCGCGTCACCAACCTGGCGCGCACCATGCGTCTGCTGCAGGAAGAGAACGTCTGGATCGTCGGAACCGCAGGGGAAGCCGACCATACGCTGTTCCAGAGCAAAATGACCGGCCCGATGGCGCTGGTGATGGGCGCGGAAGGCGAAGGCATGCGTCGTCTGACCCGCGAACACTGCGATGAATTGATCAGTATCCCGATGGCGGGCAGCGTCTCCTCGCTGAACGTCTCGGTGGCTACCGGCATCTGTCTGTTTGAAGCAGTACGCCAGCGCAGCTAAGCTGAACCATCGACGAATCAAAAAAAGCCATCCTCCGGGATGGCTTTTTTGTGACCGCTCTCGCGGGCGAGTATCCCTCCGGATAACCATACTTATGGCTATCGCCATTGATGGAGGGAGACACGATGCACTGGCAAACGCACACCGTTTTTAATCAACCCACCCCGCTGAATAACAGCAATCTGTTTCTGTCCGATACCGCTCTGCGTGAAGCAGTGGTCCGCGAAGGCGCCGGCTGGGATGGCGATCTGCTCGCCAGCATTGGCCAGCAGCTGGGGACAGCCGAATCGCTGGAGCTGGGACGCCTGGCCAACAGCAATCCGCCGGAGCTGCTGCGCTATGACGCCACCGGCGCCCGGCTGGACGACGTGCGCTTTCATCCCGCCTGGCACCTGCTGATGCAGGGGCTGTGCGCGAATCGGGTACATAACCTCGCCTGGCAGGAGGATGCCCGCGAAGGCGCGTTTGTCGCCCGCGCCGCCCGCTTTCTGCTCCATGCCCAGGTGGAGGCCGGGACGTTGTGCCCGATTACCATGACCTTCGCCGCGACGCCCCTGCTGCAGCACGCCCTGCCCGCGCCCTTTCGCGACTGGCTGTCGCCGCTGCTGAGCGACCGTTACGATCCGCACCTTGCGCCTGGCGGCCAGAAGCGCGGCCTGCTGATCGGCATGGGGATGACCGAGAAGCAAGGGGGGTCTGATGTGCTGAGCAATACCACTCGCGCGGAGAAAACGGCGGAAGGGTTTTACCGACTGGTGGGACACAAGTGGTTCTTCTCGGTGCCGCAGAGCGATGCTCACCTGGTGCTGGCTCAGGCTCCGGCGGGGCTCTCATGCTTCTTTGTGCCGCGTCTGCTGCCCGACGGGCAGCGTAACGGCGTGCGTCTTGAACGCTTAAAAGAGAAGCTCGGCAACCGCTCCAACGCCAGTAGCGAAGTGGAGTTTTATGAGGCCTGCGGCTGGCTGGTGGGCGACGAAGGCGACGGCGTGCGGCAGATCCTCAGGATGGGCGGCCTGACCCGCTTTGACTGCGCGCTGGGCAGCCATGCCCTGATGCGTCGCGCCTTCTCGGTGGCGCTGTATCACGCGCTACAGCGTCAGGCGTTTGGCAAAAACCTGGTCGAACAGCCGATGATGCGCCAGCTGCTGGGGCAAATGGCGCTCCGTCTGGAGGGGCAGACCGCGTTTCTGTTTCGCCTGGCGCGGGCCTGGGACCATCGGGATGATGCCCGGGAAAGCGCCTGGGCGCGCCTGTTTACGCCTGCGGCCAAGTTTGCCATCTGTAAGGCCGGTATCCCGTTTGTCGCCGAGGCGATGGAAGTGCTGGGCGGCATCGGCTATTGCGAGGAGAGCGAACTCCCGCGCCTCTACCGTGAGATGCCGGTCAACAGCATCTGGGAAGGCTCCGGCAATATTATGTGCCTCGATGTGATGCGGGTGCTGAGCAAGCAGCCGGCGGCGATGGAGCTGCTGGCCGCGGAGTGTGCGGAGGTGAAAGGGCAGAACCGCCATCTCGACCGCGCATGGCGTCAGCTGCAGCAACTGCTGAAACGACCCGCCGAAGAGCAGGGGAGAGAGATTGCCCGGCTGGTCTATCGTCTTGGCGCGGGGGCGCAGATGCTGCGCCATGCTTCGCCGCCGCTGGCCGAAGCCTGGTGCCGGATGATGCTCGACACCCGCGGCGGCATACGTCTTGACGCGCTGACCCTCGACGACCTGCTGCTGCGGGCTATGGGGCGCGGGCGCCAGGCGCCTCAGGCGTAGAGAATGGCCTGCACGCGCCAGCTGTCCGGCTGTTGTTCCTCGTACATCTGAATAATGCGATACCAGGAGGCGCCTTGCTCGTCTGCTTTGCGGGCAATGGCGTGCTCTACATCCTGTTGGCTACCGGAAAGATTAGTGACGGAGATCAGACCGATTTCATTCAGGCCAGTGACGCAATCCGCGCTGGCGAATTCGGCTGACTGCGCGGACGTATTGGCCGTCGCAGCGGTTAACAGCAGGCTGGATAGGGTAAAAGATCGTTTCATCGTCAGCTCCATTTCACGTAGTCCCAAGGGCAGTCCGTTGCTAACGTCCTGCCAGGTGGCTGGCCGAACGTTATTATGCACAGGAGAACGTGAATGGACGCAAAGCTGTGTAAAGCAGATTTAAAGACGCCGCCTCGTTATCGACGATAGAGGATCGCCTGCGAATACCACTGGCCGGGTACCATGGTGTCATCGATCATGATGATGACGTAGTAATCGGCTTTGGCCGCTTCTGCTTTGGCCTTCAGCGCCGCTTCGACATCCATCGGCGAACCGTACATCAGTACGCTTACCGTGGCCATTTTCTGCAGGCCAGCCGTCTGGTAGCGCTGGATCTCCTGCGGATGGTCGGTGGCGGGCGGCGGGGCTTCCGGCGTTCCCTGCAGGGCGCTACACCCGCTGAGGACGATAGCCAGTAACCACGGTGAAAACCTGCGCATAACCATATCTCGTTTCCTGATAGTGATAGTGTAGTGGTAGCCTTAACAGGATTGCCGGGGAATGTTCCCGAACTGTTATCTCTGACGCGATTTTCGAATGAAAATGTTGTGAAAGCGTAACCGGGTTCTCAACATTATGAATCGTAGCAAACTGGGTTGCCTGGTGAATGAATTTTCCCATGACGCCTAACCACGATAGAGAAGGAAGACGATAAATGATTGCACTAGAAATGCGCAACCTCGGCGGTGGTGAAATTTTACATGCCTGTCCGCAGGAGAGTCTGGATAAGCCCTTGCCCTGTATCGTCTTTTATCATGGCTTTACCTCGTCGAAGCTGGTCTACAGCTACTTTGCGGTGGCGCTGGCCGAGGCCGGATTCCGGGTGATCATGCCGGACGCGCCGGAGCATGGGGCGCGCTATCAGGGCGATGAGGCCGGGCGGATGCAGCGCTTCTGGCCGATTCTGCAGCAGAATTTCAGGGAGTTTCCTGCGCTGCGCGAGGCGATAATCGCTGAAGGATGGCTGGAAGGGGAGCGGCTGGCGGTGGCGGGCGCTTCGATGGGGGGAATGACGGCGTTGGGCATCATGACGCATCACCCCGAGCTGAACAGCGTCGCCTGTCTGATGGGGTCGGGCTATTTTCGTTCCCTGTCGCAAACCCTGTTCCCCTCGCCTGATTTTGATGTCGATAGCCTCAACGAATGGGATGTCAGCCATCAGCTGGCGTCCCTTGCCCGGCGGCCGCTATTGCTCTGGCATGGCGATGCCGATGACGTGGTGCCGCCGGAAGAAACCTTTCGACTAGAGCAGGCGCTCCGGCAGGCGGATCTTGCCGCCAGGCTGACCTGCGTCTGGCAGAAAGGCGTCCGCCATCGCATTACGCCAGAGGCGCTGGCTACCACGGTCGCCTTTTTTCAGCAGCACCTTTAAACGCGGATTACGCTGACGCCCTGATCCTCAAGCTGTTTGAGGATCGCGGCATCGGCCTGTTTGCCGGTGATCACCACGTCTATTTGTCCGGCCTGGCTGAATAGCATCCCGGCGCGCTCGCCGATCTTGCTGCTGTCGACCAGCACCGCCAGTTTGCCGACCACGTTAAGCATTTTTTGCTCGGCCATGGCGGTCAACATATCCGTTTTGTAGAGGCCTTCGGCGGTGAGCCCTTTGCCGCTGGTAAACATCCAGTGTCCGGCATAGAGGCTGTTCTCGCTACCGTGGGGGCTGAGGGTGATGGCGTGGCTGCGGTTGTACTGGCCGCCCATGATAATCACGCTGTCATGCTCCTGGTCGATCAGGTAGTTAGCCAGCGGCAGATAGTTGGTGATGATCTGCACCGGTTTGCCGCACAGTTCCCGACCCAACAGAAAGGCGGTGGAGCCGCAGTTAATGACGATGCTCTCACCCGGCGCGATCAGTTGCGAAGCGGCGCGTGCAATACGCACTTTTTCATCCAGATTTTGCGCCTGGTGGATGTTCATCGGCGTCCAGCGGGGGCGCTGTTCGCTAATGGCTTCCGCGCCATTACGAACCTTTTTCAGTTTGCCGCTTTCATCCAGCTTGTTGATATCACGTCGGGCGGTAGCGGGTGAGATCCCGAGCCGCGACATCACCTGCTCCACGGTAACAAACCCCGTTTGGGCGAGCAGATCCAGCAGAATTTGGTGCCTTTGCGCTTCCGTCATGAGCGAATCCGATTAAAAGTGAACGGCAAAGATGATATTTGAAATCATGTGAAAATACTAACCCTGCGGCGGGGTATTTCCGGCAGGCAGGGCCTGCCGGCGGCGACTTACAGGAAGGATTTGAAAGGCAGATCCGGCTCAATGGTAAAGCAGTCGTCGAAACCGCGCGGGTAGTGATATTCGAAATTGTCTTTATCCAGCGGCCAGGTAAATTTGCCGCCGACCTGCCAGATAAACGGCTTGAAGCCGTACTTCAGACGATCCTTTTTCATCTCCCACAGAACGCGGATCTCCTGCGGATCGGCCTGAAAGTTTGACCAGATATCATGGTGGAACGGGATCACAACTTTGGCGTTGAGCGACTCTGCCATGCGCAGGATATCGGCGCTGGTCATTTTGTCGGTGATCCCGCGCGGGTTCTCGCCATACGAGCCGAGGGCGACGTCAATCCGATGCTCGTTGCCATGCTTCGCGTAGTAGTTGGAGTAGTGGGAATCGCCGCTGTGGTACAGGTTGCCGCCCGGTGTTTTAAACAGGTAGTTGACCGCGCGCTGGTCCATGCCGTCCGGCAGTACGCCAGCGGCTTTTTGGTCCGCCGGGAGGGTGATCAGCGCGGTGCGATCGAACGCATCGAGCGCATGGATCTCAATGTCTTTGATCTTCACGACATCGCCAGGTTTCATGACGATACAGCGCGCTTTCGGCACGCCCCAACCGATCCACAGGTCGACGCAGGTTTTCGGGCCGATAAACGGCACATCGGCCGGGCAGTTCTGCATGACGGCGGCGGCGACGTTGACGTCAATATGATCGTTGTGATCGTGGGTCGCGAGGACCGCGTCAATCTGGCGAATGGCGAACGGATCCAGCACGAACGGCGTGGTGCGCAGGTTCGGCTGTAATTTTTTCACACCTGCCATCCGCTGCATCTGGTGGCCGGTTTTCATCAGCGGATTGCCGTGGCTCTGTTTGCCAGTGCCGCACCAGAAATCGACGCAGACGTTAGCCCCGCCTTCGGATTTTAACCAGATACCGGTACAGCCGAGCCACCACATGGCGAAGGTGCCGGGCGCAACCTGCTCCTGCTCAATCTCTTCATTCAGCCAGCTGCCCCATTCCGGAAAGGTGTTCAGGATCCATGATTCACGGGTGATGGTCTGTACTTTACTCATCGTGCTCTTCCTCGTATTTTCAATAGTAATCAAATTTTGATTGGTTTTGATTTATGTTGTCACTGGATTTTCAAGATTGCAATCTTGTTTTCCATCAATTTTACGAAGAGATGCGCATCATCTCTCAGGGGGTCCAGCATCCATAAAGGTTGTGCTTTATTTTATCTATATGATTTGAAAATGTTTAATTATGTTTCGGCGCTACTGATCGGCAATAGTCACAATGAAAGAGAGGATTATTGCGGCGCGCGTCACATTTAATCAAATTCAATCTTGTTGTGATTATTTTTGATTATTAGAGTGGGCAGCGAGAAATGCTGAGCGTAAGGCGCGTTCAGCGCCTTCACCATCGGGAGTGTGTTATGGCAATCCTCTACAACATCTTTACCGTTTTCTTTAATCAGGTGATGACCAATGCCCCGCTGCTGCTGGGTATCGTCACCTGTCTGGGCTATATCCTGCTGCGCAAAAGCGTCAGCGTGATTATTAAAGGCACGATCAAAACCATTATCGGCTTCATGCTGTTACAGGCCGGCTCCGGCATCCTCACCAGCACTTTTAAACCGGTGGTGGCGAAAATGTCAGAGGTGTACGGCATCAACGGCGCGATCTCTGACACCTATGCCTCGATGATGGCGACCATCGACCGGATGGGCGAGGCCTATAGCTGGGTGGGCTATGCGGTGCTGCTGGCGCTGGCGCTCAACATCTGTTACGTCCTGCTGCGCCGGATAACCGGCATCCGCACCATCATGCTGACTGGCCATATCATGTTTCAGCAGGCGGGGCTGATCGCCGTCTCGTTCTTTATCTTTGGTTACGGAATGTGGACGACCATCATCTGTACCGCCGTGCTGGTCTCCCTGTACTGGGGTATCACCTCCAACATGATGTTCAAGCCGACTCAGCTGGTCACCGACGGCTGCGGCTTCTCCATCGGTCACCAGCAGCAGTTTGCCTCGTGGATTGCCTACAAAGTGGCGCCGTATCTGGGGAAAAACGAGGAGAGTGTGGAAGACCTCAAGCTGCCAGGCTGGCTCAATATCTTCCACGACAACATCGTTTCCACCGCGATTGTCATGACCATTTTCTTTGGCGCGATCCTGCTTTCCTTTGGTATTGACGTCGTGCAGGCGATGGCGGGGAAAACCCACTGGACGGTCTATATCCTGCAGACCGGTTTCTCCTTCGCGGTGGCCATTTTCATCATTACCCAGGGCGTGCGGATGTTCGTCGCCGAACTGTCCGAAGCCTTCAACGGTATCTCGCAACGCCTGATCCCCGGCGCGGTGCTGGCGATTGACTGCGCCGCGATCTATAGCTTTGCGCCGAATGCGGTGGTGTGGGGCTTTATGTGGGGCACCATCGGCCAGCTGATTGCCGTCGGCATTCTGGTTGGCATTGGCTCTTCAATTCTGATTATTCCGGGCTTTATCCCGATGTTCTTCTCCAACGCGACGATTGGCGTCTTTGCCAACCACTTCGGCGGCTGGCGCGCGGCGCTCAAGATCTGCCTGGTGATGGGCATGGTTGAAATTTTCGGTTGCGTGTGGGCGGTGAAGCTCACCGGTATGAGCGCCTGGATGGGAATGGCGGACTGGTCGATTCTGGCGCCGCCGATGATGCAGGGCTTCGCCTCCATCGGGCTGGCGTTTATGGCCGTCATCATCCTGATTGCTCTCGCTTATATGTTCTTCGCTGGCCGCGCGCTGCGCGCCGAAGAAGACGCGGAAAAACAACTGGCAGAGGCCTCTGCCCAATAAGGAGTTCTGATTATGACCGTACGTATTCTGGCTGTGTGTGGTAACGGGCAAGGCAGTTCCATGATCATGAAAATGAAAGTGGATCAGTTCCTGACGCAATCCAATATCGACCACACGGTGAACAGCTGCGCGGTGGGTGAATACAAAAGCGAACTAAACGGCGCGGATATCATCATCGCTTCAACCCATATCGCAGGGGAGATTACCGTCTCCGGCAATAAACACGTGGTGGGGGTGCGTAATATGCTTTCCCCCGCGGATTTCGGGCCAAAGCTGCTGGAGGTGATTAAAGCTCATTTCCCGCAGGACGTGAAATAAGGAGCGGCTATGAAACTCCATGAATCACTGGCGCAGAATCACTCCATTCGCCTGCAGGCGGAAGCGGAAACCTGGCAGGAGGCGGTGAAAATCGGCGTCGATCTGCTGGTGGCCGCCGACGTGGTGGAACCGCGCTACTACCAGGCAATCCTCGACGGCGTCGCGCAGCACGGCCCCTATTTTGTGATCGCTCCGGGATTAGCCATGCCGCACGGGCGGCCGGAAGAGGGCGTCAAAAAAACCGGCTTTGCGCTGGTCACGCTAAAGAAACCGCTGATTTTCAACCACGAAGATAACGACCCGGTCGACATCCTGATCACCATGGCGGCGGTTGACGCCACCACCCACCAGGAAGTGGGCATCATGCAGATCGTTAACCTGTTTGATGACGAAGCCAATTTCGACCGTTTACGCGCCTGCCGCAGCGAGCAGGAAGTGCTGGATTTAATCAAAAACGCCACCGCGGCGGCTGTTTAAAAGGAACACTATCATGTCATTACCTATGTTACAGGTCGCCCTGGACAACCAAACGCTGGCCAGCGCTTATGAAACAACCCGTCTGATCGCCGAAGAGGTAGATATCATTGAAGTCGGCACTATCCTCTGCGTCGGTGAAGGTGTACGCGCGGTGCGCGATCTGAAAGCGCTGTATCCGCATAAAATCGTGCTGGCGGACGCCAAAATTGCCGATGCCGGCAAGATCCTGTCGCGGATGTGCTTCGAAGCCAACGCCGACTGGGTCACGGTGATCTGCTGCGCCGATATCAACACCGCCAAAGGGGCGCTGGATGTCGCCAAAGAGTTCAACGGCGATGTGCAAATTGAGCTGACCGGCTTCTGGACCTGGGAGCAGGCGCAGGCGTGGCGCGAGGCGGGTATTCAGCAGGTGGTCTATCACCGCAGCCGCGACGCGCAGGCGGCAGGCGTGGCGTGGAGTGAGGCGGATATCAGCGCGATTAAGCGTCTGTCTGATATGGGCTTCAAAGTGACCGTCACCGGCGGGCTGGCGCTGGAAGACCTGCCGCTGTTTGCCGGGATCCCTGTTCACGTCTTTATTGCCGGACGCAGCATCCGCGATGCTGCCTCGCCGGTGGAAGCGGCGCGCCAGTTTAAACGCTCTATCGCCCAGCTGTGGGGTTAAGGAGCGACTATGTTGGCGAAATCCATTCCGCTCGGCATCTATGAAAAAGCGCTCCCCGCCGGGGAGTGCTGGCTGGAGCGGCTAAAGCTTGCAAAAGCGCTGGGCTTTGATTTCGTTGAGATGTCTCTCGATGAAACGGACGCCCGCCTTGCGCGGCTGGACTGGAGCCCGGAGCAGCGTCTGGCGCTGGTCAAGGCGGTGGCTGAAACCGGCGTCCGGGTGCCGTCGATGTGCCTTAGCGCCCATCGCCGTTTTCCGCTGGGTAGTGAAGACGACGCGGTGCGGCATCAGGGGCTGGAAATTATGCGTAAAGCTATTCAGCTGGCGCAGGATGTGGGGATTCGGGTGATCCAGCTGGCAGGCTACGACGTCTATTACCAGCAGGCGAACGATGAGACGCGCCGCCGCTTTCGCGACGGCCTGAAACAGAGCGTCGAGATGGCCAGCCGAGCCCAGGTAACCCTGGCGATGGAGATCATGGACTACCCGCTGATGAACTCGATCAGTAAAGCGCTGGGCTATGCCCATTACCTGAATAATCCGTGGTTCCAGCTTTACCCGGATATCGGCAATCTGTCGGCGTGGGATAACGACGTCCAGATGGAGCTGAAGGCGGGGAGCGGGCATATCGTGGCGGTACACGTCAAAGACACGAAGCCCGGCGTCTTTAAAAACGTGCCGTTCGGCGAAGGGGTGGTCGATTTTGAACGCTGCTTCGAAACGCTCAAGCAGACCGGCTACTGCGGCCCGTACCTGATTGAGATGTGGAGCGAAACCAGCGCTGACCCGCTGGCGGAGGTGGCGAAGGCGCGTGACTGGGTGAAGGCGCGGATGGCCCGCGCGGGCCTGATGGAGGCGGCATAATGCAACAGCTGAAACAGCAGGTGTTCGAGGCCAATATGGATCTGCCGCGCTACGGCCTGGTGACCTTTACCTGGGGTAACGTTAGCGCCATTGATCGGCAGCGTGGGCTGGTGGTGATTAAGCCCAGCGGCATCGCCTACGAGTCAATGACCGTCGATGACATGTCGGTGGTTGATCTGCAGGGGCACGTGGTGGAAGGGCGCTGGCGTCCCTCCTCTGATACCGCCACCCATCTGGCGCTCTATCGCCGTTATCCCGACCTTGGCGGGGTGGTGCATACCCATTCGACGCACGCCACCGCCTGGGCGCAGGCGGGGCTGGCGATCCCGGCGCTCGGCACCACCCATGCGGACTACTTCTTCGGCGATATTCCCTGCACCCGGGCGCTTAGCGCACAGGAGGTGGACGAGGCCTACGAGCTGAACACCGGGCAGGTGATTATCGAAACGCTGGGTGAGGCCAATCCGCTGCATACCCCGGGGATCGTCGTCTATCAGCACGGGCCATTTGCCTGGGGCAAAGACGCCCACGAGGCGGTACACAACGCGGTGGTGATGGAAGAGGTGGCGCGCATGGCGTGGATTGCCCGCGGCATTAATCCGCAGTTGCAGCCCATCGATAGCTGGCTGATGAATAAGCATTTTCAGCGTAAGCATGGGCCAAACGCCTACTATGGGCAAAAGTAGATAGCGCGCTCCGGGGCTTTCACCCCTCACGGTGAAGCAACTGGTCTGGCCCCGGAGCCGTTTTTAATCCTGACGATAGGCCGACGGCATCACGCGCATGCCGATGAGCGTGACCACGCAAATTATCGCCCCGGCGTAAAACGTCGAGGCGGCGCCGAAGGTTTCCCACAGTACCCCCGCGCCGGTGCTGGCCAGCAGCAGAGCCAGGCCACTCATCAGATTAAACATACCGAACGCCGTGCCGCGTAGCTCCGGTGGCGCCGTATGGGCGACCATCGCCGCCAGCAGGCCCTGGGTCATTCCCATATGAATCCCCCACAGCGCGACGCCGATCAGCAGCGTGCTCCAGTGGCCGCTGAGCGCCAGCACGATATCGGCGAGGATCAGCACCAGCAGCCCCCACTGCAGCAGTTTGCTGTGGCTCATGCTGTCTGAGAGTTTACCGAACGGGTAAGCCGTGAGGCTGTAGACCAGGTTCATCGCCACCATCACCAGCGGGATGGTATAGAGCGGGATCTCCATCTGCTGGGCGCGCAGCACCAGAAAGGCTTCGCTGAAGCGGGCGAGGGTGAAAATGCTGCCGATCGCGACCACCCACCAGTAGGCGGCGGAGAGCTTTTTCAGGTTTTCGCGCTTCAGCGGATTGCTGCGTTTGTGCGCGATGGCGGATTTTGGCTCCTGTAGGCCGAATCCGAGCAGGAGAATGGAGAGCACGGCGGGAATGACCGCCACCCAGAAAATAGCGTGAAAATCGTTGGCCCAGATAAACATCAGCAGCACCGCCAGCAGCGGGCCGAGAAAGGCGCCGACGGTATCCAGCGCCTGGCGTAGTCCGTAGGCGGCGCCGCGGATCTCCGGCGGGGTGACATCGGCGACCAGCGCATCGCGCGGCGCGCCGCGAATACCTTTGCCTACGCGGTCAATCATGCGGGCGCTAAACACCACCCCGGCGGTAGGGGCGATGGCAAACAGCGGCTTACTGAGCGCGCCCAGGCCGTAGCCCAGCAGCGCCAGTCCTTTACGCTTGCCGACATAGTCGCTGATTGCGCCGGAGAAGACCTTCAGGATCAGGGCGGTGGCTTCCGCCAGTCCCTCGATAAGACCGATAATTATCACGCTGGCGCCGAGGGTAGTGGCCATAAACAGCGGTAAGAGGCTGTGGATCATCTCGGAGGAGACATCCATCAGCAGGCTGACGCCGCCGAGTACCCAAACGCCTTTGGGGATACGGCCTAAGATGGCGAAACGCGGAACCATCAATCACTCCTGATTATCAAATGGCGAGTGGCTGATTAAATCAGGTTGCGATGACGCTGGTAAGTCGGTTTGTAAAATAATTCTCAATTGCGTTTAGGCGCAGACCTCGCTTCGCCCCTCGCGAGGAGAGGCGAAGAATCGGGCAGGCGTTAGCGGTATATCACCGCGCTGGCGCGAAGCGGGCCGTTGGTTTCGGGTTCGTGCATCAGGATAGGCTGAAAGTATTTCGCCCCCTGCGCATCGCTCATCTGGCTAAGGGCCTGTTCGGCCTCGTGCTCAGTGGCCATATTGTGATTGATATAGATAACGCCGAGGCTCTGCACGTCGTCCATGTTGCGGGCCTGACGTTCGGTGATTTGGATAGCTGCCAGCGCGTTGGCGCTGAAGAAAAGCGCAGCCATCATGGCGATGATTTTCAGTTTCATATACTACGCTCCTGACTGACAGTCCTGACGCTGACTCGGGGCTCTCCTGTGATCGTTGGGCTTTGATAGAAGTGTAATCGCTGCGCGTTCATCGCATGGCGACCTTTTCTGATGCAGTTGTTCAAAAAAATGCCGCTTCCTTTATTGGTTAATTTTAAATCACCCACTTAGCCCAGCTTGGCGCTTAGTGCGAATTATTTGTGCAAATGCGCTTGTGTTCCTGAGGGGCCGCCATTAGAATGACGCGTCAATTTTTCAGCCGCCCTTTAACACGTTCCTTGCCTCCATGGGCCGCGGCTGACCCAGACAGGAGGCTGAATAATCCGTAAGGAGCAATTCGATGCGTCATTACGAAATCGTTTTTATGGTCCATCCTGACCAGAGCGAACAGGTTCCGGGCATGATCGAACGTTACACTGGTGCAATTACTGCAGCAGCAGGTACGATCCACCGTCTGGAAGACTGGGGCCGCCGTCAGCTGGCTTATCCGATCAACAAACTGCACAAAGCTCACTACGTTCTGATGAACGTTGAAGCGCCGCAGGAAGCGATCGATGAGCTGGAAACTAACTTCCGCTTCAACGACGCCGTTATCCGCAGCATGGTAATGCGTACTAAGCACGCTGTTACCGAAGCATCTCCGATGGTTAAAGCGAAAGACGAGCGCCGTGAGCGTCGCGAAGATTTCGCCAACGAAACCGCAGATGATTCTGAAGCTGGGGATTCTGAAGAGTAATCCTGATGACCAACCGTCTGGAGCTGTCCGGCATTATTTGCAGGACTCCACTTCGTAAGGTCAGCCCGTCAGGAATTCCTCACTGCCAGTTCGTGCTTGAGCATCGTTCAGTGCAGGAGGAAGCCGGTTTTCACCGGCAGGCATGGTGTCAAATGCCCGTTATTATTAGCGGTCACGAAAACCAGGCCATTACTCACAGTATAACGGTCGGTAGCGCAGTAACCGTTCGAGGGTTCATCTCTTGCCATAAGGCAAAGAACGGCTTGAGCAAAATGGTTCTGCATGCCGAGCAGATTGAATTGATAGATTCTGGAGACTAGCCATATGGCACGTTATTTCCGTCGTCGCAAGTTCTGCCGTTTCACCGCGGAAGGCGTTCAAGAGATCGACTATAAAGATATCGCTACGCTGAAAAACTACATCACCGAAAGCGGTAAGATTGTCCCGAGCCGTATCACCGGTACCCGTGCAAAATACCAGCGTCAGCTGGCTCGCGCTATCAAACGCGCTCGCTACCTGTCCCTGCTGCCGTACACTGATCGTCATCAGTAATCGGTCACGGTCCATTAATACGACTTTGAGAGGATAAGGTAATGCAAGTTATTCTGCTTGATAAAGTAGCAAACCTGGGTAGCCTGGGTGATCAGGTTAACGTTAAAGCGGGCTACGCTCGTAACTTCCTGGTCCCGCAGGGTAAAGCTGTTCCTGCTACCAAGAAAAACGTTGAATTCTTCGAAGCACGTCGTGCTGAACTGGAAGCCAAACTGGCTGACGTTCTGGCAGCAGCTGAAGCTCGTGCTGAGCAGATCAACGCCCTGGAATCCGTAACCATCGCGTCTAAAGCTGGCGACGAAGGTAAACTGTTCGGTTCCATCGGTACTCGCGACATCGCTGACGCTGTTACTGCAGCAGGCGTTAAAGTTGCTAAGAGCGAAGTTCGCCTGCCGAACGGCGTTCTGCGTAACGTTGGCGAGCACGAAGTGAACTTCCAGGTTCACAGCGAAGTATTCGCTAAAGTTATCATCAACGTGGTTGCTGAGTAATCGGCCTCTGACGTTCTGGTAACAACAAACCGCCGGCCTTGTGCCGGCGTTTTGCTTTTTAGCGCCTTTCATTTTGCGGCGGCGTAACGCTTGCTGTCGTCTTCTCTGCTATCGCGCACGCACAAAGCTGCCGTTCGACTGGCGGGTAAACAGCACCTGCTGGCCGTTGCCGGTATCGATAGTGAGCCCGGTGACCACGCCGTTGGCGTTCTGCCGAATCTGCACCGTCTGTCCGCTCTGCAAAGTACTTAGCGGCTTGCCAGCGCCTTCAACCTGCGCCATGGCGTAGACGTCAGTGGCCGGCAGCCCATGATCGCGGAACAGCTGCGCCAGGGTTTTGCCTGACTCGATGCGATAGGTCCGCCATTGCTGCTCAATACCCGGCGCGGACTGCTGTGATGAGGATTGATAAGGCTGGGTGGCGGCGGGCTGCTGCGTCTGCGCTTGATCCGGCTGCTCATCCTGAATCGGCTCCGGGGCGACCGGCGCCATCTGATCGGCGTCGCTCACGGTAGGCGTATTAGTGATCGGCGGCAGCGGAACGGCCTGATTGCCGCCAGCTTGCGGCTGGGACTGCGACTGTAGATTCAGGTTCGCTTCACGGCTGGTGGACGCCGGGCTTTGGCTATCATCGGAGGGAAGCAGAATACCGATAATAACCAACAGGAAGCCAGCGATAATTCCCCGGCGGTGCATCGGAGGCAGCGGGTCCAGGAGGCGAAAATGATCCGGGGCGTGCCAGATTTTCGCCAGGGTAGATGTCAGTTCAAAGCGCCCGGGCATGGCTTTCCTCCTGCTCCGCATATTTATATCCTGCTCATGAGTATAGATGGCTAACGTCCTGATGACCGGAACAAAGTGAAGTTAACCTGCTGCCGCCTATTGTTTCTTTTTCGCTGAGATTTGTCATCATCCGCCGACAAAGTTTTACCCATTTCGCTATGGCTGTTATGCTTTCGCACGCTTTTATCTTGATGTTTATCACCCAAAAAGGAACAACGATGGCAACCCCAACTTTTGACACTATCGAAGCGCAGGCAAGTTACGGTATCGGCTTGCAGGTTGGACAACAGCTGAGCGAATCCGGCCTGCAGGGGCTGCTGCCGGAAGCGCTGGTGGCGGGTATCGCCGATGCGCTGGAAGGTAACCAGCCGCAGGTGCCGGTGGAAGCCGTTCACCGCGCGCTGCGTGAAATCCACGAGCGTGCTGACGCTGTGCGTCGCGAGCGTTTTCAGGCCATGGCCGCTGACGGCCAAAAATACCTTGATGAAAACCGCGAGAAAGAGGGTGTGAACAGCACCGAGTCTGGTCTGCAGTTCCGCGTACTGACCCAGGGCGAAGGCCCGATCCCGGCGCGTACTGACCGCGTTCGCGTGCACTACACTGGCAAACTGATCGACGGCACCGTCTTCGACAGCTCCGTTGCTCGCGGTGAACCGGCTGAATTCCCGGTGACCGGCGTGATCGGCGGCTGGATTGAAGCGCTGACTCTGATGCCGGTAGGTTCCAAATGGGAACTGACGATCCCGCACAACCTCGCCTACGGTGAGCGCGGCGCTGGCGCATCGATTCCTCCGTTCAGCACCCTGATCTTCGAAGTTGAACTGCTGGACATTATCTAAACAGCAGCGGCTTCCTCTTCCCCGCGGCAGGGGAAGCCATAAAAATAGCGTAAAATCCTTAAGTTAAAAATTAATTGGAATTATGTTTTGCATTCATCACGTATGGGTGTATTTTTGTGAGCTATTTCGCGTTAGATGAGTGATATAACACTCACTTTAAACATAAAATTAACATTATATCTAAATCATAGTATTCATCCCTCCGATTCTTACCTAATATCGACTAGCCCTTGCTGGGGTTAATGACAGACGACGGGCCATCAGAGCCTGAACAACACAGACAGGTACAACAGGAAGAAATCACATGGTAGATCAGGTTAAAGTCGCTGCTGTCGAGCAGGAGCCGACTGAACAATCGCTACGGCGAAATCTCACAAACCGACATATTCAGCTGATCGCGATTGGCGGAGCGATCGGCACCGGGTTATTTATGGGTTCTGGCAAAACCATCAGCCTTGCCGGACCATCCATTATCTTTGTTTATATGATTATCGGTTTTATGCTGTTTTTCGTGATGCGTGCCATGGGCGAATTACTGCTGTCGAACCTCGAATATAAATCCTTTAGCGACTTCGCGGCCGATCTGCTGGGGCCGTGGGCGGGCTACTTTACCGGCTGGACCTACTGGTTCTGCTGGGTAGTGACCGGGATGGCGGACGTTGTCGCCATCACCGCCTACGCGCAATTCTGGTTTCCCGGACTCTCCGACTGGGTCGCCTCGCTGGCGGTGATCCTGCTGCTGCTGGGCCTGAACCTGGCCACCGTCAAGATGTTTGGCGAAATGGAGTTCTGGTTCGCGATGATCAAAATTGTCGCCATCGTGGCGCTGATCGTCGTCGGCCTGGTAATGGTGATGATGCATTTCAAATCGCCGACCGGGGTCGAAGCCTCTTTCGCCCACCTGTGGAATGACGGCGGCTGGTTCCCGAAAGGGCTGAGCGGCTTCTTCGCCGGCTTCCAGATTGCGGTGTTTGCCTTCGTGGGGATTGAGCTGGTGGGTACCACCGCCGCCGAAACCAAAGACCCGGAAAAGTCCCTGCCGCGAGCGATTAACTCCATCCCGCTGCGTATCATTATGTTCTACGTCTTCGCGCTGATTGTGATTATGTCGGTGACGCCGTGGAGCTCCGTGGTGCCGAGCAAGAGCCCGTTCGTTGAGCTGTTCGTGCTGGTTGGTCTGCCGGCGGCGGCGAGCCTGATCAACTTCGTGGTGCTGACCTCCGCGGCCTCCTCGGCCAACAGCGGCGTGTTCTCTACCAGCCGTATGCTGTTCGGTCTGGCGCAGGATGGTCAGGCGCCGAAGATGTTCGCCAAGCTGTCGAAGCGTGCGGTGCCGGCGAAGGGCTTAACCTTCTCCTGCATGTGTCTGCTGGGCGGGGTGGTGATGCTGATGGTCAACCCGAGCGTGATTGCCGCCTTCACCATGATCACCACGGTGTCGGCGATCCTGTTTATGTTCGTCTGGACCATCATCCTTTGCTCTTACCTGGCGTATCGTAAAAACCGCCCTCAGCTGCATGAGAAGTCAAGCTACAAGATGCCGCTGGGTAAAGTCATGTGCTGGGTGTGCATGGCCTTCTTCGTCTTTGTACTGGTGCTGTTGACCCTGGAAGACGATACCCGTGAAGCGCTGATGGTCACCCCGCTGTGGTTTGTGCTGCTGGGCGCGGGCTGGCTGTTTGCCGGCAAAAAACGGCTGGCGAAATAAACGAAAATTTTAACGTTGCTTGCAACGGCCCGTCATAAAAAAGGCCACCCGGAGTGGCCAAATAAGACGGACAATGTCGAGGGCGCCCGCGGGCGCCTTTTTCTTTACTTTCCGCCGAGGGCGCGCGGGAACAGCACATTATTTTCCAGGCTGATGTGTTCCATCAGATCGTCGATCATCTCGTTGATACCGTTATACATCGCCTTCCAGGTGGTACAGGCTTCCGGCGGCGGCGTCACGTTGTGGGTGATGTGCTTAATGACTTCCAGCAGTTCACCCGCTTCATCATGCTCGCTTTCCATCACGCTGATCGGCCCCCCGGCCTGGGCGCCCATTCCCTGTTTGATCATCGGGAACAGGATCTGCTCCTCTTTCATCATGTGGCTGGAAAGCTCCTGATGCAGCATGGTCAGGTACTTAGTCAGTCCTTTCGGTACGTTCGGTTTATCGGCATGGACGCGTTCAACCTTGGTGGCCTGCAGGATCAGCTCCGGCAGCTGTTCACGGTGCCGGTCGTGATAGCGAACGATGATATGGTCGATAATCTCCGCGAGGGGCGCCGCGCGCCAGTCGCGGGAGAGAGGCTGTTCGGCCAGTTTCGCCAGCTCGGCTTCAATCACCGCGACATCCAGCGCTTTGCGCGACGCGGCGCGCGCCAGGGTCTGTTTGCCGCCGCAGCAGTAATCCATATCGTATTGACGGAACAGGGCGGAGGCGCGCGGGATGGTCAGCGCCAGCTCGCCTAAAGGTTGGTCACGGAAAGCCATAGCAGTTACCTCGTCATCAGGAATATAAGATGTATTTTAAATGCATCTTTTTGGCGAGGGAATACCCCTTAAGGAGGCGAGGCTACTTTTTTTCGTCCGCCAGCGGCTGCAGCATCGGTTTTTCCGGTCTGGCGCGTACGGCGGAGACCACGCCGAGCACCAGCAGCAGGATCCCGCTCAGGGTCAGCAGCGGCGGTAAACTTTGCCGCAGCAGGAAGGTATACAGCAGTCCGGCCAGGGTTTCGAAGACGATAAGCGGGCCGAGGATCACCGTCGGCAGCCGCTGGCTGGCAATATTCCAGCATAGCGCGCCGACCCATGAGCAGAGCACCGCGATGGCCAGCATCAGCATAATAAACACCGCCGGACGCGGGCCGAAGGGCAGGGGAAACCCGGCCTGCTGACCGTGCAGCCAGGCGCAGGCGGCGAGATAGCCGGCCAGCGAAACCGGAAGCGTCACCAGCGCCTGAGCGGTAGCCCATATCATTGGCGGTTGATGCGGGTTCTCCCGCAGCCAGCGGGCGTTGCGCAGGGCATACCAGGCCCAGCAGACCACCGATCCCAGCGCCAGCGCAATGCCGGAGCCGTAGCGCCACGGGCTAAAATTCGGCAGCCCCTGACGCAGCTCCGCGACGTTAACGCAGATCAGGCCCACAGCGATGCAGATCAGCGCCGGAAACAGGCGCCGCCACGGCAGCTTCCCGTCGCGCTGGCTGTAGAGCAGATTGGCGAACACCGGCAGTACCACCGGCAGCGTGCCGATAATCATGGTGGAAACCGGCGCCCCGGTGCGCTGAATGGCGCTGGCCAGGCAGACGTAATAGATAAGGTTCCCCATCATTGTCAGGCCCAGCGCGGTCCACCAGTCGTGCCGGCTCAACTGGCGCAGTCGCGCGCGCCCGAGCCACGCCAGCGGCAGGGCGATCAGGCCCAGCGCCAGATAGCGTCCCATCGACTGCAGCATCGCCGGATACTCTGGCACCAGCAAAGGCCCGACGAAAATTAAACCCCACATCAGCCCCGCCAGCAGGGCGTATAACACACCACTAATCATCATTGCATCCGTTGTCATTATCGTTGTCTGCAGTGTAGAAGGGGGTCGGGCAGGAATATTGTATGAGATTGCGCATTAGCGCCTGGCGACCTGCTTCTGATAGCGCACCGGCGTAATGCCGTAACGCTGGGTGAAGGCGCGGGTCAGGTGGGACTGGTCGGTGAGGCCGACGGCTATCGCCACTTCGGCGGCGGGCATGCCGTGGGTGAGGAACGCTTTGGCGCGCCACAGACGGATGGCCATCAGCATCTGATGGGGCGTTACGTGATAGTGGGCTTTAAACTGGCGCTGAAAGTGGTACGGGCTCAGCGCCGCCACCTGCGCCAGCTCGTCGAGGGTGATGGGACGCATATAGTTATCGTGCAGGTAGTCGCGCACGCGGTCAAAGCGATGCCCGGCCTCACCTTGCGCAGAGGCATGGTGGGCCAGAGGGCGGAAGGCGTCGATGAGGTCGAGCAGCAGTCCCTGCTGGGCCAGCGGATCGTCGCTATGCCACAGGCCATAAATCAGCTGGCCAATTTGTCGGGAACGCAGGGGATCCTCGCGGACCACCTCGCTGAACCACCAGTCTCGCACCCCGGTGATGGCTTCAAGACGGTCCGGCTCCAGATAAATCATCCGGTAGCGCCAGCCGTCGGCGGTTTCCGCTTCGCCGGTGTGCAGCTCGTCGGGATTCATGGTGACAATGGAGTTTGCGGCGGCAATATGCTGACTGCCGCGGTAGCGAAAGCGCTCCGCGCCTTGCTCAATCACGCCGATGCCGAAGGCTTCGTGGGTATGGGGTTCAAAGGCGTAGCGGGATATATGGGCGTGGTAAAGCTCCACCCCGGGCAGCTGTTCGAGATGGCGAAAGCGCGCGCGGTCTTTTTCATCACTAAATTGGAGTGGTACGCCCTGCATGCCTGCCTCCCGACGGTTATCCCTTCAATATGGGAGAGGAACCGCCGGGACGCAACCGCAAAAGCTGAGAGGGGCGGTTACAGAATGCCTTTCACGCTTTCAGCAAGGGAGGTGGTCGGGCGGCCGATCAGCGTACTCAGGGTGCGGCTGTCGTCAAACAGTCCGCCTTTCGACGCGCCGACATCGGAATCCGCCAGCATATCGGCAAGCCCGGCCGGCAGGCCGACGCTTTTCAGCGCGGCGGCGAAATCGGCTTCGCTGAGGTTCTGGTAGACCACGTTTTTCCCGTTTTGCTTGCTCAGCTCGGCAGCCAGGTCGCTCAGCGTCCAGGCGTTATCACCCGCCAGTTCGTAAATTTTGCCTTCATGACCCTCACTGGCGATAACGCGGGCGGCAGCGGCGGCATAATCCGCGCGGGTGGCGGAGGCGATTTTACCCTCGCCGGCGGCGCCGATAAACACGCCATGCTCCAGCGCCGGCGGCGCGCTGGCCAGATAGTTTTCGGTATACCAGCCGTTACGCAGCAGGGCGTAAGCGATACCAGAGTCGGCCAGCATCTGCTCGGTTTCGATATGCTCTGCGGCCAGACCCAGCGGCGAAGTGTCGGCATGCAGCAGGCTGGTATAGGCGATGAATTTTACCCCGGCGGCTTTGGCGGCGTTAATGACGTTGCGGTGCTGTACAGCACGCTGGCCGACTTCGCTGGAGGAGATTAACAGCAGTTTATCCACGCCCTGCAGCGCGGCGGTCAGCGCCGCTTCGTCGCTGTAGTCGGCCTGGCGGACAACCACGCCCTGCTGGCTGAGCGCCTGGGCTTTGGCCGGGTTGCGGGCAATCGCCACAATCTGGCTGGCAGGGACGGTGTTAAGCAGGTCTTGCAGAACGTAGTGGCCAAGCTGGCCGGTGGCACCGGTAAGAGCGATCATGGGTCTTCTCCTTCGTATTTATTGGCAGTTGTGGTAAGCTACCACCTTAACTAACTTTTAGTAAGTACGTACAAAAAGGTAAGTGTGAAATGGCCGAACCGACGCTGAGCGAGAAATTGCGCACCGGCAATTTGTTTGCGGAACAGTGCCCGTCGCGCGATGTGCTTAAACATGTCACCAGCCGCTGGGGCGTGTTGATTCTGGTGGCGCTGCGCGAGGGAACCCACCGTTTCAGCGATCTGCGCCGTAAGATGGGCGGGGTCAGCGAAAAGATGCTGGCGCAGTCGCTGCAGGCGCTGGAGCAGGATGGTTTTATCGACCGCGTCTCTTATCCGGTGGTGCCCCCGCACGTTGAATATAGCCTGACGCCGCTCGGCCTGCAGGTGAGCGAGAAGGTGGCCGCCCTGGCGGACTGGATCGAGGTTAATCTGCCCTCGGTGCTGGCTAACCACGGGGAGTGAAAATGTATCACTCCCTGTAGCCCCGGTAAGCGCAGCGCCGCCGGGGAACAGGCATTACTTGCTCAAATCCAGCTGATAAATGGCGAAGCCGATATCATCGGTGGCCACCTGGCGCATTGGATACTGCGCTTTCTCTTTGATAAACGCCGCGGCTTTGTCGCCAGGCGAGGTCTCAAAACGAATATCCAACGGCGTGTTGCTGTGGATCGGCGCCAGACGCCAGTTGTTATCCGCCGCCGGATGGATCGCGCCTTCCTTCTTCGATTGCGCGCCAATCCATGCCGCCAGCACCGAACGGTTTTCATCCGGTGAGGCGAAGGCGATATGGCTCTCACCGGTGCCGGCGAATTTGCCGCCGTAAGCGCGATAGTTATTGGTCGCGACCAGGAAAGTAGCCTGCGGATCAACCGGTTTTCCATTGAAGGTCAGGTGCTTAATACGCTCTGCCTGCGGATGGATCATCTGACATTCGCCGTCGTAGCGGGCCGGCTGAGTGACGTCGATCTGGTAGTTCACCCCGTCAATGACGTCGAAGTTGTAGGTGCGGAAGCCGTCCCAGTTGATCAGCGACTGCGGCTTGCTGCTGGCGGGATCGATCTGGTTAAACTGTCCGGCAGAGCATTCCAGCCACTCCTTAACCTCTTTCCCGCTGACCTTCATCACCACCAGGGTGTTGGGGTAGAGATAGAGGTCGGCGGCATTGCGGAAGGTGAGCTGGCCTTTCTCCACTTCGACAAAGCTCGCCGGATCGTTTTTACGCCCGCCGACTTTAAACGGCGCGGCGGCGGAGAGCACCGGCAGCTTCGCCAGATCCGGGTCGCCCTGAATATAGTGTTCGACGTAGGCTTTCTGCGCCATGTTGACCACCTGCACCGTCGGGTCGTCCTGCACCAGCGCCAGATAGCTGTACATGTTGTCGGCGGACTTGCCGATCGGCTTGCTGACGAATTCGCGAGTGGCGTCATGATCGGCTTTCAGCACCGCCACCAGCTTGCCATCTTCGGCCGCCAGTGATTTCTTCGCCACCGCGTCATAGATTGGCCGCGCTTCCGCTTTACTCTGAGTTACCTGCCATTTACCGCTGTCGTTATTTAGCACCAGATCGACCACCCCGAGATGATCGCCCCACATTCCCGGCATCACCGCCGGTACGCCGTTCAGCGTCCCTTTGGCGATATCCGCGCCTTTGATGTTGGCGAAGTCTTTACCCGGGAACACCGCGTGGGCATGGCCGAACATAATGGCGTCCACGCCGGGCACCTGGCTTAAGTAGTAAACCGAATTCTCGGCCATCGCCTGATACGGGTCGGCGGAGAGGCCGGAGTGAGCGACCACTACCACCACATCAGCCCCTTTCGCCCGCATCTCCGGGATATATTTGCGCGCGGTTTCGGTAATGTCATTGACCGTCACCTTGCCGTTAAGATTGGCTTTATCCCAGGTCATGATCTGCGGCGGCACAAAGCCGATATAGCCGATGCGCAGGGTGTGGATTTGACCGTCGCTGTCCACGACCCGGGTATCCTGGATCAGGTACGGCGTAAACATCGGTTTGCCGGTTTTGGCATCGATGATATTGGCGTTCACGTAGGGGAACTTCGCCCCGGCCAGCGCCTTGTGCAGGAAGTCGAGACCGTAATTGAACTCATGGTTGCCCAGGTTGCCGACGGCGTAATTCAGGGTGTTCATCGCCTTATATACCGGATGTACATCGCCCTCTTTGAGCCCTTTTGCCGCCATATAGTCGCCTAACGGGCTCCCCTGGATCACATCCCCGTTATCCACCAGCACGCTGTTTTTAACTTCTGCTCGCGCCTGTTCGATCAGGGTGGCGGTACGCACCAGGCCGAATTTCTCCGTGGCGGCATCTTTGTAATAGTCGAAGTCCATCATATTGCTGTGCAGATCGGTGGTTTCCATGATCCGCAGGTCGACCGTCGCGGCGTTGACGCTGGCGGCGATCAGCGTGGCCAGGAGCGTTGCGCTAAACTTAATCATCAGAGGCGTCCTTTTTTATGAGCGATAGCACAGAAGAAAATGTATTTATATTCTGTTGCTTACAGAAATGTGAATCTTGCCAGAAAAGCGGGCAGAGAAACCGCCATCGTTATCACAGATAGCGGAACTCGCGGTGATGCGATATAAATAAAACAACGAGTTAACGCCACTGTAACCAGACGAGGTGGAGAATGTTAGAACAAGTATGTCAGCTTGCACGGAATGCGGGCGATGCCATCATGGAAGTCTACGATGGAAACCAGCCGATCAACGTCGCCAGCAAGAAAGATGATTCTCCGGTCACGGCGGCGGATATCGCAGCGCATAAAGTCATTGTCAGCGGCCTGCAGGCGCTGGATCCGGATACCCCGATCCTCTCCGAAGAGGACCCGCCGTCCTGGGAAGTGCGCCAGCACTGGCAGCGCTACTGGTTGGTCGACCCGCTGGACGGCACCAAAGAGTTTATTAAGCGTAACGGCGAATTCACCGTCAATATCGCGCTGATTGAAAACGGCAAGCCGACGCTGGGCGTTGTCTATGCGCCGGTGATGAAGGTGATGTACAGCGCGCAAAATGGCAAAGCCTGGAAAGAAGAGTGCGGCGTACGCAAGCAGATCCAGGTCCGCGATGCCCGTCCGCCGCTGGTGGTGATTAGCCGCTCCCACAGCAACGATCCGGAGCTGCAGGAGTACCTTGAGCAACTGGGCGAACACCAGACCACCTCAATCGGTTCGTCGCTGAAATTCTGCCTGGTGGCGGAAGGTCAGGCCCAGCTCTATCCGCGCTTCGGGCCGACCAGCACCTGGGACACTGCCGCCGGCCATGCGGTCGCGGTGGCCGCCGGGGCGCATGTTCACGACTGGCAGGGGAAAACCCTCGACTACACGCCGCGTGAATCCTTCCTTAACCCCGGCTTCCGGGTCTCTATTTATTAAGCAATTTATGCAGCAGGTCGATCACCTGCTGCACCTCTTGTTGGGTGAGGGCGCCGTCTTTAGCCCACTGCACACGCCCGTTCTTATCCAGTACCACGATCGCTGAGCTCTTCTCGTCCAGCTGCCAGGCCTTCCGCACCAGGCCGTTGCTGTCGACGATAAATTGCGACCATGGGAAGAGCTTTTTATTACTTTCAATGCTGTTGCGTACAAACATCCCGGTGCCCGGGATGGCGTCGTCAGTGTTTACAATGGTGGTGGTCTGATAGCGATCGTGCGGGAAGCCCGCCGCTTTAATCGCCTCGATCAGGTTGGCATTCTTCTCTTTTGCTGACGAGCGTCCGGCGATGTGCTGGACCACGCGCACTTTTCCCGCCAGCTGGGCGCTATTCCAGTTTTTATAGCTAAACTTATCCTTATCCAGAATAAGCTCTCCCCGATCCGCGACGCCAACGGGCGCCACGCGCTGGCCGTCGACGAAGTTATGCGCTGTGGCCAGCAGCGGGAGAAGCAGTAACGAGGCGGCCAGTATGCTACGTAGGGTCATGCGCAATCCTTAATCATTTTTATGCAGGTGATCCGACCACTTGGTCTCGTTTAATCATAAGTGCGATTGACGGTGATTACCCGCAATGAGGATGCCAGTTTGCGTGTTGACGCACAAATTAGTCGTAAAACGGCGACTTATACTTACTTCATCGTATGTCTGAAACGAAAATTCTGAATTATTGTCATCAAAGGGTAAATAAACTTATACATACTGGGTCCCTCTGAGATTCTGGACTATAGTTTTAGGGCATTAAAATTTGCGCTCCCAAGACGTGGGCTAACTGTGGCACCACAAGAGCGTAACCCTGGCAGGAGAGAAGAATGAAAATTTTCCAACGCTACAATCCGCTGCAAGTGGCGAAGTACGTGAAGATCCTGTTTCGTGGACGGTTGTACATCAAGGACGTTGGCGCATTTGAATTTGATAAGGGCAAAATCCTTATCCCGAAGGTCAAGGACAAGCTGCATCTGTCAGTGATGTCCGAAGTCAATCGTCAGGTGTTGCGTCTGCAAACTGAGATGGCATAACCTGGCACGTAGCAGTACGTAGTAGGTAAAAGACGGCTCCCGATGGGAGCCGTTGATGTTTTTAGCCCTTCATTTCCGCATAGCGTTTGCGATATTCGCCCGGTGGGATGCCGTTATGTTTACGAAACAAGCGGGTGAAATAGACCGGATCGCTGTAGCCCACCGATAAAGCAATTTTGTTAAGTGGGAGTGTGGGATAACCATTTGGGCCATAAAAAAGGGCGGATGGTCATCCGCCCTTAGGAGAGAGAAAAGATTACGCTCAGGCGTTCTGGCTTTCCGCCGTTTCCGCCTGCTTCGGCACCAGCACCGTTGGCTTGTTATCGATGCGGGTCACCAGCAGCTGGTCGATACGGTAGTTATCGATATCCACGACCTCAAACTTATAGCCGGAGAACTTCACCGCGTCGGTGCGTTTGGGGATTTTACGCAGCATAAACATCATAAAGCCGCCGATGGTCTCGTAATTCCCGGACTGCGGGAACTCGTCGATATCCAGCACGCGCATCACGTCATCAATCGGCGTACCGCCATCGATCAGCCACGAGTTTTCATCGCGGGCGACAATCTGCTCTTCCAGCCCCTGGCCGACGAGGTCGCCCATCAGGGTGGTCATTACGTCGTTGAGAGTGATGATCCCGACCACCAGCGCGTATTCATTCATGATCACCGCGAAGTCTTCCCCGGCGGTTTTGAAGCTTTCCAGCGCTTCCGACAGGGTCAGGGTGTCCGGCACGATCAACGTGTTGCGGATCTGTACGCCGCCGGTCAGCACCAGGCTCTGGTTCGCCAGCACGCGGTTCAGCAGATCTTTTGAATCGACGTAACCGATAATGTGGTCGATATCTTCATTACAGACGAGGAACTTCGAGTGCGGATGTTCGGCCACTTTATTCTTCAGGCTCTGCTCGTCTTCGTGCAAATCAAACCAAATGACGCTTTCACGCGGGGTCATGGAGGAAGGAACGGTGCGGGACTCCAGCTCGAACACGTTCTCAATTAGCTCATGCTCCTGCTTGCGCAGCACCCCGGCCAGCGCGCCGGCCTCGACCACGGCATAGATATCATCGGAAGTGATATCGTCTTTCCGCACCATCGGCAGTTTGAAGATGCGGAAGATCATGTTGGCCATGCCGTTAAACAACCACACCAGCGGGCGGAAGACTAACAGGCAGAAGCGCATCGGGTTGATGATGCGCAGGGCCACAGTTTCGGGCGCAATCATACCGATGCGTTTCGGAGTCAGGTCAGCAAACAGGATGAACAAGCTGGTGACCAGGGTAAAAGAGATGATGAAGCTCAGCTGCTCGGAGAGCTCCGGTGACAAATACCCGCTGAGCAGGCTATGAAACGCCGGTGAGAAAGCCGCGTCGCCCACAATACCGCCAAGAATGGCGACGGCGTTGAGGCCAATCTGCACGACGGTAAAGAAGGTGCCCGGGTTCTCCTGCATCTTCAGCACCCGCTGTGCGTTGACGTTGCCTTCATCGGCCAGCAGTTTCAGTTTGATTTTACGTGAGGCGGCCAGTGAAATTTCCGATATCGAAAAAAACGCACTGACGGCTATCAGACAGAGTATTACTAAAATACTGTTTAACATATCTTTTCTGACCGTTGAGGCCAGATCCTCGGAAGGGAAGTTGATAACTCAAATGTGGAATACATAAAAAACCGGTCCGAAGGCGCTGGACCGGCTGTCACACTGGCTAGTATAGCGTAAGGGAATGTAAAGCCGCCAGAGCGTTCATTGACCGCCTCGCTGTTGAGGCGGAAATCAGAATTACGCCTGAGGCGGCAGGCAGACGCCAATGCCGCCGATGCCGCAATAGCCGTGCGGGTTTTTATACAGATACTGCTGGTGATCGTCCTCGGCATAGTAGAACGGTTTGGCGGTGGCGATCTCGGTGGTGATGTGACGGGTATCGTGCGCGTCGTTCATCGCCGCCTGGAAGCGCGCGAGGCTGGCCTTTGCCGCCTCCGTCTGTTCCGGGGTCAGCGGGTAAATCGCCGAGCGGTACTGGGTGCCGTGGTCGTTACCCTGCCGCATACCCTGCGCCGGGTCGTGATTTTCCCAGAACACCTGCAATAACTGCTCATAGCTAATCACCTGCGGATCATAAACCACGCGTACCGCTTCCGCGTGACCGGTCTGGCCGCTGCATACTTCGCGATAGGTCGGATTGGGCGTATAGCCGCCAGTGTAACCTGCGGCGGTGCTGTAAACCCCCGGCAATTGCCAGAACAGGCGCTCAACTCCCCAGAAGCAGCCCATGGCGAACAGCGCCACTTCCATCCCCGCCGGGACGTTGGTCATCGAGTGGCCGTTAACTGCGTGGAGCGTCGCCACTGGCATGGGGGTATTGCGTCCAGGCAGCGCATCCGCCTGGGCGACAAGATGCGTTTTATCAAATAGACTCACGGTTGGCCTCTCAATACAGAAATCGTCGTTAAGGTTGTAACGAAGCGTGTCTTTTAACACAATAAATACGCGTAATACGTCTAGATTAATACATAAGAATTATTTGGGTTATTGCCACTTTTTCAACCCTATGTTGTTAGGGTTTTGTTAAGCCGTGGAGCGGCGCCAGTGTTTCCTGTAGAGGAAACAGGGATATTCAGGAGAAAATGTGCTAAAAATCCGCCAGTTATGTGTCACCAGCCTTTTGCTGGTCAGCGGGGTCGCCAGCGCAGCGAATGTGCGTTTGCAGGTTGAGGGATTATCCGGGGAGCTGGAGAAAAACGTTCGCGCCCAGCTTTCCACCATCCAGAGCGATGAAGTCACGCCGGATCGTCGCTTTCGCGCGCGCGTCGATGACGCCATTCGCGAAGGTCTGAAAGCGCTGGGTTATTACGAGCCGACGATTGAATTTGATTTGCGTCCGCCGCCGAAAAGGGGACGTCAGGTGCTGATCGCCAAAGTGACCCCGGGAGAACCGGTGCGCATTGGCGGAACCGAGGTGATTCTGCGCGGCGGCGCCCGCACCGATAGCGACTACCTGGCGCTGCTGAAAACGCGCCCGGCCATCGGGACGGTGCTCAACCACGGCGATTATGACGGCTTCAAGAGCTCGCTGACCCGCGTCGCCCTGCGCAAAGGCTACTTTGACAGCGAGTTTCTTAAGAGCCAGCTCGGGGTCTCCCTCGACCGTCATCAGGCGTTCTGGGATATCGATTACGACAGCGGCGAACGCTATCGCTTTGGCCACGTCACTTTCTCTGGCTCGCAAATCCGCGATGAATACCTGCAAAACCTCGTGCCGTTTAAAGAGGGCGACTACTACACCTCGCAGGATCTGGCCGAGCTAAACCGCCGCCTGGCGGCGACCGGCTGGTTCAGTTCGGTGGTGGTGGCGCCTGATTTTGCTAAGTCGCGGAAAACCAAGGTGCTGCCTCTGCAGGGCGTTGTCTCGCCTCGCAAAGAGAACACCGTGGAAACCGGGGTCGGCTATTCCACAGACGTCGGTCCGCGGGTGAAAGCCACGTGGAAAAAACCATGGGTCAACTCGTATGGCCACAGCCTGACCTCCAGCGTCAGCCTCTCCGCCCCGGAGCAACAGTTCGACTTTACCTATAAAGTCCCACTGCTGAAGAGCCCCCTCGAACAGTATTATCTGATGCAGGGCGGTTTTAAGCGTACCGACCTCAATGATACCCAGGCCGACTCTACCACCCTGGGGGTCTCGCGTTTCTGGGAGATGTCGAGCGGCTGGCAGCGAGCGATTAACCTGCGCTGGAGCCTGGATCACTTTACCCAGGCGAACGTCACCAACACCACCATGCTGATTTATCCTGGGGTCTCGGTGAACCGCACTCGCTCCCGCGGCGGCCTGATGCCTACCTGGGGCGATTCCCAGCGCTACTCGGTGGACTATTCCAACACCATGTGGGGCTCGGACATCAACTTCATCGTGATGCAGGCCCAGGACGTCTGGATCCGTACCCTCTATGACCGCCACCGCTTTGTGGTGCGCGGCAACCTTGGCTGGATCGAAGCGGACAACTTTGACAAGGTGCCGCCGGATCTGCGCTTTTTCGCCGGGGGCGACCGCAGTATTCGCGGCTATAAATACAAATCTATCTCGCCGAAGGACGATGACGGCAAGCTGATCGGGGCCTCGAAGCTGGCGACCGGCTCGCTGGAGTATCAGTACAACGTCAGTGGTAAATGGTGGGGCGCCGTGTTTGTCGATAGCGGCGAAGCGGTCAGCGATATTCGCGAGAGCGATTTCAAAACCGGCGCCGGGGTAGGCGTGCGCTGGCAGTCGCCGGTGGGGCCGATCAAGCTGGATATCGCCCGGCCGATCGGCGACAAAGAAGAGCATGGTTTACAGTTTTACATCGGTCTGGGGCCTGAATTATGAGTTTATGGAAGAAGATAAGCCTCGGCGTCTTAATCGTGTTGGTGCTCCTGCTGGGCACCGTCGGGTTCCTGGTGGGGACCACCACCGGCTTGCATCTGGTGTTCAAAGCGGCGGATCGCTGGGTACCGGGGCTGGAAATCGGCAAAGTGACCGGTGGCTGGCGTGATTTAACCCTCGATAATGTTCGCTACGAACAGCCCGGCGTGGCGGTGACCGCCGGTCAGTTTCACCTCAGCGTCAGGTTGCGCTGCCTGTGGGACAGCAGCCTGTGCGTAAACGACATCGCGCTGCGCGATATTTACGTCGCCGTCGATACCAAGAAGATGCCGCCCTCAGCGCCGGTCGAGGAAGAGGACAGCGGGCCGCTGAATCTCTCCACTCCTTATCCGATCACCCTCAGCCGCGTCGCGCTGCATAACGTCAACGTCAAAATCGATGATACCGCGGTCTCCGTGCGCGACTTTTCCACCGGCCTGAACTGGCAGGAGAAAAATCTGACCCTGACGCCGACCTCGCTGCAGGGGCTGCTGATCGCCCTGCCTAAGGTGGCGAAAGTGGCGCAGGAGCAGGTGGTTGAGCCGAAAATTGACAACCCGCAGCCGCAGGAAAAACCGCTCGGCGAGACGATGACCGACCTCTTCTCGCAGCCGGTGCTGCCGGCAATGACCGATGTCCATCTGCCGCTGAACCTCAATATTCAGGCGTTCCGCGGCGAGCAGCTGCGCCTGACCGGCGATACCGATATCACCGTGTATAACCTGCTGCTGAAAGTCAGCAGTATCGACGGCCAGATGAAGCTCGACGCCCTTGATATCGACTCCGATCAGGGCAAGGTCAGCGCCTCGGGCAGCGCGCAGCTGCAGGATAACTGGCCGGTGGACATTACCCTCGCCGGAACCCTGAACGTCGACCCGATGAAAGGGGAGAAGGTGCAGCTGAAGGTGGGCGGCGAAGTGCGTAAAACGCTCAAAGTCGGAGTGGACTTAAGCGGGCCGGTCGCGGCCACGCTGCGCGCGGATGCGCAGCTGGCGGAGGCCGGGCTGCCGCTCAATATGGAGCTGAAGAGTAAGCAGCTCGCCTGGCCGTTCAGCGGCGAGAAGCAGTTCCAGGCCGACGATGTCCAGTTGAAGTTCAGCGGCAAAATGACCGACTATGCGCTGGCCTTCTCCACCGCGGTGAAAGGTCAATCGCTGCCGCCGGCGAAAATCGCCCTCAACGCCAAAGGCAATGAACGGCAGATCAATCTCGACAAGCTGACGGTCAACGCCCTGGAAGGGAAAACCGAGCTGAAGGCGCTGCTCGACTGGCAGCAGGCGATCAGCTGGCGCGGCGAGCTGACCCTCGACGGCATCAACACCGCCAAAGAGGTGCCGGACTGGCCGTCAAAGCTTAACGGCCGGATCAAGACCCAGGGCAGCCTGTACGGCGGCAGCTGGCAGATGTCGGTGCCGGAGCTGAAAATTACCGGCAACGTGAAGCAGAACAAAGTGGATGTGGCGGGCTCGCTGCAGGGTAACAGCTATCTGCAGTGGAAAATCCCGGGACTGCATCTGGCGTTGGGCCCGAACAGCGCTGATATCAAAGGCGAGCTGGGGGTGAAGGATCTTAATCTCGACGCCACCATCGATGCGCCGCACCTGGATAATGCGCTGCCGGGGCTCGGCGGGACGGCGAAGGGCTTGGTAAAAGTGCGCGGCACTGTCGATGCGCCGCAGCTGCTGGCCGATATCACCGCCCGGGCGCTGCGCTGGCAGGAGCTGACCATCGCCCAGGTCAACGTCAAAGGGGATGTGAAATCCACCGATCAGATTGGCGGTAACCTGGACGTGCGGGTGGATCGCATCAGCCAGCCGGGGGTCAATATCAGCCAGGTGCAGCTCAATGCCAAAGGTACAGAGAAACAGCATGAGCTGCGGCTGCGCGTGCAGGGCGATCCGGTTTCCGGCCAGCTGACGCTGGCAGGCAGCTTCGAACGTCAGGCCGAACGCTGGAAGGGCTCGCTGAGCGATACCCGCTTCCAGACGCCGGTGGGGCCGGTAGCGCTGACGCGCAGCATTGCGCTGGACTATCGCAATCTGGAGCAGAAAATCAGCATCGGGCCACACTGCTGGACCAACCCGAACGCCGAGCTCTGCGTGCCTGAAACCATTGACGCGGGCGCCAGCGGACGGGCGCGGGTGAATCTCAACCGCTTCGATCTGGCGATGCTCAAGCCGTTTATGCCGGAGGCGACCCAGGCCAGCGGCGTGTTTACTGGTAATGCCGATGTGAGCTGGGACACCACCAAAGAGGGACTGCCGCAGGGCAAAGTGACCCTCAGCGGGCGCAACGTCAAGGTGACCCAGGTCGTCAACGACGCGCCGTTGCCGGTGGCGTTCGATACGCTGAACCTCAGCGCCGACCTGCACAACAATCGCGCCGAGCTGGGCTGGCTTATCCGCCTGACCAACAATGGTCAACTGGATGGGCAAGTGCAGGTTACCGACCCGCAGGGGCGGCGTAATCTCGGCGGCAATGTCAATATCAGCAATTTCTCGCTGGCGATGATCAACCCGATTTTCGCTCGTGGTGAAAAGGCAGAGGGAAGGCTCAACGCCCGTCTGCGTCTGGGCGGTAATGTGAAAAGTCCGCAGCTGTTCGGCCAGATGCAGCTGAGCGGGGTGGATATCGACGGCAACTTTATGCCGTTTGATATGCAGCCGAGCCAGCTGGCGATGAACTTCAACGGCACGCGCTCGACCCTGCAGGGGACGGTGAACACCCGCCAGGGGCAAATCGCCCTCAGCGGTAACGCCGACTGGACGCAGATCGATAACTGGCGGGCGCAAATTGCGGCGAAAGGCAGCCGGGTGCGGATCACGGTGCCGCCGATGGTGCGTCTCGATGTATCGCCGGATGTGGTGTTTACCGCCACGCCAAGCCTGTTCAATCTCGACGGCAAAGTGGATGTGCCCTGGGCGCGGATCGTGGTCAACGAGGTGCCGGAGAGCGCGGTCGGCGTCTCCTCTGATGAAGTGATGCTGGATAAAAACCTCAAACCGATTAAGCAGCAGAGCGCCAGCATCCCGATCAACAGCAACCTGACCATTCACGTCGGCAACAACGTTCGTCTGGAAGCCTTCGGCCTGAAAGCGCGTCTGACCGGTGATTTGAAAGTGGCGCAGGACAAGCAGGGGCTGGGCCTCAACGGGCAGATTAATATTCCGGACGGCCGTTTCCACGCCTATGGTCAGGACTTGATTGTCCGCAAAGGGGAGCTGCTGTTCTCCGGTCCGCCGGATCAGCCGTTGCTGAATATCGAAGCGATTCGTAACCCGGATGCCACCGAAGACGATGTGATCGCCGGCGTTCGCGTCACCGGCTCCGCCGATCAGCCGAAAGCGGAGATCTTCTCTGATCCGGTTATGTCCCAGCAGGAAGCGCTGTCTTATCTGCTGCGCGGCCAGGGTTTGAGTAGTGGTCAGAGCGATAGCGCCGCGATGACCTCAATGCTTATTGGTATGGGGGTTGCACAAAGTGGTCAGGTTGTGGGTAAAATCGGCGAGACGTTTGGCGTAAGCAACTTGGCGTTGGACACCGAAGGGGTAGGCGATTCTTCCCAGGTGGTGGTCAGCGGCTATGTACTGCCGGGTCTGCAGGTAAAATACGGGGTCGGTATCTTCGATTCCCTGGCGACGCTGACTTTACGTTATCGCCTGATGCCTAAGCTATATGTGGAAGCGGTGTCTGGCATCGACCAGGCGCTCGATTTGCTCTATCAGTTTGAGTTTTAGCAATGCGAATATTTGTTTACGGCAGTTTACGACGCAAACAAGGCAACAGCCACTGGATGACCAACGCCCAGTGGCTGGGCGCTCATAGTGTCGACGATTATCAGCTGTACAGCCTGGGCCACTATCCAGGCGCGGTGCCCGGCGAAGGCACAGTACATGGTGAAGTTTATCGTATTGATGCATCGACGCTGGCCGAACTGGATGCGCTGCGCACCAAGGGGGGCGAGTATGCGCGCCACCTGATTCAGACGCCTTACGGCAGCGCATGGATGTATGTCTATCAACGTTCCGTTGAGGGTTGTACGTTGATAGCGAACGGCAACTGGTTGGATCGCGACCAGTATTAACCACGACAGCGCCACCTTCGGGTGGCGTTGTTTTTTCCTGCTCCATGCCTTACCAGAGTGGCAGACGATCCTTCGCCAGCCACATCGCGGAAGCCAGCGTCGTCAGCGCGAGGAATAATAATCGTCGTGTTGGGGTGCTGAACATTACATGATCTCCTCGAGCGCGGTATGGCGGGCCGCTCCCTGCAGGTAGTGCTGCATCGCCGAGCGCATCTTCATCCAGTCAGCCACCCGGTGTGACAATAACCAGGCCGTCGGGCCAATCAGCTCCAGTACCGCCAGGATCCCGCCGAAACTGAGTAATAATAGGGACAGCATGTCCAGTGAATCCTGAATTAACCACCCAAATCCCCTGGCTGGTTTGTATGGGTTATTTAGCGACATGCCGAGTATGAGGAGGTACATCACCAGCACCATGCCATAAAACAGGTTATAGACTAGCGACATTTGCCGGTCACCGGGATAACAGGGATGATTTTTCAGAAAAGCGCACCCGTCGCTGACGTTGTATAACGCCTGGACGTCGTTATCTTTCCGTTGGTAGACGACGACTATCCGATCGCCGATAGCGAGAAAGGGCGGTTGACGGCGGTAAAAAAAGGGATGCAGGCCGAAGTTGGCGAAGCCGTTCTGCCAGAAGAAGGCCAGCGGCGCCGTGTCGCATTGTATCCCAACGCCATGGTATTCCCGCGTTGGGTTCCCCGCGAACCATTTCTTAAAAATGATATTGCTAATTTTTCCCGTCCGGACGGCATAGCGTTCCGGCAGGGCTTGCGTAAAAGGCTTCGCCGACTGGCGGAGGGTTTGCGCCGTAGTCGGTAGCGGCTGGCAAAAGGAAAAGTCGCGGCGGCGGGCCTGCGCCATCTTCGCCAACAGATCGCGCATGGCGGGGTGCATTTTTAGCGCCCGGTGGAACAGTAGCTCGCAGAGGCCGGTTAACAACGCGATGAAGGCCAGTATCGCGATAATGCCGAAGCCGAACCTTCCCCATTCTGAGGTGCTCATCATGAGCGGGATAAGAGCGACGATGAGCGTCAGCAGGCTGATAATCAGCAGCGGCCGGGCCCAGCGCTTTACCCGTTGACTGGGCTCAAGGAGCGTTTCGCCATCGCTGAGCCAGTGGATCCAGTAACTGCCGTTGTCCAGGCGGCGGACGCCAAGGTGCAGAGGCTGATTGATCGTCAGGTGGTCAAAAAGCGAGGGGTCGTTAAAATAGCGTTTATCGGTATAAAAGACATGGTCGCCGGCGATAAGACGCAGATACCCCTGTTTTTCACAGGCGGCGGCCGTGAAGCCAGAAAAGTTAAGGGTGAAATAGCGAACGCTTTTCACGGGACACCCTCCATGGTGTTATCGCGGCTATCCGTGCCGCAATCAGGCAGGGGATGACCCTGCCTGAGACAGAATTACTTCTGCTTAGCGCGCTCGAAAGAGGCAACGATTTCGGCTTTCGCCGCTTCCGCGTTGTCCCAACCGTCGACTTTAACCCACTTGCCTTTTTCCAGATCTTTGTAGTGCTCAAAGAAATGAGTGATCTGGGCTTTCAGCAGTTCCGGCAGATCGTTCACATCGTTGATGTGATCGTATTCTTTGCTCAGCTTGGTGTGCGGTACGGCAACCAGTTTCGCATCTTCACCAGATTCGTCGGTCATCTTCAGAACGCCAACCGGACGGCAGCGGATCACGGAGCCCGGCTGCAGCGGGTACGGAGTCGGGACCAGCACGTCAACCGGGTCGCCGTCCAGGGACAGGGTGTGGTTGATGTAGCCGTAGTTGCACGGATAGAACATTGCCGTGGACATGAAACGGTCAACGAACAGTGCACCGCTCTCTTTGTCGACTTCGTATTTGATAGGATCTGCGTTCGCCGGGATTTCGATCACGACGTAGATGTCTTCCGGCAGATCTTTGCCCGCAGGTACGTTGAGTAAGCTCATGTCTGTTTCCTTTAAAATGTATGGCAAACAAGTGCTCGGTATTATAGCCAACTCACATCGAAAGTCTTCGCTTCTTTTTCCCGATATCGCCGCAGAGTGCTCCGAATTTTTCGCGTAATAATGACATGAAAATCCATAAACATAGCCACATCATGAATAAATTTATGTAACCGTTTTCATTGCATGTGATTGATTTATCATACTGCTTAAAAAAACGTCATAAACCGCAACAGCCGCGCTCCCTGCGAAGCCTTATCGGCTCTCCGCTGGGCAGTAGGGCCATCATTAACATCTCATTTACTTTTTTGAAGTGTGATGTAACGCATTCAGTTACATCACCGATTGTCTATAGTTTGTCCGCAGGTGAGACTTTAACCAACAATAACCCTACGAGGATACCCTTATGTGGAAGCGCTTACTTCTTGTCACAGCAGTTTCCGCAGCTATGTCGTCTATGGCGATAGCTGCCCCGCTAACCGTAGGTTTTTCGCAGGTCGGTTCTGAATCCGGCTGGCGTGCGGCGGAAACCAGCGTCGCGAAAGAGGAGGCCGCCAAGCGCGGTATCACCCTGAAGATCGCTGATGGTCAGCAAAAACAGGAAAACCAGATCAAAGCAGTACGTTCCTTTATCGCTCAAGGGGTCGACGCGATCTTCATTGCGCCGGTGGTGGCCACCGGCTGGGAACCGGTGCTGAAAGAGGCGAAAGAGGCCAAGATCCCGGTTTTCCTCCTCGACCGTTCCATTGATGTTAAAGATAAAGATCTCTACATGACCACCGTGACCGCCAACAACGTGCTGGAAGGCCAGCTGATTGGCGACTGGCTGGTGAAAACCGTCGACGGTAAGCCGTGCAACGTCGTTGAACTGCAGGGCACCGTTGGGGCCAGCGTGGCCATCGATCGTAAGAAAGGGTTCGCCGACGCGATTGCCAAAGCGTCGAATATCAAAATTATCCGCTCCCAGTCCGGCGACTTCACCCGCAGTAAAGGGAAAGAGGTCATGGAGAGCTTTATCAAAGCTGAGAATAACGGCAAAAACATCTGCATGGTGTTCGCTCATAACGACGATATGGCCATCGGCGCCATCCAGGCCATTAAAGAAGCTGGCCTGAAGCCGGGCAAAGATATTCTGACCGGCTCCATCGACGGCGTGCCGGATATCTATAAAGCGATGATCGCCGGAGAAGCCAACGCCAGCGTCGAACTGACGCCAAATATGGCCGGCCCGGCGTTTGATGCGCTGGAGAAATACAAAAAAGACGGCACCCTGCCGGAGAAGCTGACCATTACCAAATCGACGCTGTACCTGCCGGATACGGCGAAAGAAGAGTTAGAGAAGAAGAAAAATATGGGCTACTGAGTGGGGAGCCCCTCATTCCATCCCTCCCCCCGGTGGGAGAGGGTAAAAAGCAGCGTTCCAGAAACCCCGGGAAGCCCAGCGCGACCCGGGGTAACCTGACATCATTTGAAGGTGACATCGATTATGAGCGCCGAGGCACACCAGGAGATCCTTCGCACCGAAGGACTTAGTAAATTCTTCCCCGGCGTTAAGGCGCTGGATAACGTCAACTTTAGCCTGCGGCGCGGCGAAATCATGGCCCTGTTGGGCGAAAACGGCGCCGGAAAATCGACGCTGATCAAAGCGCTCACCGGCGTTTACCATGCCGATCGCGGCACTATCTGGCTGGAAGGCCAGGCTATTTCGCCCAAAAATACCGCCCATGCCCAGCAGCTGGGGATCGGCACCGTCTACCAGGAAGTGAACCTGCTGCCTAATATGTCGGTGGCGGATAACCTGTTCATCGGCCGTGAGCCGCGGCGGTTTGGTCTGCTGCGACGTAAAGAGATGGAGGCCAGGGCGACGGCGCTGATGGCCTCCTACGGCTTTTCCCTCGACGTGCGCGAGCCGCTGAACCGCTTTTCGGTGGCGATGCAGCAGATCGTCGCTATCTGTCGGGCCATCGACCTGTCGGCCAAGGTGCTGATTCTCGACGAGCCCACCGCCAGCCTCGATACCCAGGAGGTGGAGATGCTGTTCACCCTGATGCGCCAGCTCAGGGATAACGGCGTCAGCCTGATCTTCGTCACCCATTTTCTCGACCAGGTCTATGCGGTCAGCGACCGCATCACCGTGCTGCGTAACGGCACATTTGTGGGCTGCCGTGAGACCCGCGAGCTGCCGCAGATTGAGCTGGTGAAAATGATGCTGGGTCGCGAACTGGACCACAATGCCCTGCAGCGGGCGGGCCGTACCCTGCTGAGCGATAAACCGGTAGCGGCGTTTGAAGGCTACGGTAAAAAAGGAACCATCGCCCCGTTCGACCTGCAGGTCCGACCGGGCGAAATTGTAGGCCTCGCCGGCCTGCTGGGTTCCGGACGCACGGAAACCGCCGAGGTGATCTTCGGCATTAAAACGGCGGACAGCGGGAAGGCGTGGATCAAAGGCAAACCGCAGACCTTGCGCTCCCCGCATCAGGCGTCCTGCCTCGGGATCGGCTTCTGTCCGGAGGATCGCAAAACCGACGGCATTATCGCCGCTGCCTCGGTGCGGGAAAATATCGTTCTCGCCCTGCAGGCGCAGCGCGGCTGGCTGCGGCCGATCCCCCGCCGGGAGCAGAATGAGATCGCCGAGCGATTTATTCGCCAGCTGGGGATCCGTACCCCGAGCGCCGAGCAGCCGATCGAGTTTCTCTCCGGCGGCAACCAGCAGAAGGTGCTGCTCTCCCGCTGGCTGCTGACCAAACCGCAGTTCCTGATCCTCGATGAGCCGACCCGCGGCATCGACGTCGGCGCCCATGCGGAAATTATTCGCCTGATTGAAACCCTCTGCGCCGATGGCCTGGCGCTGCTGGTTATCTCTTCTGAACTGGAGGAGCTGGTGGGTTACGCCGATCGGGTCATTATCCTGCGCGATCGCCGACAGGTAGCGGAGATCCCGCTCGCCGAGCTCTCTGTTCCGGCGATCATGAACGCTATTGCGGCATAAGGAGTAACCCATGATGCCTCGATCTCTTTCGCAAACCGGCCCGGAGAAGCGACGCTTCACCTGGCCGAAGGGCACCCCGCAGATTATTGCCCTGCTGCTGGTTCTGCTGGTAGACAGCCTGGTGGCGCCCCATTTTTATCAGGTGGTGCTCCAGGATGGCCGCCTGTTTGGCAGCCCGATCGATATTCTCAACCGCGCCGCGCCGGTGGCGCTGCTGGCGATTGGCATGACGCTGGTGATCGCCACCGGCGGCATCGACCTGTCGGTAGGGGCGGTGATGGCGATTGCCGGCGCGACGGCCGCCTCGATGACCGTCGCCGGGCACAGCCTGCCGGTGGTGCTGTTGGCCGCGCTGGCCGCGGGCGCGCTGGCCGGATTGTGGAACGGCATCCTCGTGGCGGTCCTTAAGATCCAGCCCTTTGTGGCAACGCTGATCCTGATGGTGGCCGGGCGCGGGGTGGCGCAGTTGATCACCGCCGGGCAGATCGTCACCTTTGATTCCCCGGCCCTGGCGTGGCTCGGCAGCGGATCGTTTCTGCTGTTTCCGACGCCGGTGATCGTCGCCGCCGCTACGCTGCTGCTGTTCTGGCTGTTTACCCGTAAAACGGCGCTGGGCATGTTTATTGAGGCGGTAGGGATCAACATCCGCGCGGCGAAAAACGCCGGCGTCAATACCCGCATCGTGGTGATGCTGGCCTATGTCCTGAGCGGCGTCTGCGCGGCGATCGCCGGGATCATCGTGGCGGCGGACATTCGCGGCGCGGATGCCAATAACGCCGGGCTATGGCTTGAGCTGGACGCCATTCTGGCGGTGGTCATCGGCGGCGCCTCGCTGATGGGTGGGCGCTTTAACCTGCTGCTCTCGGTGGTGGGGGCGCTGATTATCCAGGGAATGAACACCGGGATTTTGCTCTCCGGCTTCCCGCCGGAGCTCAACCAGGTGGTGAAAGCGGTGGTGGTGCTGTGCGTACTGATTGTCCAGTCGCCGCGCTTTATCGGTTTACTGAAAGGGGTACGCGGCCATGATAAAACGTAATTTACCATTGATGATCACCCTTGCGGTGTTTGTGCTGGGCTACCTCTACTGCCTGACCCAGTTCCCCGGTTTTGCCTCAACGCGGGTGATCTGCAATATCCTGACGGATAATGCCTTCCTCGGGATCATCGCCGTGGGCATGACCTTCGTGATCCTCTCCGGCGGGATCGATCTGTCGGTGGGGTCGGTGATCGCCTTTACCGGCGTCTTCCTCGCCAAAGCAATTGGCTTTTGGGGAATCTCGCCGCTGGTGGCCTTTCCGCTGGTGCTGGTGATGGGCTGCGCCTTCGGCGCGTTTATGGGGCTGCTGATTGACGCCCTGAAGATCCCGGCCTTTATCATCACCCTCGCCGGCATGTTCTTCCTGCGCGGCGTGAGCTATCTGGTGTCAGAGGAGTCGATTCCGATTAACCACCCAGTGTACGACACCCTGTCCGGGCTGGCATGGACCATTCCCGGCGGCGGTCGTCTCAGCGCCATGGGACTGCTGATGCTGCTGGTGGTGGTGGCCGGTATTTTTGTCGCCCATCGCACCCGCTTTGGCAACCAGGTGTATGCCATCGGCGGCAACGCCACGTCGGCGAATCTGATGGGGATTTCGACTCGCAGCGCCACGATCCGTATCTATATGCTCTCCACCGGACTGGCGACGCTGGCCGGGATCGTCTTTTCCATTTATACCCAGGCGGGCTATGCGCTGGCGGGCGTCGGCGTCGAGCTGGATGCGATTGCCTCGGTGGTGATCGGCGGTACGCTGCTAAGCGGTGGCGTCGGTACCGTGCTGGGAACGCTGTTCGGGGTGGCGATCCAGGGGCTGATTCAGACCTACATCAACTTCGACGGCACCCTCAGCTCATGGTGGACGAAAATCGCCATCGGCATTTTGCTGTTTATCTTTATCGCGCTGCAGCGTGGGCTGACCGTGCTGTGGGAAAATCGGCAAAATGCGGCGGTGACGCGGGTGAGCGGGGCGGGGAGTCGCTAAGAAATGCTCCTCCCGCAGGCGCGGGAGGAGCGGGCAGGGCGCTTAGGCGTCCGGGAACGCTTTAATAAAGCTCTCGACGTCTTCTACCATGTGGTTGTTGCCGACGAAGAAGGAGCGACGCTGATGCAGGCTTTCCGGGATAATATCCAGAATACGCTCTTTACCGTCGCTGGCTTTACCGCCCGCCTGTTCGGCGAGGAAGGCCATCGGGTTGCATTCATACAGTAGGCGCAGCTTGCCTTCCGGGTGGCTGGCGGTGCTCGGATAGAGATAGATGCCGCCTTTCAGCAGGTTGCGGTGGAAGTCCGCCACCAGCGAGCCGATATAGCGTGAGGTATAAGGACGCTGAGTCGCTTTGTCCTCTTCCTGACAGTACTTAATGTACTTCTTCACGCCCTGCGGGAATTTGATGTAGTTGCCTTCGTTGATGGAGTAGGTATTGCCCTTCTCCGGGAAGCGCATGCGCTCCTGGCATAGACAGAAGACGCCAAGGGACGGGTCGTAGGTGAAGGCGTGAACGCCGCAGCCGGTGGTATACACCAGCATCGTCGACGATCCGTAGACCACATAGCCCGCGGCCACCTGCTTGTTGCCCGGCTGCAGGAAGTCTTCTTCTGTCACCGGCGTGCCGACAGGCGTCACGCGGCGGTAGATAGAGAAGATCGTACCGACAGAGACGTTAACGTCGATGTTAGAGGAGCCATCCAGAGGGTCCATCAGCACCACGTATTTGGCGTGTTCACACCCTTCGAAGACGACAATCTCATCTTCTTCTTCAGAGGCGATCCCGGCAACAATATCGCGTGCTCGCAGTGCGGCTTTTAATTTTTCATTAGCGAACAGATCGAGTTTTTGCTGAACCTCGCCCTGAACGTTTTCAGCACCGCTGGCACCCAGGATATCGACCAGACCGGCCTTGTTGATATCGCGGTGGATGATCTTGGCGCCCAACTTTATTGCTGACAACAAAGCAGTCAGCTCACCGGTGGCGTGGGAGAACTCGTGCTGCTTTTCAACAATAAACTCACCTAACGTTTTCATAACTCGTTCCCTGCATTTTTATGTTGAGTAAAACGAACGCAACAATCTTAACAAAGAATCAAAAAAGTGCGCACAGGTGAATCGCGCCAGCAAAATACAGATTCGCCTGAAATGCATTTCGCCAGGGCCCGGGATATGGGTAAAATGTGCCCCGGATAAGAAAAGGAAATGACGAATGCGCATTCATATTTTAGGAATCTGTGGCACGTTTATGGGGGGGCTGGCCATGCTGGCGCGCTCCCTCGGTCATGAGGTAACGGGGTCGGATGCTAACGTCTATCCGCCGATGAGCACCCTGCTGGAAAACCAGGGGATTGATTTAATTCAGGGCTATGACCCCAGCCAGCTGGAGCCCCGGCCGGACCTGGTGATCATCGGTAACGCCATGACTCGCGGCAACCCGTGCGTTGAAGCGGTGCTGGAAAATAATATTCCCTATATGTCCGGCCCGCAGTGGCTGCACGACTTCGTGCTGCGCGATCGCTGGGTGCTGGCCGTCGCCGGGACCCACGGCAAAACCACCACTGCCGGCATGGCGACCTGGATCCTTGAAGCCTGCGGCTATAAACCGGGGTTCGTGATTGGCGGCGTTCCGGGCAATTTCGACGTCTCCGCGCGCCTGGGCGACAGCCCGTTCTTCGTCATTGAAGCCGACGAATATGACTGCGCCTTCTTCGACAAGCGCTCCAAGTTTGTTCACTACTGCCCGCGGACGCTGATCCTCAACAACCTTGAGTTCGACCACGCGGACATCTTTGATGACCTGAAGGCGATTCAGAAACAGTTCCACCATCTGGTGCGCATCGTGCCGGGCAAAGGCAAAATTATCCTGCCGGAGAACGACATCAACCTGAAGCAGATGATGGCGATGGGCTGCTGGAGCGAGCAGGAGCTGGTGGGCGAGCAGGGCCACTGGCAGGCGAAAAAACTGAACGCCGACGCCTCGCAGTGGGAAGTCTTACTCGACGGCGAAAAGGTCGGCGAAGTGAAGTGGGCGCTGGTCGGCGAGCATAATATGCATAACGGCCTGATGGCGATTGCCGCGGCGCGTCACGTCGGCGTGCTGCCGGCGGATGCCGCGAACGCGCTGGGCAGCTTTATCAACGCCCGCCGTCGCCTGGAGCTGCGCGGCGAAGCCAACGGCGTCACCGTGTATGATGATTTCGCCCATCATCCGACGGCAATCCTCGCCACGCTGCAGGCGCTGCGCGGTAAAGTAGGCGGTACCGCGCGCATTCTCGCCGTGCTGGAGCCGCGCTCTAACACCATGAAAATGGGCGTCTGCAAGGACGATCTGGCGCCGTCTCTCGGCCGCGCCGATGAAGTGTTCCTCCTGCAGCCGCAGCATATTCCGTGGCAGGTGGCGGAAGTGGCGGAAGCCTGCGTCCAGCCGGCCCACTGGAGCGCCGACGTCGATACCCTGGCGGAGATGGTGGTCAAAACCGCCCACCCGGGCGACCATATCCTGGTGATGAGCAACGGCGGCTTCGGCGGCATTCATCAGAAGCTGCTGGATAAGCTGGCGCAAAAAGCGGCCGCGGCTGAATAAGCGCGTACGCCTCCGGTCACTGCCCTCCGCGTGAGGGCAGTTTTGTTTTAGCTACCAGGAATTGTGTGATGCTGACCTGCGAAAGCGTACGTTCTACCGACTCGCCCCATTTCGCCATGCTGGACGCGCTTTACGCGCGCGCCTTTCCGTGGCACGAGCAGCGCGAAAGCGAGGCCAAACGTCAGGCGCTGAGCCACCCGCGCTACGCGCTGGAAGCATGGTTCGATGAAGGCGTCTTTGTCGGCCTCAGCGGCTGCTGGCAGTTTGCCGGCTACGGTTATATCGAACATCTGGCCATCGACGACACGCTGCGCTCCCGCGGCTATGGTAAACAGCTGCTGGCGCAGATCCTGACGCGCGCCCCGCTGACCATTCTGGAAATCGATCCGCTAACCACGGCCATCGCCCATAAACGGCTGCGCTTTTATCAGTCGATGGGGTTCCATGCTAATCCCTGGGCGCATCATCACCCGAGCTATCATCAGGGCATTGCGGATCATGAGCTGCTGGTGCTGAGCTACCCGCAGCCGATCGATGAGCGGCAGTATCAGCAGTTTGCCCGGGATCTCGGGCACGAGGTGATGGGGCGGGAGTAGCCCGGCTCGGCGTACCGCTCCGGGCATTCGATTGGCGGCGCTGTTACTCTTTGGCGATCGGCGTCTCGTTCTCCGCGACTTTGTTATCGCCCTGAATCTGCGCGATTTTCTGCTCAACGGCGGCTACCTGGGCGCTATCGTGCAGCAGGGTGTAGGTTAGATCAAACTGCGCGCTGGCGCCCGGCTGCAGCTGCTTCACGCGTTTTTGCTCGCGTTCAATGGTCACCGGATAGGCGTAGCTGGTCCCCGGCTCGATACCGGTGACATAGCCCTGCTTGACGGTATCGGTGTTTTTCCATAGCGTCAGGACCGGCAGCTGACGGGTATCAAACTGAATAGAGGCCCCTTTATCGCCCGCTTTGTTGACCACGGCGGCCAGGGTCTGGTGATTTTCATCGGCCAGGGGCTGAATATTAAATACCATCTCGTCAAAATCTTTGGTCGGTCCCTGATAAGTTTGCCAGGTTTTTAACCCGCTCTTCGCGTAATCATTGAACGGGCTGATGCTGGAGATCGGGGCGAGGAAACGCGCGCCTTCTTCGAGGATCGGGGTGCCGAAGTTGCTGTGGTAGATGATCTGATAATCATGCGGATAGTCGGCATGGTTGGTTAAGACATCATGCAGGCTGAAGCTGTTGCTGCCCGGGACGTAGCGCAGTTCGGTCAGGGTCTGCAGATCGGCTTTTTTAAAGGTGCTCTCTTTCACCAGCCCGCGGATGCGGATTTCATACGGCGCGCTATCGGCCACCTCCACCTCCACCAGAGAGGCCGGCGTGTTGCCCGCCTTGCCGTGTAGGGTATAAATTTGCCCGTCCGCGGTCACCGGATGGCCGGTCCATTCATAGCCGCAGCGGACCATCATCTCGTTGAATCCTTCCAGCCAGCCGAGGCCATTGCGGCTTTCCAGGTTGATAAACGCCGGGTTGACGACCTCTTTAACCGGCGAATCCCAGCCCATCCGGCTGCCGAAACCCTCAATACGCAGCAAGTTCATGCCGCGTGTCGGGCTCAGGGTGATGGTCAGGCCGTCTTTACTATGAATGGTGAGGATTTTGCTGCCTTCCTGCTTACCGCCGTGCAGGACTTTTTGCTCAATGCTGAACGCATGGTCTTTCACCTTCAGCTGATCGCTGTTGATCTGCCAGTTTCCTTTATCCATTCCCTCTTCAGCGTTCGTCAGCACCCATGTTTTTGCCACGGCCGAGCCGGAAACCAGCAGGGCGATCGTCGTCAGAACCAATGTCTTTTTCATTTTTATTCCCTTTTTGCTGAATCGATTGTGTCATTGACGTGTGAAATCTACCGGCATGGGGGTGATTAAAATGTGAAGCGCCTCACCTGGTGAGAAAGTGGCCGTTTTTATGATGTTAAATGAGATAAAAGTCGTATTATTTTGCTGAGTAATACGTATTTATCACCAGGATATGTGATCTATATTGTTTTTAGCTTTAACGATTCAGCTTGGCAGCAAGGCAATAAACAAACGTATCGTCGTGTGGATGAGGGGATTCAGGCGATGCGACGGGAATCCCCTGCTGGCGCAAGCCTTAGAGCTGGGGTGAAGGTAGGCCGGATAAGGCGTAGCCGCCATCCGGCATAACGACGGGAACGGAGTCTGGTACAGCTTGCCCGGCGGCGCTGCGCTTGCGCGGGCCTACGGTGTTGAGTAACCGTTTGATATACAGGGCTCCGTAGGCCGGATAAGGCGTTAGCCGCCATCCGGCATAACGACGGGAACGGAGTCTGGTACAGCTTGCCCGGCGGCGCTGCGCTTGCGCGGGCCTACGGTGTTGAGTAACCGTTTGATATAGGGAACCGTAGCCCGGATAAGGCGCAGCGCGCCGCCATCCGGGAGACTATTGCGGGCAAAAACAGCGGGACTTAGCCTTCGTTTTCCGCCAGTTCACGCAGATACTGGAAGATCAGGCGCGCCGATTTCGGCGGCTTGTTGCCTTCTTTCTCTTTCTTCGCATTGCGGATCAGCGAACGCAGCTGCTGACGGTCAGCATCTGGCCACAGGTTCAGCACTTCAGCGACGGCGTCATCCCCGTCGTCAATCAGTCGATCGCGGATCTGCTCCAGCTTGTGGAACAGCGCAACCTGCTGGTTGTGACGGTTTTTCAGCTTGTCCAGCGCCTGACGAATCGGATCGACATCGCGGTTGCGCAGCATCTTGCCGATAAGCTGTAGCTGGCGGCGGCGACCCTCTTTTTTGATTCGCTGGGCGAGTTCGATGGCGTCGCGCAGGTCGGTATCCAGCGGAATTTTATCCAGCGCGTTTTTCCCCAGGTCAACGAGTTCCGCGCCAAGACGCTTCAGTTCTTCCGCGTCGCGCTTAATTTCACTCTTACTGACCCAGATGATTTCATCATCTTCATCTTCAACGTCATCACCGGGCACGTCGTCGAGCCAGTCTTCGGGCTGCTTTGTCATCTCAGGCTCCTTAAAAAAAGAGGCTAATGTTACCAGTTAAGGCGCGCACTGAAAAACGGTTCTCTGTTAGACTTCAGTTAACTCCTTCTTACATTATGGCATTAGCAATGAAAGTCATCTCTCAAGTTGCACAGCAGCGTAAGACGCTGGAAGAAGCCGTTACCACGGCACTGGAACTGGCGGCAGGTAAATCTGATGGTGCGGAAGTTTCCGTCAGCAAAACCACGGGCATCGGCGTCAGCACCCGCTATGGCGAAGTGGAGAATGTAGAATTCAACAGCGATGGGGCATTAGGCATCACGGTTTACCATCAGAACCGCAAGGGCAGCGCCTCCTCCACCGATCTTAGCCCGGACGCTATCGCCCGCACCGTGCAGGCGGCGCTGGATATCGCCCGCTATACCTCCCCGGACCCGTTTGCCGGCGTAGCCGATAAAGATCTGCTGGCCTTTGACGCCCCGGATCTGGACCTGTTCCACCCGGCGGAGGTCTCCCCGGACGACGCTATCGAACTGGCCGCCCGCGCGGAGCAAGCGGCCCTGAAGGCCGATAAACGCATCACCAACACCGAAGGCGGCAGCTTTAACAGCCACTACGGCATCAAAGTGTTCGGCAACAGCCATGGCATGCTGCAGAGCTACTGCTCGACTCGCCATTCCCTCTCCAGCTGCGTCATTGCGGAAGATGACGGCGATATGGAGCGCGACTACGCCTACACCATTGGCCGGGCGATCGAGGATCTGCAGTCCCCGGAATGGGTCGGGGAAGAGTGCGCCCGCCGCACCCTGTCGCGCCTGGCGCCGCGTAAGCTGTCGACCATGAAGGCGCCGGTCATTTTCGCCAACGAAGTGGCGACCGGGTTGTTTGGTCACCTGGTCGGAGCGATTGCCGGCGGCGCGGTCTACCGTAAATCGACCTTCCTGCTCGATTCGCTGGGCAAACAAATTTTGCCGGAGTGGCTGACCATTGAAGAGCATCCGCACCTGCTGAAAGGGCTGGCCTCCACGCCGTTCGACAGCGAAGGCGTGCGCACCGAACGTCGCGATATCGTCAAAGACGGCGTGCTGACCCAGTGGCTGCTGACCAATTACTCAGCGCGCAAGCTGGGGATGAAAAGCACCGGCCACGCCGGGGGCATCCACAACTGGCGCATTAACGGCCGCGGCCTGAGTTTTGCAAAGATGCTTAAAGAGATGGGCACCGGTCTTGTGGTTACCGAACTGATGGGGCAGGGTGTCAGTGGCGTCACCGGCGACTACTCACGCGGCGCATCCGGCTTCTGGGTAGAAAACGGCGAAATTCAATATCCTGTCAGTGAGATCACCATTGCAGGAAATCTGAAAGAAATGTGGCGTAATATCGTGACCATTGGCGATGATATTGAAACGCGCAGCAACATTCAGTGCGGTTCTGTGCTGCTGCCGGAGATGAAAATCGCCGGGCAATAACACCTGTTTGCTTAAATAATAAAAAGGAAGTGAGCAATGCGTAAAAAACTGTTAGCGATGCTGGCTGTCTCTGCTTTTGCGCTCGGTTCAGCGTCGGCCTTCGCCGACCTGGGCGAAGACATGGACACTCTGGCAGAAAACCTGCAAGTGGTACAGAAGACCTCCGACGCCGGCGAGCTGAAAGCGGCGCTGAATAAGATGCGTACCGCCGCGGTCGATGCTCAGAAAGAGACCCCGCCGAAGCTGGAAGGCAAAGCGGCCGACAGCGCTGAGATGAAAGATTACCGTCACGGTCTGGATATTCTGATCGGCCAGATCGACGGTGCGCTGAAGCTGGCGAACGAAGGCAAGGTGAAAGAGGCGCAGGCCGCCGCGGAGGAGTTTAAAACCACCCGCAACACCTATCATAAGAAGTACCGCTAACCGTTCTTTTCGGGAGGCATCAGCCGATGCCTCCCACCTGAAAGCCTACCGATATCACATTTTTCCCTTTTCTTTTTCCGGTCTTTCTGCGGTCGTTTTCCGCTAAACCTCGACCATTGTTGTGATGCGCATCACGTCATATCGCCTGTTTTTACATTTATCCGGCGAATATGTGGAGTCGATCACCTAAGCCTTCTCCCTTTCCACTTCGAAGTGGAAAACAACTCGCTACAAACTCCTGACCCCCGGCGCTACCTTGATTTCCAGAGACATCAGCGGGGTAACACAAGTGAATAACGGAGCGGTAATAAACGACGTAGGGGAGCAGGCGGCGCAGACCGAACGCCTGGCTGACAAGATGTTACAGCAGGTATTCGCCCTGTTAAGCCGTCACGACATCGTCCCTAACGACGTTCAGGAGCAAATGCTGACTTCCCACGTGCGGGCCATGGCCCACCGGTCAATCAGCGGCGAACCGCTACCGGAAGTGGATGCCAGTCTGTTCGAAGAAATTTCTGAAGATTCAATGATGCTGGCCCGCGAAGTGGTCGCACAGTTCGGCAACCTGCCTGATGAAGAGGCCTGGCTGCTCTCCGTCCACTTCGAAGTCGCGAAAGATAACCTGTAAGGAGCAAAACATGGAACAAATCACTGTAGTCATTGGCGACCGTCTGGGTAAAGGCCAAAAAGTCGCCGCAGGCGCTGAAAAAGCGGGCGCACGTGCTGTGGTCGTCCCTGGCGTTGCGGCCGACATGAAGCTTGGCGACATAATGAAAGCGGAAAACGCCACCTTCGGCATCTCCTTCTGCGGCAGCGGCGGCGCTGGCGCCATCACCGCCCAGACCAAATACGGCTACAAAGCAAAATATGGCATGCGCTCTATTGATGAGGGCGTCACCGCTATCAACGAAGGCTGCAACGTGCTGGGCTTCGGCTTTATGGATAAAGAAGAGCTGGGCGAGCGGCTGGTAGAAGCCTGGAAAAAGAAATACGGCGCATAAGTATGAAAGAGCAATTCACCACCACGGTGAGGGTTGCCGGCAAAGGCGAAAGCAAATCACGGGCCTTCGCCGATGCCCTGAACCATGTGCAGGCTGCGGTGATGAAATCATCCTCGCGCATCCTACTGCGTATTGAGCCACAGGACGTGACGGTTGTTCATGCGCGCGAAGCGGTACGAAAAGAGGCGTTTCTGTTCTTCTTTTTGCGCCGTGAACGACGGACCTACAGCGTGGAGCTGGACGTCACCGTCAACGTGACCGCCATCGATCTCGATAAAGTGGATTTCGTCACGCAAACCTGATTGTTAGCAAAAGGTCTGACTATGTTCCTGATAATTTTAATAAAATCGCTTATCATCGGCGGCCTGGTCGGCGTCGGCGTGGGCGCCGGAGCGGCACGCATGTTTCATGCCCCCACCACGCAGGGGATGGGGGCGTTTCGAACCCTGGGCGAGCTGAATTCCTGTGAGGGCGATCCGGCCTCCCACTTCTCCTTTGGCCTTGGCTTCTTCTTTAACGCCTGGGCCTCTTCCGTTGCAGCAGGCTCCTTCACCCAGGATGTTGACCACCGCATTATCCCCAACTGGGGCGCGGCGGCGCTGATGCTGAAAAATCGTAACGTCGGCGAAACGCTGCACGATCCGAAAAAAATGGCCATCTCCTGCGGCATCATCGGCATGATTGTCGTCGCCTTCCTCAACCTGACCGCCTCGTCCGTACCGGAAGCGCTGCAGGTGACCGCCGTTAAGGTACTGGTGCCGGCGGCAAACCTGCTGGTAAACACCGTGATGCCGGTGATCTTCTGGCTGGCGGCGATCGATGCCGGTAAAAAATCAGGCTTCTGGGCGACGATTTTCGGCGGCGCCGCGCAGCTGATTATGGGTAACGCCGTACCGGGTCTGGTGCTGGGGATCCTGATCGGTAAAGGCGTCGAAGAGAGCGGCTGGAACCGGGTGACTAAAGTGATGATGGTGGCCATCGTCGCGCTGTTTGTCCTCAGCGGCTTCTTCCGTGGCTTCGACATGAAGATGATCGAATCCTTCCATCTGACCGTGCCGAACTGGCTGGACATGATCCACAACTCACTCAGCGGCAAGTAACGGGAGCCGGATAATGGAACAGAATAAAGGTTTTTGGTATGCCGACTGGTCGTTCCCGATCTTTGTTGGCCTGCTCTCCTCCGGCGTCTTCGCCGGGACCCACATGTACTACCTGTACGGCATCGGCGCCTTTAACGAAGTGGCCTTCGTGGCGATGCTGAAGTCGGGGATTGATACCGGCGTTTACGGCGCGGTGGCGGCGTTTGGCGCCAGCTTCCTGTTCGCCCGCATCATCGAAGGGTCGCTGGTAGGGATCCTCGATATCGGCGGCGCGATACAGACCGGTATCGGTCTTGGCGTGCCGGCGCTGCTGCTCGGCGCGGGCTTTGTCTTCCCGGTGGCGAACTTCGCCGCGTCGCTGGTCACCGGCCTGGTCCTCGGCCTGGCGGTGGGCTACATCATCATTCTGGCGCGTAAGTTCACCATCAACCAGAGCGATTCCACCTACGGCGCCGACGTGATGATGGGGGCCGGTAACGCCTCCGGCCGCTTCCTCGGTCCCTTGATCATCCTCAGCGCAATGACCGCCTCGATTCCTATCGGGATTGGCTCGCTGGTTGGCGCACTGCTGTTCTACATCTGGCAGAAACCGATCACCGGCGGCGCCATCCTCGGGGCGATGATCCTCGGTTCCATCTTCCCGGTGGCGATTAGCTAAGCGCCCGATGGCGCTGCGCTTATCGGGCCTACAAGCCAGCGCGGTTTGTAGGCCGGATAAGGCGGTACGCCGCCATCCGTACACTCTTTTCATCAGGAGATAGCTATGTTTGATTTACTCCTGCGCCGCGCGCGCCTCGTCGACGATACCCTGACTGATATCGCCATTCAGGACGGGAAAATCGCGGCGCTGGGCGAGATTAGCGCGCCCTCCCGTAAAACCATTGAGCTGAACGGCAAGGTTTACGTCAGCGCTGGCTGGATTGACTCTCACGTTCACTGCTACCCGAATTCACCGATTTATCACGATGAGCCGGATAGCGTCGGCATCGCCACCGGCGTCACCACCGTGATCGATGCCGGCAGCACCGGCGCCGACGACGTCGATGACTTCTATCAACTGACCCGTAAAGCGGCGACGGAAGTTTATGCGCTGCTCAACATCTCCCGCGTCGGGCTGATTGCGCAGAATGAGCTGGCCAATATGGCCAATATCGACGCCGCCGCGGTGAAGCAGGCGGTGCAGCGTCATCCCGACTTTATCGTCGGCCTGAAGGCGCGGATGAGCAGCAGCGTGGTGGGCGAAAACGGCATTACGCCGCTGGCGCGCGCCAAGGCCATTCAGCAGGAAAACGACGATCTGCCGCTGATGGTGCACATCGGCAATAACCCGCCGAACCTCGATGAAATCGCCGATCTGCTGAGCAGCGGCGACATCATTACCCACTGCTATAACGGCAAGCCGAACCGCATTCTGAATCCTGCCGGCGAGCTGCGCAGCTCTATTACTCGCGCTCTGCAGCGCGGCGTGCGTCTCGATGTCGGCCATGGCACCGCCAGCTTCAGCTTTGAGGTGGCGCGGCGGGCGATTGCGCTGGGCATTCTGCCGCACACCATTAGCTCCGATATTTACTGCCGCAACCGGATCGACGGCCCGGTGCGCTCGCTGGCGCTGGTGATGTCGAAATTCCTCGCCATCGGCATGACGCTGCCGCAGGTGATTGACTGCGTGACCGTCAGCGCCGCAGAAGGGCTGCGCCTGTCGCGTAAAGGGCGGCTGGAAGTGGGCTTCGACGCCGATTTAACGCTATTTCGCCTGGAGCACCGGCCCTCGCTGCTGGTGGATGCCGAAAAAGAGAGCCTGCAGGCTGACAACATTCTGGTGCCGCTGGCCGCGATCCGCGCGGGCAAAGGCTATCTGACCGAACAAGGGAGCGCGGGACATGCCTTCGATTTTTGAGAAATACCATTTAAAACAGGTGATTAATACTTCTGGCCGCATGACGGCGCTGGGCGTTTCCACGCCGCGCCCGGAAGTGGTGGAAGCCGCGATGGCCGGTATGAACCAGTACTTTGAAATGAAAGACCTGGTGAATAAAACCGGCGAGTACATCGCCAAACTGTTGGATGTGGAAGGGGCGACCGTTGTCTCCTGCGCGTCGGCGGGGATTGCCCAGTCGGTAGCGGCGGTGCTGGTGAAAGACAGCGACTGGCTGCTGGAGAACCTGCACGTTACGCCGATTGAGAATAACGAAATCGTGTTGCCGAAGGGCCACAACGTCAACTTCGGCGCGCCGGTTGGCACCATGGTGGCGTTGGGCGGCGGTAAGCTGGTGGAAGCGGGCTACGCCAACGAATGTTCTGCTCAACAGCTGGCGGCGGCGATCACTCCGCGCACCGCGGCAATTCTGTATATCAAATCCCACCACTGCGTGCAGAAAAGCATGCTCAACGTGGCGCAGGCCGCGGAAGTGGCGCGCCAGCATAACTTGCCGCTGATCGTCGATGCGGCGGCGGAAGAAGATCTGCAGTGCTACTACCGCATGGGCGCCGACCTGGTTATCTACAGCGGCGCGAAAGCGATTGAAGGGCCGACCAGCGGGCTGGTGATCGGCAAAACGCAGTACGTCGAGTGGGTTAAGCGCCAGTCGATGGGCATTGGCCGGGCGATGAAAGTGGGTAAAGAGGGCATTCTCGGCCTGACCTGCGCCATTGAACACTACCTGACGGCGAGCAAAGAGAGCGGCGAGCAGATGGTGGCGAAGATGACGCCGTTTATCGAACAGCTCAACGCGCTTAACGGCGTGACCGCCCGCGTGGTGTGGGACAGCGCGGGCCGCGATATCGCCCGCGCCGAAATTAAATTTGATGAAGTCACGACCGGCGTGAAGACCGGCGATCTGGTTAACGCGCTGAAGCAGGGTGAATACGCCATCTACTTCCGCGGCTATAAAGCGAATGAAGGCATTATCGAAGCCGATGTCCGCAGCGTGAACGCGGAGCAGCTGGCGGTGGTCGCTCGCCGCATCGCAGAAGTTCTGAATAAGGAGAAACAAGCATGAAATTGACCCCAAACTTTTACCGTGACCGCGTGTGCCTGAACGTCCTGGCGGGCAGCAAAGACAACGCCCGTGAAATTTACGACGCGGCGGAAGGTCACGTCCTGGTCGGCGTGCTCTCCAAAAACTATCCGGACGTCGCCAGCGCGGTGGCCGATATGCGCGACTACGCGAAGCTGATTGATAACGCGCTCTCCGTCGGGCTGGGGGCAGGCGATCCAAACCAGTCGGCGATGGTGAGCGAGATTTCTCGCCAGGTGCAGCCGCAGCACGTCAACCAGGTCTTCACCGGCGTGGCTACCAGCCGCGCGCTGCTCGGGCAGAACGAGACGGTGGTCAACGGCCTGGTCTCTCCCACCGGTACGCCGGGAATGGTGAAGATCTCCACCGGCCCGCTGAGCAGCGGCGCGGCGGATGGCATTGTGCCGCTGGAAACCGCCATCGCGCTGCTGAAAGACATGGGCGGCAGCTCCATCAAATACTTCCCGATGGGCGGCCTGAAGCACCGCGTCGAATTCGAAGCCGTCGCTAAAGCCTGTGCCGCGCACGATTTCTGGCTCGAGCCGACCGGCGGTATCGATCTGGAAAACTACAGCGAGATCCTGAAAATCGCCCTCGATGCCGGGGTGAGCAAAATCATCCCGCATATTTACAGCTCGATTATCGATAAAGCCAGCGGCAACACCCGCCCGGCCGATGTGCGCCAGTTGCTGGAGATGACCAAACAGTTAGTGAAGTAGTGCCCTTGCCCCTCACCCTCAAAGGGTGAGGGGCAGCTTATCCCACTGAACCATCAAGGAGTTGCTATGCCTGTCGCTCGTCATCTGCTTGTCGCTTCACTGTCCCTGTTTGCCGCCGCCGCGGGCGCCGCGCAAACCCACTATGCCTGGGTAGGCACCTATAACCCCAATGGCGAAGGTCTGTATCGCTTTACCGTCGATGCCAAAACCGGCGCCCTGCGCGATAAGACGCTGGTGAGCTCGTTGCCGAACGTCGCGCAGTTAACCGTGTCGCGCGATGGCAAAACGCTGTATGCCGCCAGTGAAGTCGAAAAAGGCGTGGTGCAGGCGTGGCGCATTGAAAAGAACGGCGAGCTGACCGCGCTCAATCAGGTCGCCTCCGGCGGCGCCGGGCCGGTGTATCTCTCCCTGACGCCGGACGGTAAGCATCTGCTGGTGGCTAACTATGTCAGCGGCAGTATCGCCGTGCTACCGGTGCAAGAAGATGGTAGCCTGGCTGAGGCGGTGGACAGGCATCAGGATGAAGGCCCGGCAGGCGCCGAACGCCCGGCGGCGGCCGTCGAGGGCAGCTTCGCCATCAGCGATCACAACGGCCCGCATGCCCATATGATCGCCGCCGATCCCAGCGGGAAATACGTTTACTCTACCGATCTGGGGCTGGATCGGATCTATCAGTATCGGCTGGATAGCGCCAGCGGCAAGCTAACGCCGAACGATCCGCCGTTTATCGCCGCCTCGTCGCCGGGAGCCGGCCCGCGCCACTTCGTCTTTACGCCACAGGGCGACGGCCTGTGGCTGATTAATGAGGAAGCCTCGACGCTGACCTTCTATCATCTGGATAAGCAAAGCGGCCTGCTGCGTGAAGGCAAAACTGTCTCCGCGCTGCCGGAAGGGTATAAAGGCACCAGCTTTGCCGCCGGACTTGTGTTGAGCAACGATGGCAAACAGCTATATGTCGCCAACCGCCTGCATAACAGCATTGCCCACTTCACAGTGCTGGCCGACGGCAGCCTGAGTCACCAGGAAGATATCTGGACGCGTGGCGATTATCCCCGCACCCTGACGCTGGATAATCAGGGGCAGTGGCTGTACGTCATGAACCAGCGTAGCGATAATATTACCCGCTTCAGCGTGGCGCCGAAGGATGGCAAATTAACCTTTGCCTCCGACTATACGCCGGTCGGTAGCCCATCGCAGATGGTGATATCCGCCCAACCCTGAGCCGTAATTACAAGGAACTGACATGCGATTTCCCAACCAACGCTTAGCGCAACTCTTCACCCTGCTGCGAAATGAAACGCTGCCGCAGGATGAGCTGGCGCAACGCCTGTCGGTTTCCACCCGTACCGTTCGCGCCGATATTACCGCCCTGAATACGCTGCTGGCGCAATACGGCGCGCAGTTTATCCTTAACCGCGGCAGCGGTTATCAGCTGAAGATAGATAATCCGACGAGTTTCCAGGCGCTGGAGGAGACCGCGCCGAAGGCGCAGCACGTGCCGCGTACCGCCCAGGATCGCATCACGTTTCTGCTGGTGCGTTTCCTGACCTCGGCGTTCTCTATCAAGCTGGAAGACCTGGCGGATGAGTGGTTCGTCAGCCGCGCCACGTTGCAAAATGACATGGTTGAGGTGCGCGAGCGCTTCCAGCGCTATCAGCTGACTCTTGAAACCCGCCCGCGCCACGGCATGAAGCTGTTCGGCAGCGAGGTGTCAATTCGCGCCTGCCTGACCGACCTGCTGTGGGAGCTGACCCAGCAAGGCGATATCGCGCCGCCGATCGGCGCCGAGGCCTTTGCGGCGGAGGTGCCAGCGCTGCTGGAGCCGGTGCTGCAGGAGACGCTCACGCGGCATCATATTCGCCTCACCGACGCCGGCGAGCGCTTTGTCTGCCTGTATGGCGCGGTGGTGGTGCGCCGCGTCAGCGAAGGCTACCCGCTGGCCGAATTCAGCGCTGAAGATGTGGCGCAGAACGTCCGCGACGCCGCGCGCGAGCTGACGGGCGAGCTGCAGCGGCTGGCCGGGAAACCTTTATCGCCCGCCGAAGAAGAGTGGCTATGCGTGCATATCGCGGCCCGTCAGGTGCAGGATGTCGATCCGGAAACTATCAGCGCCGACGATGATGAAGCGCTGGTCAATTACATCCTGCGCTACATCAACAGCCAGTATAATTACAACCTGCTGGACGACGCCCAGCTGCATGCCGATCTGCTGACCCACATTAAAACCATGATCACCCGGGTGCGCTACCAGATCATGATCCCCAATCCGCTGCTGGATAACATCAAACAGCACTACCCGATGGCCTGGGATATGACCCTGGCCGCGGTCTCCAGCTGGGGGAAATATACTCCGTACACCATCAGCGAAAACGAAATCGGCTTTCTGGTGCTGCATATCGGCGTTGGGCTGGAGCGCCACTACAACATCGGCTACCAGCGTCAGCCGCAGGTGCTGCTGGTGTGCGATACCAGCAATGCGATGGTACGGATGATCGAGGCGATCCTGCAGCGTAAATATCCGCAGCTGGAGATCGCCGCTACCATCTCCCAGCGCGAGTACGAACAGCGGGACGCGATCGAGGCGGATTTCGTTATCTCAACGGTGCGGATCGGCGAAAAAGACAAGCCGGTGGTGACCATCGCGCCGTTCCCCACCGACTATCAGCTGGATCAAATCGGCAAGCTGGTGCTGGTGGACCGTACCCGTCCGTGGATGCTGAATAAGTACTTCGATGCCGCCCACTTCCGGGTGGTTGATAAGCCGATGGATCAGCAAACGCTGTTCGCCGAGCTGTGCCAGCAGCTGCTGGAGGAAGGCTTTGTCGATGCGGAGTTTCATGCTTCGGTGGTGGAACGTGAAGCGATCGTCAGCACCATGTTGGGGGATGGCATTGCGCTGCCGCACTCCCTGGGGCTGCTGGCGAAAAAGACGGTGGTTTATACCGTTATCGCCCCGCAGGGCATCGCCTGGGGCGACGAAACCGCCCATCTCATCTTCCTGCTCGCTATCAGCAAGCGCGAGTATGAAGAGGCGATGGCGATCTACGATATTTTCGTGACTTTCCTGCGCGAGCGCGCCATGAGTCGCCTCGCCGCGACCCGCAGCTTCGATGAGTTTAAAACGGTGGCGATGGAGTGCGTCAGCCGGTTTTGAGAGGCGTTTTCCAGATTCGAGTGTAATTCAAATGTAATGCTATACTGCATTACAAAATTCCCCTTTCCGGAGGCATAATGGCCACGCTCAATGTTCGACTGGACGATAAACTCAAAAAAGAGGCTTATGCCGTGCTGGAGAAACTCGATATGACACCAACGGAGGCGGTACGCCTGCTGTTTCAATACATTGCTGAAAATGGCCGCATGCCGGTGAAAAGTATGACCATCAGTGATGGCGAAGCGGCGTTATTACGCACCGTTCGCGAACGGCTGGAAAACCCACGGCCGGGGGTTAAGGTGAGTCTGGATGACCTATGAACTGGAGTTTGATCCACGAGCCTGGCGCGAATGGCAGAAGCCTGGCGAGACGGTCAAAAAACAGTTCAAAAATAAGCTCCAGCAGATTGTGCAGAATCCGCGAATTGAGTCGACCAGGCTGAGCGATTTACCGGATTGCTACAAAATCAAGCTTAAGGCGTCAGGTTATCGGTTGGTGTATCAAGTACGAGATAGTGTGGTGGTGGTTTACGTTATTGCCATTGGCAAAAGAGAGAAAGCGGCCGTTTATCATCAGGCGAATAAACGGCTCTAAACGCTATCGCAAATGATGTACGACCTGGTTGCTGCTGCCGCGCCAGATAAGCGCCGGATCTTTTAAATCCTGCACAAACTTACCGTCAACCAGCACGTTAATCAGGTTCACCACCTGCATTTGCGCCTCATTCAGCTCATCCAGTTTATAGCCGGTCCAGACCCAGATATCTTTGCCGGGGCATTCGGCGCGTACGCGCTGAACCAGCTTTAAAATATCCGCGACGTTCTGCGGATGCAGCGGATCGCCGCCGGAGAGCGAAAGCCCCTGGCGTTTGATGCGGGTGTCGTTGAGGTCGGCGATGATACGGTCGGCCATCTCAGCGGTAAACGGCATACCGGAGTTCACCCGCCAGGTGCTTTTGTTGTAGCAGCCGGGGCACTCGTGGACGCAGCCGGAGACAAACAGGGTGCAGCGGGTGCCGGGGCCGTTGACGATGTCGACGGGGTAGTATTGGTGATAATTCATTTTCACTTCTCAATTAACGCCAGAGCGGCGTTGGCTGCGCTCACTCACCCCGGTCACGTACTGAATGTACGCTCCCGGGGATTCCTTCGTTTGCCGCCTTGCTCTGACGTTAATTGCTTTGCGAAAACGGAGGTGCTGTGCATTTGTAAAGGGAACGGCTCCCGGCGTCGCTGCGCTCGCCCAGGCTACGAAAAGCCGCATACGCGGTTGTAGCCCGGATAAGGCGCTATGCGCCGCGATCCGGGAACGGCTCCTTAGTGGCCAAACGGCTACGGGGCCGGTCCCTTCTCCCCGTTGGGGAGAGGGGGAGGGGCTAAACCAGCTGGAATTAACCAATCTGCCCATTGCCCAGGTGCTTCACGCGGCGCTTCACTTCTTCCTGCTTGCCGGCGTTGAACGGCCGCGCGTCCGGGCTGCCGAGATAACCGCACACCCGGCGGGTAACGGAAACGCGGGCGGCGTCGTGGTTACCGCATTTCGGGCAGGTAAAGCCCTTGCTGGTGCACTCGAACTCGCCGGTAAAACCGCACTCGTAGCACTCATCGATCGGCGTATTGGTCCCGTAGTACGGCACGTGCTGATAGCTGTAATCCCACACGTCTTCCAGCGCCTTGAGGTTATGCTGGATATTCGGGTACTCGCCGTAGCAAATGAACCCCCCGTTGGCCAGCGGCGGGTACGGCGCTTCGAAATCGATCTTGTCGTACGGGTTGACCTTCTTCTCCACGTCGAGGTGGAAGCTGTTGGTGTAGTAACCTTTGTCGGTTACCCCTTCCACCACGCCAAACTCGGCGGTGTCGAGACGGCAGAAGCGATCGCACAGGTTTTCGCTCGGCGTGCTGTACAGGCTAAAGCCGTAGCCGGTTTCTTCCTTCCACAAATCGACGGCGTCGCGCAGGCGCTGGACGATGGCTACGCCTTTTTCACGCAGCGCCTCGCTGTCGTACATATGCTGGTTGCCGTACAGCGCATTGATGGTTTCATGGATACCGATATAGCCCAGAGAAATGGACGCGCGGCCGTTTTTGAAGATCTCGGAGACGTCGTCGTCGGCTTTCAGCCGCACGCCGCAGGCGCCTTCCATATACAGGATCGGCGCCACGCGAGCCTTCACTCCTTCCAGGCGGGCGATACGGGTCATCAGCGCTTTGCGCGCCAGCTGCAGGCGCTCGCCCAGCAGCGCCCAGAAGGCGGCTTCATCGCCTTTCGCTTCCAGGGCGATGCGCGGCAGGTTGAGACTGATCACGCCGAGGTTATTGCGTCCATCATGCACCTGCTCGCCGTTCTCGTTTTCCCATACCCCGAGGAAGCTGCGGCAGCCCATCGGCGTTTTAAACGACCCGGTGACTTTCACCACCTGATCGTAGTTGAGGATATCCGGGTACATGCGCTTGCTGGCGCACTCCAGCGCCAGCTGTTTGATGTCGTAGTTCGGGTCGCCGAACTTATGGTTCAGGCCGTCGCGGATCGCGAACACCAGTTTCGGGAACACCGCGGTTTTGCGATTTTTACCGAGGCCGGCAATGCGGTTGCGCAGAATCGACTGCTGGATCAGCCGCGATTCCCAGCTGGTGCCAAGGCCGAATCCGAAGGTGACGAACGGCGTCTGGCCGTTGGCGGTATGCAGTGTGTTAACCTCATACTCCAGCGACTGGAAGGCGTCGTAGCACTCTTTTTCGGTACGGGCGCGGGCATAGCCTTCGGCATCCGGGATCTGCCACTCTTCGGCGATTTTGCGATGCTTTTTGAAGCTTTCGCTGACGAACGGCGCCAGCACTTCATCGATGCGGTTGATGGTGGTGCCGCCGTAAATATGGCTGGCGACCTGGGCGATGATCTGCGCCGTCACCGCGGTGGCGGTAGAGATAGACTTCGGCGGCTCGATCTCCGCGTTGCCCATCTTAAAGCCCTGGGTCAGCATGCCTTTCAGGTCGATCAGCATGCAGTTGAACATCGGGAAGAAGGGCGAGTAATCGAGGTCATGATAGTGGATCATGCCGCGCTCGTGGGCCATCACCACATCGTGGGGCAGCAGGTGCTGCCGGGCGTAGTGCTTGGCGACGATCCCGGCCAGCAGGTCGCGCTGGGTCGGGATGACTTTACTGTCCTTGTTGGCGTTTTCGTTGAGCAGCGCGGAGTTGGTCTGCTCGACGAGGCCGCGGATCTCCTGATTGAGGCGGCCGCGCTTCTCACGCTGGCTATCGCGGTCATGGCGATACTCAATGTAGGCGCGCGCCAGCTGCTTATAGGGGCCGGACATCAGCTGGTTTTCCACCGCGGTCTGGATCTCGTTGATGTCGACCTGGGCGCGGCCCTGCATTTGTTGGCTAACGACTTCTGCGACGGTGGCGCAATAGTCTGCGTCATCGACTCCCGCTGCTTTAGCTGCACGCAGAATTGCTTCCTGAATGCGCTCTGAGTTGAACGGCACTTTACAGCCATCACGTTTCATCACATGCGGTGTCATGATCACTCCATATATAGAACAGGTTATCCACAGAGGCGGAGGTTATCCCGAAGGCGCTGCACGCTACGGCTCGTGCTGTTTACCTTCGGATCCGGCCCGTTTTATCCACATCTCATCACCGCCAGACATCGACAAGATATGGTGACATAATAGACGATTAATACAACATGTTGGGCCGAGGCGCATTTTAAGTTCTATATGTAGTGATTTGCATCAAAGATGTTTGCGATTTTATTGACCCAGAACAAGGTAAAAAGGTGAGAGTACGGATGATGGGCGCTGGCGATAAATGTAAATTTAGGCGCTTAAAATATAAGCAAAAATCGAGCCCGTTCAGGCATGAAACGGGCAAATATTCAGGCAATCAACGTATCGTTAAGCAGATCGACCAGCAGTAGCAGGGCATAGCGAGCCTGCTGCGGGTCAGCGGGCAGCGGCAGGATGGCGCTGGCCATATCGCCAAGGGCGTGCTGTTCCGGCGTCAGAGCAATAATGGTCACTCCCTGCGTACGCGCCTGCAAAGTGGCGCTTTGCAACACAGGGTTGGCCTCGGCAGTGGCCAGCACCAGCAGCAGATGATCGTCATTGAGGGTGCTGGCGGTCAGCCGCATCAGCGCCGCATCCTGGCAGAGATTAATCGCGATGCCGGAGGGCAGTAGCTGATGCTGGAGCAGCGCGGCCAGCGTCACGTCCTGGGCGCCAAGGGCGAAGCAGTGTACCGCACGGGCGCTCAGCAGGCGCGATTTACACTTTTCCACCGCCGCTTCCGCGGTATGGCCGAGCTGACGAGTTAGGGTAACGCCAAGGCTGCTAAGTTTGTCGCGCCAGGCGACGGGCAGGGCGGCGCTGTCCGGCGTAAGCCAGCTGGCGCGCCGTTCGCTGGCCTGCGCCAGCTGTTTACGCAGATCACGAATATCATCGCAGCCCACCGAGCGGGCGAAGCGGGTAATGGTGGCTGGGCTGACCCCCGCGCTGGCTGCCAGCTCGTCAATAGAGGCGCTGGCGGTAAAGCTTAGATTTTGTAGAATAAAGGTGGCGACGCGCGACTCCTGGGCACTAAAGCGGCGCATTCCTTCCTGCAGCTGACCTACGATATCCATCCTCATGTTCCCTTTGGCAAAACCCGCATTTGAAAATATTTTTCAATTATCGACTGTCTCTCTTTATAGCACTCACGCCGCATATTTCCTATGGTCAGAGCAGTAAAGGGTGACGCCCTGGCGATAAAAATGCGCAAAAATTGAGCCTCGATCACATCGGTGAAAATTATTTTCATATAGCCTTCACTATCACACAATATTAACAATATAGTCGTCCAGGCCCTGAGGGCTGAAGCGATAACACGTAAAGGGGAAGCGCAATGCCACGAATCGTACTCTGTTGTGCCGCAGGCATGTCGACCAGCATGCTGGTGAACAAAATGAAAGCAGAAGCCCAGCAGCGTGCGCTGGCGCTGGAAATCTATGCGGTGGCGGTGGCGGAATTTGAACGCGAATTGCCACACGCCGACGTCATCCTGCTCGGGCCGCAGGTTAAATATGAAGCCGGACGGCTAACCGCGCTGGCCGCGCCGCAGGGCAAGGCGGTGGCGGTGATCGATATGGCTGACTACGGCATGATGCGCGGCGCCGCGGTGTTGGATAAAGCGCTAGCCCTGCTCGAACACTAATTTTCTCATCCCGTTTTTCATCATCATCACGTGCGGTCCTGGCGATCGCGCGCGGCGCTCTGTATGCCGAAAATCCGAAAAGAGGACACTATGCAAGCACTGAAAATTGCCGTTATCGGCGGCGGCAGCAGCTACACGCCGGAGCTTATTGAAGGGATTATCGTTCGTTACGAGCAGCTTCCGGTTACAGAGCTGGCGCTGGTAGATGTCGAATCCGGCCGGGAAAAGGTGGAGATCATCGCCGCGCTGACCCGGCGGATGCTGAAACATAAAGGGCTGGAGCAGGTGGCGGTCAGCGTCCACTTTACGCTCGATGAGGCCATCCGCGGCGCCAGCTTTGTGCTGACCCAGCTGCGTGTCGGACAGCTGGCGGCGCGCGCCGCCGATGAGCGGCTGGGTCTCAAGTACCACCTGCTGGGCCAGGAGACCACCGGCGTCGGCTGTTTTGCCAAGGCGCTGCGGACGATCCCGGTGATCCTTGAGGTGGCGCGCAAAGTGGAACAGCTGGCGCCGGAAGCGTTCATTCTCAACTTTACTAATCCGGCGGGGATCGTCACCGAGGCGGTCAGCCGCTACAGCAAGGCGAAGATCATCGGCCTGTGCAACGTGCCGATCAACATGCAGCACATGATCGTCGGGATGCTGGGCGCCCAGGAGTCCGAAGTAAAACTGCGCTTTGCCGGGCTCAACCATATGGTTTGGGTGCATAAGGTGCTACAGGGGCGCGAGGATGTCACCGGCAAGGTGATCGACATGCTGTGCGACGGTAAGGCGCTGTCGATGAACAACATTAAAGAGCTGCCGTGGCCGGCGGAATTCCTGCGCGCGCTGAAGGCGATTCCGTGCCCCTATCATCGCTATTTTTGGCTGACGCCGGCGATGCTGGCGGAAGAGATCGCCGCGGCGAAAACCAAGGGCACCCGCGCCGAACAGGTGATGAAAGTCGAGCAGGAGCTGTTTGCGCTGTACGCCGACCCGCAGCTGGAAGAAAAACCGGAGCAACTGAGCTTTCGCGGCGGCGCCTACTACTCGGAGGTGGCCGTCGAGCTTATCAACGCGATCTACAACAACCTGGGCGCGGAGATGGTGGTGAATACCCGCAACAACGGCGCGATTCATGGCCTGGATGATGATGCGGTGGTGGAAACCAACAGCATTATTGATGCGCAAGGGGCGCGGCCGCTGGCGTTCGGCCCGCTGCCGCCGGCGATGAACGGCCTGACCCAGCAGGTGAAAGCCTTCGAGCGGTTGACGATTGAAGCCGCGGTACACGGCTGTCGCGAAAGCGCACTGCTGGCGCTGGTGACCAACCCGCTGGTCGGTAACGTCACCGATGCCCAGGCGCTGCTGGATGAAGTATTAACCATCAACCGTCAATGGCTGACGCAATTTAACTGACCGCTATTTCCCCTCGGGAGCACACCATGTCGAATACAAGCTGGATTGAACGTTACGTCATGCCGGCGGCGCTGAGAATCGCCGGGCAAAAGCACGTCCTGTCGGTGCGCGACGGCATCATTCTCAATATGCCGTTTATGTTGATTGGCTCATTCTTCCTGATTTTCGCCTACCTGCCGATCCCCGGCTATGCCGACATGATGAGCGGCCTGTTTGGCGAGGTCTGGCGCGATAAAATGCTGTACCCGGTGAAAGCGACCTACGACATTATGGCGCTGATTTCCAGCTTCGGCATCGCCTACCGGCTGGCGGAGAAGTATCGCACTCTCGATCCGCTGAGCGCTGGAGCGATGTCGCTGGTGGCCTTCATGATGACGATCCCGCAGAACACGCTGTTTACGCCGGTACACGGCGCGGCGGAGGTGATTAAAGGGGTGATCCCGGTGAGCATGGTCGGTAGCCAGGGGCTGTTTGTCGCCATTGTCATTTCGCTGCTGTCGACGGAGATTTATCGTTTGGTCGCCAGCCGCAATCTCGTTATCCGCATGCCGGACGGCGTGCCGCCGGCAGTGGCGAAATCTTTCCTCGCCCTGATCCCCGGCTTCTGTGTTCTGGCGGTGGTGCTGGCGCTGCGCCTGGCGGTCGAGGCCTCGCCGTTCGGCGACATCAACAGCATGATCGCCACCCTGATTGGTATTCCGATGCACCACGTCGGCGGTACGCTGCCGGGCATGATTATTTCAGTCATTTTGATTGGTATTTTGTGGACCCTGGGCCTGCACGGCGACGCGATCGTACTGGTGTTTATCCAGCCGGTATGGCTGTCGAATATGTCAGAGAACCTGACGGCCTTCCAGAACGGTCAGCCGATCCCGCATATCATTACTCAGCAGTTTTACGATCTGTGGATTGCCCCCGGAGGTACCGGCGCGCTGCTGGGGCTGGTGATTTTTATGTTGCTGCGTAGCCGTAGCCAGCAGATGAAGCAGCTGGGGAAAATTGCCGCGCCCGGGGCATTGTTTAACATCAGCGAGCCGATGGTGTTTGGCATCCCGCTGGTGATGAACCCGTACTTTTTTCTGCCGTTTATTTTAACGCCGGTGCTGCTGGTGATCGTGTCCTATACCGCGATGGCGACCGGGCTGGTGGCGCCGCCCGCCGGAATCGCGCTGCCGTTCACCACGCCGATCTTCATCAGCGGCTATCTGGCGACCGGAGGGCATATCTCCGGCACGGTGCTGCAGGTGGTGAATTTAGCGATTTCGCTGGTGGTCTACTATCCGTTCTTCCGCGCCTGGGATCGGCTAAAGGCCAAAGAAGAGCACGCCTCGGCGCAACCCCAAGCGAGCGCTGCGATTGCTGATGCCGACCGCGCATAACTTCCAGCCTGACGAATCGTAGCCCCGGTGAGCGTTGCGCCACCGGGGAAAAGCGTTATCCCTGCAGCCACCATATCGCTTCGAACGGCCGCAGCGTCAGCCCGGTCGGGCGCGGGGTGGTCTCGGCATAGTTGCTGATGATCATCTTCCACTCGCCCGGGGCCTCAGCGGGCTGCCAGGCCTGCAGCTCGCGGCTCAGGTTAGCGGCGACTACCAGCGTTTGCCCCTGCCACTGACGACGATAGCACCACAGCGACGGATGCTCCGGCAGCAGATCCTCGTAATCACCCCAGGTCAGTAGCGGCAGGGTTTTACGCAGCGTAATCAGCTGCTGATAGGTATAAAACACCGAATCGGGGTCCGCCAGCGCCGCCTCGACGTTGATCTCCTGGTAATTATCGCCAAGGCCGATCCACGGCTCACCGTCGCTGAAGCCACCGTTCTCGCCGGCGTGCCACGGCATCGGCGTGCGGCTGTTGTCGCGCGACTTGCTGGCGAGGATCGCCAGCAGTTCGTCCGGGCTTTGCCCCTGCGCCGCACGTTCGATAAACATATTGTGGCTTTCGACGTCACGGTAATCGCTGATGCTGCTGAAGTGCGGATTGGTCATGCCGATCTCTTCGCCCTGGTAGATATAGGGCGTGCCCTGCATGCCGTGCAGCACCATCGCCAGCATCTTCGCCGCCGTCACCCGGTACTCGCCTTCGTCGCCAAAGCGCGACACGATGCGCGGCTGATCGTGGTTACACCAGAACAGCGCGTTCCACGCCCGATTGTGCATTCCCTGCTGCCAGTGGCGGAACAGCGCCTTCAGCGCCACATAGTCCGGGCGGGCGAGGGTCCATTTCTCTCCGCCGGGATAATCGACCTTTAAATGGTGGAAGTTAAAGGTCATCGACAGCTCGCGGCCGTCCAGCGCGGCGTACTGCTGGCAGTGCTCCAGCGAGGTGGAGGACATCTCGCCGACGGTCATCAGGTTACGCGGGGTGAAGACATCGCGGCTCATCTCCTGCAGGAACTCATGCACCCGCGGGCCGTCGGTATAGAAGCGGCGGCCATCCCCGTCCAGATCGCAGGGAAAGGTCTGGTCTTTTGAGATCAGGTTGACCACGTCGAGGCGCAGACCGTCGACGCCGCGGTCAGCCCAGAATTCGCAGACCTTTTTCAGCTCGGCGCGCACCGCCGGATTCTCCCAGTTGAGATCGGCCTGCTCAATGGCGAACAGGTGCAGATAATACTGCCCGCTGTCGGCGTGCCACTGCCAGGCGTTACCGCCAAATTTGGAGCGCCAGTTGTTCGGCAGGGCGTCCGGTTCGCCATCGCGCCAGATATAGAACTGGCGGTAGGGACTCTCCTTATTCAGCGACTGACGGAACCATTCATGTTCGGTCGACGTGTGGTTCAGCACCATATCCAGCACGATGCGGATGCCGCGGGCCTTTGCCTCCGTCACCAGGGCGTCAAAGTCGGCCATCGTGCCGTAGGAGGGGTCGATGGCGGTGTAGTTCGCCACGTCGTAGCCGTTATCTACCTGCGGTGAGACGTAGAACGGCGTCAGCCAGATGGCGTCGACCCCAAGCTTTTGCAGATAGTCGAGGCGGGAGGTGACGCCGCGCAGGTCGCCGGTACCGCTGCCGGTGGTATCCTGAAAACTCTTCGGATAGATTTGATAAATAACGCCGTTTTGCCACCAGTGGGGGAGATGATTCATAGTACTTTCCTGCTGCAACGAGGGGCGCCAAAGGCGCCCCGAAAGAAGAAGTTAGACAATCTGCAAGGTGCCCTGACGGTACTTGCGCTGATACACCACGCTGGTGAGGATAATCGGCACCACCACCGCGATAGCCATCGCCATGGCGTACACCTGCCAGTAGGTAGGCTGGATGGAGAGGATCCCCGGCAGGCCGCCGACGCCGATGCCGTTCGCCAGCACGCCGTTCAGGCCGCACAGCAGGCCGGCGAGGCCAGAGCCAATCATTGCGCACAGCATCGGGAAGCGGTATTTCAGGTTGATACCGTACATCGCTGGCTCGGTGACCCCGAGATAGGCGGAGATCGCCGCCGGTACCGAGATTTCACGTTCATTCTGCTTGCGGCTGGCGATGATGATGCCGACCACCGCCGACGCCTGGGCAATATTCGACAGCGCAATCAGCGGCCACACCGGGGTACCGCCCATGCTCTGGATCATCTGCATATCGATAGCGAGGGTGGTCTGGTGGACACCGGTAATCACCAGCGGCGCGTAGAGGAAGCCGAACAGCGCGGCGCCGATCGGCGCGAAGCTGCCGGTTAACAGATGGCGTACCGCGAAGGCCACGCCGTCGCCGATCAGGCGGCCGAACGGACCGATAACCGCATGGGCAAGGAACACCGCGAGGATCAGCGAGCAGACCGGGACAATCACCAGGTAGAGGTAGTCAGGCACGATGCGCTTGAGGCGCGTCTCGATAAAGCCTAAGGCCAGGCCAGCCAGCAGGGCCGGGATCACCTGCGCCTGGTAGCCGACTTTGGCAATGGTAAACAGGCCGAAGTTCCACACCTCCGGCACCTGCTGGCCGAGGAGATAGGCGTTCATCAGCTGCGGGGAGACGAGGGTGACGCCAAGGACGATCCCGAGGATCGGCGTGCCGCCCATCTTCTTCACCGCTGACCAGCAGATCCCCACCGGCAGATAGAAGAAGATCGCCTCGCCAATCAGCCACAGGAAGTCATAGATGGTTTTCAGCGACGGGTGCATCTGGGCCAGCGTCTGGCCATTGCTCATGGGCAGGTCGCCGATAACGTTGCGGAAACCGAGGATCAGACCGCCGCTGATCAGGGCCGGCAGCAGGGGAAAGAAGATCTCGGCGAAGTGCGAGATTAACTGTTCATGCCACTTCATATTTTGCCGCGCGGCCTGCTTGACCTGCTCTTTGTCGGCGGAGGTCTGGCCGGTGGTCGCCAGCAGGGCCTTGTAGTAATCGCCCACCTCGGTGCCGATGACCACCTGGAACTGGCCGGCGTTAGTGAAGCATCCCTTCACCATGCGCAGCTGCTCAATTTCTTTTGGTCTGGCGATGGCCGGGTCGTTCAGCACAAAGCGCAAACGGGTAATACAGTGGCTGACGGTGGCGATGTTACCGCGCCCGCCCACCAGTTCGATCAGTTTATCGATGTCCTGCTGGTTTACTTTGCTCATGATGAAGCCTCAAAAACAGAGGGGGAGAGATGCCGTTTTTACCTTGAGGGCATCCTAACCGTTCCGCTTAATTTGCAAAATGGGAACGTTCCCGAAACCCGGCGACGATCACATAAATCGCCAGAGCGAGATTAATTGAGGGCGGCGGGAATCACGATCTGGCGGGGATCGGCGCTGCCGGCGATCTGCTCGATCAACTGCCGGGCGGCCCGGCGTCCGGACTCGGCATAGCCCGGATCGACGGTCAAGATTTCCGGGTGGAGAAACTTCATCAGCGGCGTGCTGCCGACGCTGGCGAGCTGCAGCGCATCGCGACCCTGCTGCTGGAGGTACTTGCTGGCGCCGAGGGCGAGGGTATCCGTCGCGCAGACCAGGGCGCTGGTTTCAGCCGTCAGCACGCTGGCGACGGTGTCATATCCCTGCTTCATGCCCAGCCCCGGCAGGGCGGCGGTGGGCGTCAGACGATGCTTTTTACAGAAGGCGAGGTAGGCCAGATGGCGGCGTTCGCCGGTGGTGACGTCGCTGTGCGGTACGCCAAGAAAACTGATGTGGCGGTGTCCGCGATCGTAGAGCCGCTGCATCAGCAGCGTGATGGCCCCCTCGTCGTCATAGCACACCGAGGCGAAGCCGGGAGCGTCGCGGGCCATCAGCACCAGGGTGTCGCGCCAGGGGGCGAGCATCGCTTCGTCGATGCCGGTAAAACCGAACAGCACCACGCCGTCAATATTGCGCCGGGCGAGCATGCCGAGATGCTCCTCCACCAACGCCGGGGAGAACTGGCTCTCCATCATAATCGGATCGTAACCCTGCTCATAAAAGGCGGGCAGCATGGTCTGCACGGCAAGGTTTTCCGACAGCGAATCGAGACGGGTGACGATAATCGCCACCACTTTATCGCTCTGGCCGCGCATGGCGCGGGCGGAACGGGAGGGCGAGAAACCGTGCTGCTGCATCACCGCTTCGACGCGCTCGCGGGTCCGTTCGCTGACCCCGCTCTCGTTGTTAAGGACGCGGGATACCGTCGATTTCCCTACGCCGCTTAAGCGCGCGATATCTTTGATGGTCAGCCGGTTCTGCATGCGGAATTCTCGTCAGGGATGGTAGAAGTGAGCCTAATGCTACTCAACCAAACCGCAATGAGCAAAGTCTGGTTTACGTTCGGTTTAGTTGCGCGGGTTTATCATCGCCATTATTGCCACACAATCCTCAGCGAGGGCGCTATAATTCGCGCCGTTTATATTCACTTACCGGAGATAGTTATGGACCCCGATCCCACTCCTCATCCTCGATGGAGCAACCTTTCTTTCCGGTAAGCCTGTTTAACACTGCTTTACCGGAAAGCGTAAAGCAGTGACGTCCTTGATGTCCCTGCCATAAAAATAACATGCCTGACAGGTAGGTTTTGCTACGCCCGTCGGCAACGCTGCGTTCGCTTTGGCGAGCGCGGAGGGACTGTTTATGCTGAAAAATTATACCCGGCAGCTGTTCGCGCAGCTTAGCCGCCATCTGCCACGTCGTTTAGTCCAGCGCGATCCGCTGCCGGACGCCCGCCATCTGGCGAGTGGCCCCATTCCTGAATCGCTTGGTCAGCATTGCCTGAACGTGGCGGCGATGGACGACCAGGAGATCTGGCGCGCCTTTGACAGCCACCCTGAAGGGCTCAATGAAGGCGAAGTGGCGGCGAAAATCCTCAAACATGGTGACAACCAGATCCCGGCGCAGAAGCCCTCCCCGTGGTGGGTGCATCTGTGGACCTGCTATCGCAACCCGTTCAACCTGCTGCTGACCGTGCTCGGCATCGTCTCCTATTCCACCGAGGATCTGTTCGCCGCCGGGGTTATCGCCCTGATGGTGGGGATCTCGACATTGCTCAATTTCATCCAGGAGGCGCGCTCGACCAAAGCGGCGGATGCGCTGAAGGCGATGGTGAGCAACACCGCCACCGTGCTGCGGGTGGTGAACGAGCAGGGGGAGAGCCGCTGGCTGGAGCTGCCTATCGACCAGCTGGTGCCGGGCGACATTATCCGGTTGTCGGCGGGGGATATGATCCCGGCGGACCTGCGTATCCTGCAGGCGCGGGATCTGTTCGTCGCCCAGGCCTCGCTGACCGGCGAATCGCTGCCGGTGGAGAAAGTGGCCCGCAGCCGCGATCCGCTGCAGCAAAACCCGCTGGAGTGCGACACCCTGTGCTTTATGGGCACCAACGTGGTGAGCGGCTCGGCGCAGGCCATCGTCTTCGCCACCGGCGGCCGCACCTGGTTTGGGCAGCTGGCCGGCCGCGTCAGTGAACAGGAGAGCGAGCCGAACGCCTTTCAGAAGGGCATCAGCCGGGTCAGCATGCTGCTGATCCGCTTTATGCTGGTGATGGCCCCGGTGGTGCTGCTGATCAATGGCTACACCAAAGGCGACTGGTGGGAGGCGGCGCTATTCGCGCTGTCGGTGGCGGTCGGTTTGACGCCGGAGATGCTGCCGATGATCGTCACTTCGACGCTGGCGCGCGGGGCGGTGAAGCTGTCGAAGCAAAAGGTCATCGTGAAGCACCTCGACGCCATTCAGAATTTCGGCGCGATGGATATCCTCTGCACTGATAAAACCGGCACCCTGACCCAGGATAAGATTGTGCTGGAGAACCATACCGACGTCTCCGGCAAGGTCTGCGAGCGGGTACTGCATGCCGCCTGGCTCAACAGCCACTACCAGACCGGCCTGAAAAACCTGCTCGACACCGCGGTGCTGGACGGGGTTGAGCTGGATGCCGCCCGCGGGCTGGCGGAACGCTGGCAGAAGGTGGATGAGATCCCCTTCGACTTCGAACGCCGCCGCATGTCGGTGGTGGTGAAGGAGGATGACGCCGCGCATCAGCTGATCTGCAAAGGGGCGCTGCAGGAGATCCTCAACGTCTCGACCCAGGTGCGCTACAACGGCGATATCGTACCGCTGGACGACACCATGCTGCGCCGCATCCGTCGGGTGACCGATACCCTCAACCGGCAGGGACTGCGGGTGGTGGCGGTGGCGACCAAATACCTGCCGGCCCGCGAAGGCGACTACCAGCGCGCCGATGAGTCGGACCTGATCCTTGAAGGTTACATCGCCTTCCTCGATCCGCCGAAAGAGACCACCGCCCCGGCGCTGAAGGCGCTGAAGGCCAGCGGCATCACGGTGAAGATCCTCACCGGCGACAGCGAGCTGGTGGCGGCTAAGGTGTGCCATGAAGTGGGACTGGATGCTGGCGAAGTGGTGATTGGCAGCCAGATCGAAGCCATGAGCGACGACGAACTGGCGGCGCTGGCCAAACGCACCACGCTGTTCGCCCGCCTGGCGCCGCTGCATAAAGAGCGTATCGTGACGCTGCTCAAGCGTGAAGGTCACGTGGTGGGCTTTATGGGCGACGGCATCAACGACGCCCCGGCGCTGCGCGCGGCGGATATCGGCATCTCGGTCGACGGCGCGGTGGATATCGCCCGCGAGGCGGCGGATATCATTCTGCTGGAGAAGAGCCTGATGGTGCTGGAGGAGGGGGTAATCGAAGGCCGCCGCACCTTCGCCAACATGCTCAAGTACATCAAAATGACCGCCAGCTCCAACTTCGGCAACGTTTTCAGCGTGCTGGTGGCCAGCGCCTTCCTGCCGTTTCTGCCGATGCTGCCGCTGCACCTGTTGATTCAGAACCTGCTGTACGATGTCTCCCAGGTGGCGATCCCGTTTGATAACGTCGATGATGAGCAGATCCGCAAGCCGCAGCGCTGGAACCCGGCCGATCTCGGGCGCTTTATGGTCTTCTTCGGGCCGATCAGCTCGATTTTCGATATCCTCACCTTCGGCCTGATGTGGTGGGTGTTCCACGCCAATACCGTGGAGATGCAGACCCTGTTCCAGTCCGGCTGGTTTATCGAAGGGCTGCTGTCGCAAACGCTGATTGTGCACATGATCCGCACCCGGCGCATTCCGTTCGTTCAGAGCCGGGCCGCCTGGCCGCTGTTCGCCATGACTCTGGTGGTGATGGCGGTGGGTATCGCGCTGCCGTTCTCGCCGCTGGCGAGCTACCTGCAGCTGCAGGCCCTGCCGCTGAGCTACTTCCCGTGGCTGGTGGCGATCCTGGCGGGCTATATGGTGCTGACCCAGGCCGTGAAGGGCTTCTACAGCCGCCGCTACGGCTGGCAGTGAGGGACGCGTTTTCGGATGAACCACGTAAAAAAGGCAGCCTGCGGGCTGCCTTTTTTCATGCCGACGAGAGCGATCAGCGACGCACGGCGATGGCTTCGATCTCGATCTTCACGTCTTTCGGCAGACGTGCGACTTCAACGCAGGAGCGCGCCGGGAAGGTGGCGTTATGCTCGGTGAAGAACGCTTCGTAGGTGGCGTTAACGGTAGCGAAATCGTTGAGGTCTTTGACGAATACGGTGGTCTTGACGATATCGCCGACGGTGAGGCCTGCGGCTTCAACGATCGCTTTCACGTTGTTCAGCGACTGGCGCGCCTGCGCGGACACGTCTTCCGGGACGCTGCCGGTTTTCGGGTCGACCGGGATCTGGCCAGAGGTGATGATCATGCTGCCGAGGTCAACGCCCTGAACGTAGGGGCCAATCGCCGCTGGTGCATTTTCCGTCGCAATAGTTTTGCTCATGTTATCTCCAGATGAACTGAGTAATGTTACGCAAAATCATTCAGGTTGCCGCCAGGCGATAAGCGCTGTATCGCCGGCGCAGACGCCGCCTGAAGGACGAAGCGTAGGGTGGTAGCCATTATAGGGAGGCCTACCACCAATACCAACCGCATTTAGTTGGCCAGCACCACATAATGAGAAAACTCTTTTTCGCAGTATTTACATTTGAGTGCGATGTCATCAGCGCGTTTTTTCACTGCAAAACTGGAAGAAACCGGTTCGGCGTGGCTGATACAGTTGCTGTTCGGACAGACCAGCACGCTGTCGATACGATCCGGCAGGCTCGGGCGGGATTTGCCCACAACTTCGTAATCATCAATGCGGTTTACCGTCGCCTGCGGGGCGTACAGCGACAGCTGGTTAACCTGCTCGTCGGTCAGGAAGGTGTTCTCGATTTTAATCAAATCCTTGCGGCCCATCTCGCCGGAGGGCAGGTTCAGGCCGATGGTGATGCGCTGGTCGGTTTCGGTCAGTTTGAACAGGGTGAGCAGCTTAAAGCCGACCTGCGCCGGGATATGGTCAATCACGGTGCCGCGTTTGATCGCTTCTACCTGCAGTTTATTGTCGTGTGTCATCTCTCATTCCCCCTTACAGTGCCAGCTCGCTATTCAGTACCAGTGCCAGTAACGCCTGGCGGGCGAAGATGCCGTTACCGGCCTGCTGGAAGTACCAGGCGTGCGGTGTTTTATCGACATCGGTGGTGATTTCGTCAATGCGCGGCAGCGGATGCAGCACCTTCATGTTGGCGCGCGCCCCTTCGAGGTCGGCGGCGCGCAGGACGAATTGCGCTTTGACGTTGGCGTATTCCGACGGATCCAGACGCTCTTTCTGCACGCGGGTCATGTACAGAATATCCACTTCCGCCATCACGTCGTCGATGGCGCTATGCAGGCTCCAGGCGATGCCTTTTTCATCGAGCATATCGAGGATGTACTGCGGCATGGCCAGCGCGTCCGGGGCGATGAAGTAGAAGCGGTTGCCGTTGAATTTGGCCAGCGCCTGGGTCAGGGAGTGGACGGTACGGCCATACTTCAGATCGCCGACCATCGCCACGTTGAGGTTTTCGAGGCGGCCCTGGGTCTCCTGAATGGTGAACAGGTCGAGCAGGGTTTGGGTCGGGTGCTGGTTAGCGCCGTCGCCGGCGTTCAGTACCGGCACGCCGCCGGAGAATTCGGTCGCCAGGCGCGCGGCGCCCTCCTGCGGATGACGCATCACGATGGCGTCGACGTAGGTGCTGATGACGGAGATGGTATCCGCCAGCGTTTCCCCTTTTTTGCCCAGTGAGGTGTTGGCGCTGTCGGAAAAGCCGACCACGCTGGCGCCCAGGCGGTGCATCGAGGTTTCAAAAGAGAGGCGGGTGCGGGTCGAGGCTTCAAAGAAACAGCTGGCGATAACCTTATGCTTCAGCAGCTCGGGTTGTGGATTGGCTTTCAGCTTTGCCGCCGTCGCCAGCACCAGTTCGAGGTCTTCGCGGCTGAGATCGTTTATGGAAATGATATGTTTTTGATATAGCGGGTTAGCCATGCTTATCTCCTGACGCCTGGGCAAAAAAAAAGCCCCTTAAATAAGGGGCTTCGGGAATCCAATGAGCAACGGAAAGAAAAACGGCAGGCCAGCGTCTGCATTGAGACGCGCTAAGACAGAATGTCGTACGCAATTGGCCATGCTTCCTCCCGGCAAAACGACTGGCATTATACGCAGACCGTTATGACGATCAAGCGATTCATTCACAAACAGGTAATCGTTTGCCTGTCGAAAAGTGCGCCAGCGCAAAGAAGCGTGAAACTCTACTGGTATGGCAGCCGCGATGGGGGTATAACACGATAAAATGAAATGCTGTTTTATATTTGAGGTAAGCAATGATTATTGGCAATATCCACCATCTGCAGCCATGGCTGCCTGCCGCGCTGCGCGAGGCTATCGAACACGTTATCGCTCAGGTCAGCGAGGCGACGCCGCTGGGTAAACACGATATCGACGGCGACAACCTGTTTTATCTGATTTCTGAAGACACCACCGAGCCGCAGGCCGCGCGCCGCGCGGAATACCATGCTCGCTATCTCGATATCCAGATTGTGCTCCGCGGCAGCGAGGGGATGACCTTCAGCACCTTGCCGCCAGGAGAGCCGCAGACCGACTGGCTGGCGGAGAAAGACATCGCTTTTCTTGCCGAAGGCCAGCAGGAGAAAACGGTGATCCTTAACGAAGGGGACTTTGTGGTGTTTTATCCCGGCGAAGTGCATAAACCGCTGTGCGCCGTTGGCGCCCCGGCGAAGGTGCGCAAAGCGGTGGTGAAGATGCTGATGGTGTAAAATGGCGAACCGAATCCCGGATGAACGCCGTGCCATCCGGGACACAGCCGCGAGCGAGGGGCTATTTGCTCAGCGTCGCCACCATCACCGCTTTGATGGTGTGCATCCGGTTTTCCGCCTGGTCGAAGACCACGCTCGCCGCCGACTCAAACACCTCGTCAGTCACCTCCATGCCGCCGTGCAGGCCGTAATCGGCAGCCATCTGTTTGCCCAGCGTGGTCTGGTCGTCGTGGAACGCCGGCAGGCAGTGGAGGAACTTGACCTGCGGGTTGCCGGTGAGCGCCAGCATCGCGCTGTTAACCTGATAGTCGCGCAGCAGGGCGATACGTTCGGCCCATTTTTCCTTCGCCTCGCCCATTGAGACCCAGACGTCGGTATAGATAAAATCGGCGCCTTTCACCCCCGCAGCGATATCTTCCGTCAGGGTGATGTTGCCGCCCTGCTGTTTGGCCAGCGCGGTGCAGGTCTCCACCAGCGCGGCCTCCGGCCAGCAGGCCGATGGCGCCACCAGGCGCAGATCCAGACCGGTCAAGGCGGCGGCTTCCAGCATCGAATTGCCCATGTTGTTGCGCGCGTCGCCGGCGTAGACCAGCGTCATCTGGTTAAAGGCTTTGCCCGGCAGATGCTCTTTCATGGTCAGCAGGTCCGCCAGCAGCTGGGTGGGGTGGAACTCGTTGGTGAGGCCGTTCCACACCGGCACGCCGGCGTATTGCGCCAGGGTCTCTATCACTTCCTGGCCGTGGCCGCGGTACTGAATGCCGTCGTACATCCGTCCGAGCACGCGGGCGGTGTCCTTGATCGACTCTTTATGGCCAATCTGGCTGCCGCTGGGCCCCAGATAGGTCACGCGGGCACCCTGATCGTATGCGGCAACTTCGAAAGAGCATCGTGTACGGGTTGAGTCTTTTTCGAAGATGAGCGCGATGTTTTTTCCTGCCAGTTTCTGGACTTCGATACCGTTTTTCTTATCGGCTTTCAGCTTTGCCGCCAGCTCGAGCAGGGCGGTGATTTCTGCAGGCGTAAAATCGAGTAACTTTAAAAAATGCTTCTGGTAAAACGCAGACATGGTTCCCTCACCTGGCATAGGCCACTAATTGAATTAAAATTCAATTTATATGTATGAATATTCATTTGCAAGTCTGTGATCGAAATCTTTCACTGAGAAGTGGAGGCAATGACGGCGGTATGTGACAATAGGGATAACTGCCGCACATTATGAGGAACGAGCCATGGCAAACCCGGAACACCTGGAAGAACAGCGTGAAGAGACGCGTCTGATTATCGAAGAGCTGCTGGAAGATGGCAGCGATCCGGACGCACTGTACACGATTGAGCATCACCTCTCTGCAGACGATTTCGAAACCCTGGAGAAAGTGGCGGTTGAAGCGTTCAAGCTGGGCTACGAAGTGACCGAGCCCGAAGAGCTGGAAGTGGAAGAGGGTGACATGGTCATCTGCTGCGATATTCTGAGCGAATGCGCGCTGAACGCAGACCTGATCGATGCCCAGGTGGAACAGCTGATGACGCTGGCAGAAAAATATGACGTCGAGTATGACGGTTGGGGCACCTATTATGAGGACCCGAACGGTGAAGACGGCGACGACGATGACGAAGAGTATGTCGATGAAGACGACGATGGTGTTCGCCACTAAGTCGCAGATGTTGTAGATGGATACGGCGGCGCCTGCCGCCGTATAGCAAGGAACTTTCATGGATTACCCGCAGATTCTTTCCCCGATTATCAACTTCCTGCACTGCCCGACGCCGCAGGCGTGGATTGACGAAGCCCGCAAGCCGGAAAACCTGCCGCTGCTGCTGACCGACCATATGGTGTGCGAGCTGAAAGCGGCGCAGAACGCCATGCTGCTGGTGCGTCGCTACGTCGCGGATAAAGCTGACGCCGACGAACTGTTGGCCTGCCTGAAGCCGTACGAAGACTTCACCTACCGCCGGGGGCCGGAGCCGGATTTTGTCGCTCTGCATAAACGGATCAACAAAAGCGCCATGCCGCAGACCGACGACCCGTGGGGCCGCCAGCTGCTGGACAGCATGATTTTATTGATTAAAGAGGAACTGCATCACTTCTGGCAGGTGCGGGAGATGATGCTGGCGCGCGATATCCCCTATGTCAAAATCACCGCCAGCAACTATGCCCGCGGCCTGCGGCGCGAAGTGCGCTCGCATGAGCCGGTGATGCTGATCGATAAGCTGATCTGCGGCGCCTATATCGAGGCCCGCTCCTGCGAACGCTTTGCCGCCCTGGCGCCGTGGCTGGACGACGATCTGCAAAAGTTCTACCTGTCGCTGCTGCGCTCCGAGGCGCGTCACTATCAGGACTATCTGGATCTGGCGCAGAAGATTGCCGGAGAAGATATCAGCGAGCGGGTGCGCCAGCTCGGCGAGGCGGAAGCGGCGCTGATCCTCCGTCCGGAGGCCGAGTTCCGCTTTCACAGCGGTGTGCCAGCCGCGGCGTAACCCACGATATTCGGGCCCGGTAGTCACTAACACCGGTAGTTTCAGTAGCCATGGGGAGAGAGATAGCGTTGAGAGCTTCAGCTCGCAATGGTACGGGCCGTAGGTCGGGTAAGGCGTTAGCCGCCACCCGACAAAAAAACGGCACCGCGAGCACGGGTAAGGTGCCAGCGGTGCCATCCGGGACATACCCCGGCTCGCGCTACGCTTAGCCGTGTAGCCCCGGTAAGCGCAGCGCTACCGGGGACGCCTGCGATATCGAGGCGCTACAGCGTTTTCAGCATCCGTACTTCGCAGTCCACGTGGCCGGTGCAGCCCAGCGGTCCGTCAATGTGCTCGAAGCCGAGATGTTCATATAAGCCGATCGCCTCCCTCAGGAAGGCGGTGGTTTCCAGATAGCAGCGCTTAAACCCTTGTTCGCGGGCGTAGTCCAGCGCCAGCAGCGCCAGCTTCTTCGCCAGCCCCTGGCCGCGGGCGCTGGTCATAAAATACATTTTCTGCAGCTCGCAGATATCCGGCTCGCTGCAGGCGAGCGGCGCGACGCCGCCGCCGCCAACCACTTCCCCTTCTTGCTCCACCACCCAGTAGGCGGAGCCCGGCTGGCTGTACAGCTCATACAGTTCATCGAGATTCGGGTCGGCGACCGTATAGCCTTTATCGGCGGTCAGGCCATATTCAGCCGAGACCTGGCGGATGACCCTGGCGATGGCGGCATTGTCTGCCGCCGTAATGCGACGCAGCAACGTCGCCGCGGGGACGCTCGTATTCATACAATGACTCATTACCCAAAAAAGACGAATGATGATGTTAATAACATCGCGACAGGGGAAAGCGCAAGCGAGGATGTTTCATAAAAAACGCCCCTTGCCGGGTGGCAAGGGGCGGGAGGATCACAGCGCGGCGATCACCGCCTGCTGCTCAATCAGCTTCGCTTTCGCTTCCGCGTAGCCTTCCAGCTTCTCGCGCTCTTTAGCGATAACTGCTTCCGGCGCGCGGGCGACAAAGCCTTCGTTGGCCAGCTTGCTCTCGATGCGGCCAATTTCACCTTCGATTTTGGCCACTTCTTTCGCCAGACGCGCCAGCTCATCTTCTTTATTGATGAGGCCCGCCATCGGGATCAGCAGCTCGGCGCCGTCGACAATCTTGGTCACCGAGACCGGACCTTTATCATCGGCAGGCAGCACGGTAATGCTTTCCAGACGCGCCAGGTTCAGCAGGAAGCTGCGGTTGTCGTTCACACGACGCTCGGCATCTTTGCTGCAGCCGCGCAGCAGCAGTTCCAGCGGTTTGCCCGGAGCGATGTTCATTTCCGCACGGATGTTACGCACGGCGACGATCGCCTGCTTCAGCCATTCGGTGTCGGCCAGCGCCGCGTCATCCACCTGAGAAGCATCGTACTGCGGGAACGGCTGCAGCATGATGGTGTCGGCGGTGATACCGCAGATCGCTTTCACGCGCTGCCAGATGGTCTCGGTAATGAATGGAATGATCGGATGCGCCAGGCGCAGCAGACCTTCCAGCACGGTGACCAGAGTATGGCGAGTCCCGCGCAGCTCCGCTTCGTTGCCACCGTTCATAACCGGCTTGGTCAGCTCCAGGTACCAGTCGCAGAACTGGTTCCAGGTGAACTCGTACAGGATGCCGGCGGCGATATCGAAGCGGAAGTTATCCAGCGCTTCGCGATATGCTTTCACGGTGTGGTTGAATTCCGCGATGATCCAGCGGTCGGCCAGGGAGAGCACCATTTCGCCGCCGTTGAAGCCACAATCCTGATCTTCGGTGTTCATCAGCACGAAGCGGCTGGCGTTCCACAGCTTATTACAGAAGTTACGGTAACCTTCCAGACGCTTCATATCCCAGTTGATGTCGCGGCCGGTAGAGGCCAGCGCCGCCAGGGTGAAGCGCAGGGCGTCGGTGCCGTGCGGCTCGATGCCGTTCGGGAACTGTTTCTCGGTACGCTTGCGGATTTTATCCGCCAGCTGCGGCTGCATCATGTTGCCGGTACGTTTTTCCAGCAGCTCCGGCAGGGTGATGCCGTCAACCATATCCAGCGGGTCAATGACGTTACCCTTGGACTTGGACATCTTCTGGCCTTCGTCATCGCGGATCAGACCGGTCATGTAGACGGTCTTAAACGGAACCTGCGGTTTACCGTTTTCATCTTTGATGAAGTGCATGGTCATCATGATCATGCGGGCGATCCAGAAGAAGATAATGTCGAAGCCGGACACCATCACGCTGGTCGGGTGGAACTGACGCAGGGCGTCGGTGTTTTCCGGCCAGCCGAGGGTGGAGAAGGTCCACAGCGCGGAGGAGAACCAGGTATCGAGAACGTCTTCATCCTGACGCAGGGCAACGTCGGCGCTCAGGTTGTTTTCCTGACGCACTTCGTCTTCGCTACGGCCTACGTAGACGTTGCCGTCGTTGTCATACCATGCCGGGATGCGGTGACCCCACCACAGCTGACGGGAGATACACCAGTCCTGAATATCGCGCATCCAGGAGAAGTACATGTTTTCGTACTGCTTCGGTACGAACTGGATGTCGCCGTTTTCAACGGCTTCGACTGCTGGCTTGGCCAGCACGTCCGCGCGCACGTACCACTGGTCGGTCAGCATCGGCTCGATCACCACGCCGCCGCGATCGCCGTAAGGGACGGTCAGGTCGTGCGGTTTGATCTCTTCCAGCAGGCCGAGGGCGTCAACCGCCGCAACAACGGCTTTACGCGCCGCGAAGCGTTCCAGTTTCTGGAACTCCGCCGGGATCTCGCTGGAGTAGACGTCGGATTCATTGCCTTTGGTGTCGTAGACTTCCGCGCTTTCGCGGATGTCGCCGTCAAAGGTGAGGATGTTGATCATCGGCAGTTGGTGACGACGACCCACTTCGTAGTCGTTAAAGTCGTGCGCCGGGGTGATCTTCACGCAGCCGGTGCCTTTTTCCATGTCGGCGTGTTCGTCGCCCACGATCGGGATGCGGCGGTTAACCAGCGGCAGCACCACGAATTTGCCAATCAGATCTTTGTAGCGCGGATCTTCCGGGTTAACGGCCACGCCGGTATCGCCCAGCAGGGTTTCCGGACGGGTGGTGGCGACCACCAGGTAATCTTTACCGTCAGCGGTTTTCGCGCCATCGGCCAGCGGGTAGCGGATGTGCCACATGGAACCTTTCGATTCGCGGTTTTCCACTTCGAGGTCGGAAATGGCGGTGCGCAGTTTCGGATCCCAGTTAACCAGGCGTTTGCCGCGGTAGATCAGGTCTTCTTTGTACAGGCGAACAAAGACTTCTTTCACGGCATTGGAAAGCCCCTCGTCCATGGTGAAGCGCTCGCGCTCCCAGTCCACGGAGTTGCCGAGACGGCGCATCTGACGGGTAATGGTGCCGCCGGATTCCGCTTTCCACTGCCAGATTTTGTCGATAAAGGCGTCGCGGCCGTAGTCGTGGCGGGTTTTCCCTTCTTCAGCGGCAATCTTACGCTCAACCACCATCTGGGTAGCGATACCTGCGTGGTCGGTACCGGCCTGCCACAGGGTGTTTTTGCCCTGCATGCGCTGGTAGCGAATCATGGTATCCATGATGGTTTGCTGGAAGGCATGACCCATATGCAAACTGCCGGTGACGTTCGGCGGCGGGATCATGATGCAGAAGCTCTCCTGGCTTTCATCACCATTCGGTTTGAAATAGCCCTGCTTTTCCCAGTGCTCGTAAAGCGGCTGTTCGATATCTTGTGGGTTGTATGTCTTTTCCATTATTTCCAGGTTGCCGTGTTCAGGTTGAAACCAGCCATGCGGTACGCCTTATAGCGTTCGCGCGCCAGTTGTTTCAGATTGTCTTCGTAAGGGACAAAGTCTATCACTTCTGTGAAAGCGGTGGCAAAATCTGCAAAGTTTAGCCGCAGGCTGATAAGAATATCCCGCGGGCTGCTGTTGCGCTTTTGCGGCCAGGCAATCTCTACCGGCGCGCCGCCTCTCGGGCCTTCGCCCGCCAGGTTATGCGGCACAAAGCTTTCCGGCGGCCGCGACCACAGCGCCTCGTCGAGGCGAATCGCCTGCTGTTCATCTTCGCAGGCGATCAGGACGCGCTTGCCGTTGCGCCAACGTTCTGCGGCAATGTCACACACCAGCTGCTCGACGGCGCTCAGGCCGTCGACGGTGGCGTCATTGTCCAGAAGATAGAACGTTGCGTTTTTCATATATGGGGCTTCTTGTTGTGGATTTAAATGCAAAGCCGGGCGGCGCTACGCTTACCCGGCCTACAGTGTGCTGCCGTTTGTAGGCCGGGTAAGGCATCGCCGCCACCCGGCATGTCACATCACTCTTCGCCGTTAAAACCCGCACGATTGAGCAGGAACTGCGACAGCAGTGCCACCGGACGACCGGTCGCGCCTTTGGCCTTACCGGAACGCCAGGCAGTACCGGCGATGTCGAGGTGCGCCCAGTTGTACTTGCGGGTGAAGCGCGACAGGAAACAGCCGGCGGTGATCGCGCCGCCAGGACGGCCGCCAATGTTCGCCATATCGGCAAAATTGGACTCCAGCTGATCCTGGAACTCGTCGGCCAGCGGCAAACGCCATGCGCGGTCGCCCGCCAGTTCGGAGGCGCCGATCAGCTCATGGGCCAGCGGGTTATGGTTCGACATCAGGCCGGTGATGTGATGGCCGAGGGCAATCACGCAGGCCCCGGTCAGCGTCGCCACGTCGATAACCGCTTCCGGCTCGAAGCGCTCAACGTAGGTCAGGACGTCGCACAGCACCAGGCGGCCTTCGGCGTCGGTGTTCAGCACTTCCACCGTCTGGCCGGACATAGTGGTCAGGACGTCACCCGGACGATAGGCGCGGCCGCCAGGCATGTTTTCACAGCCCGCCAGCACGCCGATGACGTTCAGCGGCAGCTGCAGTTCGGCAACCATCCGCATCACGCCGTACACCGCCGCCGCGCCGCACATGTCGTACTTCATCTCGTCCATGCCTTCGGCAGGCTTGATGGAGATACCGCCAGAGTCGAAGGTCAGGCCTTTACCGACCAGCACGATAGGGCGCGCGTCCTCAGCCGGGTTACCTTTATATTCGATGACCGACATCAGCGACTCGTTCTGCGACCCATTGCCGACGGCGAGGTAGGCGTTCATCCCCAGCTCGCGCATCTGCTGTTCGCCGATCACCCGGGTGATGACGTTTTTGCTGTAGGTATCGGCCAGCTGACGCGCCTGAGAGGCCAGATAGGCGGCGTTACAGATGTTCGGCGGCATATTGCCAAGATCTTTCGCCGCTTTGATGCCGGCGGCAATCGCCAGGCCATGCTGAATGGCGCGTTCGCCACTGGTCAGCTCGCGACGGGTCGGCACGTTAAAGACCATTTTACGCAGCGGGCGACGCGGCTCGCTTTTGTTGGTCTTCAGCTGGTCGAAGCTGTACAGCGTCTCTTTAGCGGTTTCAACCGCCTGGCGAACTTTCCAGTAGTTGTTACGGCCTTTGACGTGCAGCTCGGTCAGGAAGCAGACGGCTTCCATTGAGCCGGTATCATTCAGGGTATTGATGGTTTTCTGGATGACCTGCTTATACTGACGCTCATCCAGCTCGCGCTCTTTGCCGCAGCCAATCAGCAGAATGCGCTCAGACAGAATGTTTGGCACATGGTGCAGCAATAACGTCTGGCCAGGTTTGCCTTCCAGCTCGCCGCGACGCAGCAGGGCGCTGATGTAGCCGTCGCTGATTTTATCGAGTTGTTCGGCGATGGGGGAGAGGCGACGTGGTTCAAAGACGCCGACCACGATACAGGCGCTCCGCTGCTTCTCCGGGCTACCGCTTTTTACACTGAACTCCATGCACTATGCTCCTGAATCTTAAAGACAACAGTGGTGGCTACGGCTATACTCGTCGCCTTTCAAGTTGCAGATGCGCCGGCTGCGCCTGCTTACCCTGACGTGGCACATTGTGCGCGCCAGGGGCCACAGCCCTGCTGCCTTCTTACAACTCGAAATCCATTGAGTATATAATTGCAAGCTTTCGTAACTCATATCCGCTGTTGCGGTGACTTCGTGTTAATCTTAACGTTATTAAGGCCTGGGTTCGTCAGAAAAGATCCTGACATGCAGAACCGATGAGTCATTTAATCTTAGCGACGTTTTCGACGACCAAAGAGAATAAATGACGTTTAAGCCATGAAACAAGCAATTTTCCTGCACTAAAACGGGTTTTTACGGGCGTATTTATAGTGATAATCATAAGATATCTGGTTCGTGAGACGCTGAAAAGCCAGTTGGCGATCCTATTCATCCTGTTACTGATTTTCTTTTGTCAGAAATTAGTCAGGATCCTCGGCGCCGCGGTGGATGGCGATATCCCAACCAATCTGGTGCTCTCGCTGTTGGGGCTCGGCATCCCGGAGATGGCGCAGCTTATCCTGCCGTTAAGTCTGTTCCTTGGCCTGCTGATGACCCTCGGCAAGCTGTACACCGAAAGTGAAATTACGGTGATGCACGCCTGCGGCCTGAGCAAAGCCGTGCTGATCAAGGCGGCGATGATCCTCGCGCTGTTCACCGGCGCGGTGGCGGCGGTCAACGTTATGTGGGCGGGGCCGTGGTCGTCGCGCCATCAGGACGAAGTGCTGGCCGAAGCTAAAGCTAACCCCGGTATGGCGGCGCTGGCCCAGGGCCAGTTCCAGCAGGCCAGCGATGGTAACGCGGTGATGTTTATCGAAAGCGTCAACGGCAACCGCTTCCATGACGTCTTCCTTGCCCAGCTGCGTCCGAAAGGCAATGCGCGCCCCTCGGTGGTAGTGGCGGATTCCGGCGAGCTGTCGCAGCAGAAAGACGGCTCGCAGGTGGTGACCCTCAACAAGGGCACCCGCTTTGAAGGCACCGCGATGCTGCGCGACTTCCGCATTACCGACTTCAATAACTATCAGGCTATTATCGGCCACCAGGCGGTGAGCGCCGATCCGGACGACACCGAACAGATGGATATGCGCACCTTGTGGAAAACCCACACCGACCGCGCGCGCGCCGAACTGCACTGGCGCTTCACGCTGGTGGCGACCGTCTTCATTATGGCGCTGATGGTGGTGCCGCTCAGCGTGGTGAACCCGCGTCAGGGCCGCGTGCTGTCGATGCTGCCGGCGATGCTGCTTTACCTGGTGTTCTTCCTGCTGCAAACGTCGATTAAATCGAACGGCGGCAAAGGCAAAATGGACCCGGCTATCTGGATGTGGGCGATTAACCTGCTCTATTTTGCGCTGGCGGTGCTGTTAAACCTGTGGGACACGGTGCCGATGCGCCGCTTCCGCGCCCGTTTTAATAAAGGAGCGGCCTGATGCAGGCGTTTGGCGTACTTGACCGTTATATCGGTAAGACGATTTTCAACACCATCATGATGACCCTGTTCATGCTGGTGTCGCTCTCCGGCATTATCAAGTTTGTCGATCAGCTGAAAAAGTCCGGGCAGGGCAGCTACGATGCGCTGGGCGCTGGTCTCTACACCATCCTCAGCGTGCCGAAGGACATCCAGATCTTCTTCCCAATGGCGGCGCTGCTTGGCGCGCTGCTGGGGCTGGGGATGCTGGCCCAGCGCAGCGAACTGGTGGTGATGCAGGCATCCGGTTTCACCCGGCTGCAGGTAGCGCTGGCGGTAATGAAAACCGCGATCCCGCTGGTGCTGCTGACCATGGCCATCGGCGAGTGGGTGGCGCCGCAGGGCGAACAGATGGCGCGCAACTACCGTGCCCAGCAGATGTACGGCGGCTCGCTGCTCTCAACCCAGCAGGGGCTGTGGGCGAAAGATGGCCACAACTTTGTCTATATCGAACGGGTGAAAGGCAACGATGAGCTGGGGGGCGTCAGCATCTATGCCTTCAACCCGGAGCGTCGTTTACAGTCGGTGCGCTATGCCGCTTCGGCAAAATTCGATAGCGAAAATAAAGTGTGGCGTCTGTCGCAGGTGGATGAATCCGACCTGACCGATCCAAAGCAGGTGACCGGGTCGCAGATGGTGAGCGGCACCTGGAAAACCAACCTGACGCCGGACAAACTGGGCGTGGTTGCCCTGGATCCGGATGCGCTGTCGATCAGCGGGCTGCACAACTATGTGAAATACCTGAAGTCCAGCGGCCAGGATCCGGGACGCTACCAGCTCAATATGTGGAGCAAAATCTTCCAGCCGCTGTCGGTGGCGGTGATGATGCTGATGGCGCTGTCGTTTATCTTTGGCCCGCTGCGTAGCGTGCCGATGGGCGTCCGGGTGGTGACGGGGATTAGCTTCGGCTTTATCTTCTATGTCCTCGACCAGATTTTCGGCCCGCTGACCCTGGTCTACGGCATACCGCCGATCATCGGCGCGCTGTTGCCGAGCGCCAGCTTCTTCCTGATAAGCCTCTGGCTGATGATGCGCAAGGCCTAGCGGGTAAGCCTGAAACGTAAGCCCCCTCATCGCTGAGGGGGCTTTTTTTTAGCGCTTGCGTCCGCCCAGCAGGCTGCCCAGCATGCCGCGGACGATCTGATTGGTGACCTGGCGAACCGCGCTTTTCGCTGCGGTCTGCACGATACCGTCGCGTTTACCGCCCCGCGGGCCGGTGCTGCCGAACAGGATATCTTTCAGGCCGCCAAGTAGCCCGTCGTCATCGCCGCTCTGCTGACCCTTCGCCGGCGGAGCCGACTGCTGCCCGGTGGCGACCTGCACCCCTTGCTGCAGCATTTCGAAAGCCGACTCGCGGTCCACCTCCTCCTCATACTTGCCGTACAGCGGCGAGTGGTTCAGCAGACCATTGCGCTCGTCATCGCTGACCGGCCCCATTCGCGAGCAGGGGGCGATAACCATCGCCCGCTCGACCACCGACGGGCTGCCTTTCTCATCGAGGAAGGAGATCAGCGCCTCGCCGGTGCCCAGCTCCTGGATCGCCTGCTCGGTACTGAAGGCCGGGTTGGCGCGCATGGTCTGGGCGGCGGTTTTCACCGCCTTCTGGTCCTTCGGCGTAAAGGCGCGCAGGGCATGCTGCACGCGGTTGCCCAGCTGGCCGAGCACGGCGTCGGGAATATCCGCCGGGTTCTGCGAGACAAAGTAGACGCCGACGCCCTTGGAGCGGATAAGGCGGATCACCTGTTCAATTTTATCCAGCAGCACCTGCGGCGCGTCGTTGAACAGCAGATGCGCCTCATCGAAGAAGAACACCAGCTTCGGTTTATCGAGGTCGCCGGCTTCCGGCAGGCGCTCGTAGAGCTCGGAGAGCATCCACAGCAGGCTGGCGGCGTACAGCTTCGGCATCTGGTAGAGCTTTTCGGCGCTAAGGATATTGATCACCCCTTTACCGCTGGCATCGACGCGCATCCAGTCGGCAATATCCAACATCGGCTCGCCGAAGAAGTGCTCGGCGCCCTGTTGCTCCAGGGTCAACAGCCCGCGCTGGATGGCGCCGATCGAGGCGCTGTTAATATTGCCGTACTGGTTCTGGAAAGACTTGGCGTTATCGCCGATAAACTGGGTGATGGCGCGGAGGTCTTTGAAGTCGAGCAGCAGCAGGCCGCGGTCGTCCGCGATGCGGAAAATAATGTTCAGTACGCCGCTCTGCACGTCGTTGAGATTGAGCAGGCGCGCCAGCAGCAGGGGGCCGAGATCGGAAACCGTCGCCCGCACCGGGTGGCCCTTCTCGCCAAAGATATCCCAGAGCACCACCGGGTTGGCGTGCGGCTCCCAGTCGCTGACGCCGATCTTCTCCAGCCGCGCCTGCAGTTTCTCTGAGCTCTGCCCCGCGGCGGCAATGCCGGTCAGGTCGCCCTTGACGTCGGCCATAAATACCGGCACGCCAATCTCCGAGAACGACTCAGCCAGCTTCTGCAGGGTGACGGTTTTACCGGTGCCGGTCGCACCGGTGATAAGCCCATGGCGGTTGGCCATCGCGGGCAGTAAATAGAGCGCGTTATCCAGCGTGCGCGCAATCAACAGGGGTGAGCTCATGGTCGATTCCTCCATTTATCCTGCGACGATTATAGGCAACCTCGTCGTCCGGCGTTGGGAAAATCGTCACGCGCCGCGCACGCTGTACCGTGAGGGTCTCAGGCGCAGTGGCGCTGGATGAGCGCGATGCTCTGCTCAATTTCGCGCTCGATATCCGCTTCGCTCCATTGCGCCAGCTCGGGGGCGAAGGGCTCAAAAGCGTACACCCCCTGATAGCCGCGGGCTTCCAGCGCTTTAACCTGCTCGCAGGTGCCGAGACGATCCTGCGGGGTTAGCATGATGCGCTCGGCATCGGTGAGCTGCTCGCGCGGACGGCTATCGTCAACTCCTGAAAGGTGCACCAGCCCGATATCCGCCACCTCTACCTGGCTGAACTCGTCCGCCGCCTGCGGGTAAAGATGGTGATGGAAGGTATCGATCAGCAGCTTAAACGGCACGCGGGCGTCGTGGATCAGCGTCTGCGCCTGGTGCGCAGAACGCAGCGAGCTTTGCGGGAAGCCCAGCGGCTCCACCAGGCCGTGGATGCCATAGAAGGCGAACAGCGGCGCCAGGTCGCGCAGGGCGCCCAGGGTTTCGCTGGCCGGCACCTCGCTGCCGTCGTTGAGCGGACAGAGCACCAGCGATTTGGCGCCAATGGCCTGGGCCTCTTTCAGCAGCGATTCGGTCAACTGCCGCACCTCTTCGCTACGACGGTTAAAGGGGTAGACCGCGTTAATCGTCAGGATCTCGATGTGGTAGCGCGCCGCCAGCTCGCGCACCTGCTGATGGCTCAGATCGTCGGTCACTTTTCCACTGGGTAAATCGTTGCGCAGCTCGACCTTATTCAGGCCCAGACGGTTCACCAGACGGAAAAACGCTTCAATGCTGAGCGCTGGCGCGATTTTGCGGTTAATACAAAAACGTTGCATTGCGATGGCCATAGGACACTCCTGACGGAAGAGGGGGTAGGTTCGTTCAATTGGCTAACAGTCAAAACGTTTATTCCAAAATTAGCAAGAATGGAAATGATGAATGTTTGAGCTGTCTCGCAAAATATCACCGGCACCGACTGCCGGCGCGACAGCGGCGGGAAGCCTGGCGTCGAAGGCAACGAGGCGCGATGCGGGAAGCGCACAGGCGACCGGTTAGCGCAAAATGCGACTGTTATCACCAAAATGAAATTTCATTTCACAACAATGTTGAAATATAAATTTCATTTTACTACGGTTATAGCACAGCAGAATCAGCGACGGGCCGGTGTGCGCTGGCCCCCTTCACTATGAGGCGAGAACATGACGATCACAGGAAACTTTATTGGCGGGAAAACCGTTATTAGCAGCAGCAACGAAACGATGCCGGTGTACGACCCGGCGACGGGCAAAGCGGTGCGCGAAGTCACGGTGTCAACCGCGCAGGAAGTCTCCGAGGCGATTCAGGTTGCTCGCGATGCGTTTGACAGTTGGTCCCGTACCACGCCGCTGCGCCGCGCCCGCGTGCTGTTCAACTTTAAAATGTTGCTGGAGCAGCACGTGGAAGAGCTGGCGGGGATCATCGTCAGCGAGCACGGTAAGGTGTGGTCGGATGCGCTGGGCGAGCTGACCCGCGGTATGGAAGTGGTCGAATTCGCCTGCGGGATCCCGCACCTGATTAAAGGCGAATACTCCTCTGACGTCGGCACCGGCGTCGACAGCTACTCGCTGATGCAGCCCCTGGGCGTGGTGGCAGGGATCACCCCGTTTAACTTCCCGGCGATGGTGCCGATGTGGATGTTCCCGCTGGCGCTGGCCTGCGGCAACAGTTTCGTCCTCAAGCCGCCCGCGCTGGCGCCGACGGCCGCTGTGCGTCTGGCAGAACTGCTGAAAGAGGCCGGTCTGCCGGACGGCGTGTTTAACGTCGTGCACTGCAGCAATGAAGATGCCGAGCAGCTGTACACTGACCCGCGTATTGCGGCGGTGAGCTTCGTCGGCTCCTCCGGCGTGGCGGAGTATATCTATAAGACCGCCAGCGCCCACGGCAAGCGCGTGCAGGCCTTTGGCGCCGCCAAAAACCACGCGATTGTGATGCCGGATGCCGATCTCGACGCTACCGTTAACGCCATTATGGGCGGCGCTTTTGGCTCCGCAGGCGAGCGCTGTATGGCGCTGCCGGTGGTGGTGGCAGTGGGAGATGAAACCGCCGACAAACTGATCGCCCGCCTGAAGCCGCTGGTGGAAGCGCTGAAAGTAGGCCCGGGCTGCATGCGTGGCCAGGAAGAGAACGAGATGGGACCGGTGGTGTCTGATACCCACCAGAAAAAAGTGCTCGGCTATATTGATAAAGGCGAAAGCGAAGGGGCAAAACTGGTGGTCGATGGCCGCAAACTGCGTGTGCCGGGTTACGACGCGGGCTACTATGTCGGCGGCACCCTGTTCGATCACGTCACCCCGGAGATGACCATCTGGCGCGAAGAGATCTTTGGCCCGGTGCTGGGGATTGTGCGCGCGGCGGACTATAACAGCGCCCTTGAGCTGGTCAACAGCCACGAGTTTGGCAACGGCAGCGCCGTTTTCACCAGCAACGGCCACACCGCGCGTGAATTCGTCCACGACGTGCAGGCGGGGATGGTTGGGGTGAACGTGCCGGTCCCGGTGCCGATGGCGTTCCACAGCTTCGGCGGCTGGAAGCGGTCGGTGTTTGGCGCGTTGAACGTCCACGGGCCGGACGGCGTTCGCTTCTACACGCGTATGAAGACCGCCACCGTACGCTGGCCGGCAGGGCAGCAGACCGTATCTGAATTCAGCATGCCGACGTTAGGTTAATCGGCGAAGGAGAGCGCCATGTCGTTACTGGCTAAATCGCGAAAAGAGGGACAGATCCAGCATATTACGCCGCAAAGCGCCGGTTGGCGCTATATCGGCTTTGATGTCTGGATGTTGAAAAAAGGGCAGACCGTGACGCTGGAGAGCGGCGATCGCGAGCTGTGCCTGGTGCTGGTCGCCGGGCTGGCGTCGGTGAAAACGCAACATGCCGATTTCCCGAATCTCGGTAAACGGATGTCGCCGTTTGAACGCACCCCGCCGTGGTCGGTTTACGTCCCGCCGCAGGATAAAGTCGAGGTGACTGCCGATTCCGATCTGGAGCTGGCGGTATGCAGCGCGCCGGGCAAAGGCAGCTTCCCGGCACGCCTCATTCGGCCGGAAGACGTCGGGGTAGAGCACCGTGGGAAAGGGCGCAACCAGCGTCGGGTGCATAATATTCTGCCGGACAGCGCCGAGGCGGACTGCCTGCTGGTGGTGGAAGTCTACACCGACGAGGGGGCCACCAGTTCGTGGCCGTCGCATAAGCATGATACCGCCCAGCCGGGCAAAGAGACGCAGCTGGAAGAAACCTACTATCACCGCTTCGATCCGCCGCAGGGCTTTGCCTTCCAGCGGGTCTACACCGACGACCGCAGCCTGGACGCCTGTATGGCGCCCTACAACCACGATGTGGTGATGGTGCCGCGCGGTTACCATCCGGTGGCGGCGATTGCCGGTTACGATAGCTACTATCTGAACGTGATGGCCGGGCCGGACCGGAAATGGCTGTTCACCTGGGAAGATGACCACGCCTGGATCAACACGCCGGAGTACCCGCGCCACGACTGACGCGCGGTGCAGAAGCGGATAAAGAAGGCCGGTTAGCGATGCTAACCGGCCTTCCTGTTTGAGGGCGGTAGGTGTTTTTTCGCGAAACGCTCCGCGGAATCCCACTCCCGACCCGGCAAGCGCAGCGCCGCCGGGGAGGACACCTCCGGCGCCATACCCGCCTTTGTGCCGGATGGCGCTACGCTTATCCGGCCTACGGCATCCTCCCGTAAGCTCCTATACCCCAGGCCCGGCAAGCGCAGCGCCGCCGGGCGATGACCACAGGCACGGTGCTGCTTTTATGCCGGGCGGCGGCTCACGCCTTGCCCGGCATACGGTTCGTGCGACCTGCCGTTAATTTATTCACCATTGTTGCTGAAACTGCCGGTGCTGACGGCCTCAAAATCGCTGAGACGTTCCCGGAAGGCCGGGGCAGCCCGCATGGATGCGGGCTGAGGGCCGTGTTTTGCACGGACGCTGCCTCGGCCCGACCCGAAGCCTGCAGGGATAAGTCGAAGGGACCGCGCAGCGGCGATTTTGCTGGCCGGAGCCCGGGGGTACAGGGGGCGGCGGCGACTGGCCGCCCCCTGTGCGCTCCCTGCGCCATGCCAGGCATAACGCAGACGATTAACCGGGAGCGCAATGTGCGCTGAAATCACATGCGACAAACGCTTTACCCGGATTAATAGAGTTGCATACCAATAACATTATCTCCGGCACCCCGCAGGCCCATATACCCCAGGCCCGGCAAGCGCAGCGCCGCCGGGGAGGACACCACCGGTGCCATACCCGCCTTTGTGCCGGATGGCGGCTTCGCCTTATCCGGCCTACGGGAGCCTCCCGTAAGCCCATATACCCCAGGCCCGGCAAGCGCAGCGCCGCCGGGGAGGACAACACCGGCGCCATGCTCGTCTTTGTGCCGGATGGCGCTACGCTTATCCGGCCTACGGCATCCTCCCGTAAGCCTATACTGCGCCGCCGAGTAACAAACGCCAGGCAGCCTATCTCACGCCTTCTGCTTGGCCTCGGACTCCTGGCTGCTGTTCAGCGCCAGCGAAACCGCCAGCGTCTGGGCCAGACACAGGGAAGCAACCTGCGAACGGAAGCCATCCACCTGCGCTTCACGCACCACAAAGCAGACATCGCTGAAGGCCGCCAGCGGGCTGACCTGGCTGTCGGTAATGGCGATCTGCCGCGCTTTGCGCTGCGCGCCCAGCTCCACCAGCTCGACCACTTCCCGGGCGTACGGCGAGAAGCTCACCGCCACCACCACATCTTTCGGGCCGACCAGACTCAGCTGCTCGGTGAACATGCCGCCGAGGCCGTCGATCAGAAAGGCTTTACGATCGAGGTGACGCAGCGCATAGGTCAGATAGGAGGCGACGCTGAACGACCGGCGCAGACCAATGACGTAAATATTTTCCGCCTCGCCCAGCAGGGCCACCGCGCGCTCCAGATCATCGCTGGAGGTCTGCATCGCCAGCTGCTGCAACGCCTGGTTGTTCACCATCGTGAACATATTGAGGATTTCCGTCGGCGTTTCCGGCGGGCTGGACTCATCGCTGGTGGTCTGGCGGAAAAGACGGGCGCGCTCGGTATAGTTGGCGGTCTCTTCCATCAAATGTTGCTTGAACATCTGTTTCATTTCGTTAAAGCCGCTGAAGCCGAAGGCGTTGGCAAAACGAATCAACGTGGAAGGGGGAACATCCGCCTGTTGCGCAATGGAGGCCACGGTATCGAAAGCCACGCTATTGCTGTTATCAAGGATATAGCGGGCGACCTGTTTCAGGCGTTTGCTTAATGTATCGTAGCGACGCCTGATTTCATCCTGCAGGATGGTCAGCTGTGTTGGGTTATTGGCCATAGAGTGCGCTCTGAGAAAATGGAAGGAATATGGCTTCCAGTGTACCAAATGAAGCGAATTTTTCATTTATTGCGACGAAATACGCGATTCATTTCACGAAGAAACAGAAAAACGCCCGCTCCGCAAGGTGACGGAGACGGGCGTCGGGGGATCAGCGGCGGGCTTCGCGCCAGTAGCCAATGAGCGTCAGGTAGTTGCGTTTCACTTCCTCTATCAGGGCCTCATCGCTGAGCTCACCCTGCATCCAGCGCCGCGACGGCTGGCCAAAGATGGTGCGCCCGACGGCGAAACCTTTGATCATCGGGTGTGCGGCCGCCTCGGCGAAACCGGCGCGCAGTTTGTCGGAAGGCGCGTCAAGCCCGAGGATCAGGATCCCGCGGCTCCACGGATCTTCACGCTCGATAAGCGCGGTGATCTGCTGCCAGCTGGCGCTGGAGAGCGGCGGCAGCTTCCACCAGTCCGGTTTGATCCCCAGCTGATAAAAGTGTTCCAGCATAGTGTGGTAATGGCGCTCGTCTTTGTCCGGGCCATTTTCCGGCAGGATCACCTCCAGCAGCAGTTCATGGCCTGACTTGTTACAGGCCTGCCAGACCTCGAGCAGCAGGGCGTCCTGCTCTGCACGCAGCGCCGCCGGGTCGTCCGGGTGATAGAAGACCAGGCATTTGACGACATGCTCCAGCGGCCAGTCGATCAGCTGCGAGCCGATGTTGCCATGCTCCAGACGCAGCGGTCGCGAGCTGGGCAGTTCGATAGGGCGGCCGATCCACCAGCCCTTGCCGGTAATGGCGTTGAGCGCACGCTGGCCGTAGGTGCCGTCGGCCAGAATGCCGCTGCGCTGATCGAGACCGGCCTCCTGCGCCGCCGCTTCGGCCGCGGCCAACAACAGCAGCTTGAGCTGCGGAATGCAGGCTTCGTCGCGCCCGGTCTCCCGCGCCAGATCGGCCAGCTGTTTGCGATGGTCAAAGGCGAAAATGCACAGCTCCGGCCACTGCTGACGGCGGCCGGTGACCCGGTGCAGGTGGTTGAGGCGCTCGTCGACGTCCGGGCGCGGCACCGATTCGGCGCGCTGCAGGTAGTCATCAAGTTCGACTTTGGTCGGCATCGCCGGCGCGCAGCCGTGGCGGGAGACTACCAGCGCCCCGCAGGCGTTGGCATAACGGCAAGCCTGCTCCCAGCCTTCGTCGTTGAGCCAGCCGCGCAGCAGACCCGACATAAAGGCATCTCCGGCGCCCAGCACGTTGAGAACCTCCACGCGCACGCCCTGCTGCAGCGGCACCTGGTCCCAGCTGTCCGGGATGTCGCCTTCCAGCACCACGCAGCCCATCGGCCCGCGCTTGCAGACGAGGGTGGCTTTGGTGGCATTGCGCACATTTTTCAGCGCGGTCAGGGTATCGGTGCTGCCCCCGGCAATATGAAACTCTTCTTCGGTTCCCACCACCAAATCGAACAGATGCAGCACTTCCTGCAGCTGGCTGGTGACCGGTCCGGACTCAATGAAACGGGTTTCGCCATCGCCGAGCGAGGTGAGCCCCCACAGCACCGGACGGTAATCGATATCCAGCGCGGTGCGCAGGCCGTGACGGCGGGCGTACTCCAGCGCCTTCAGCACCGCGGCGCGGGTGTTGGCGTGCGACAGGTGGGTGCCAGTCACCGCCAGCGCCCGGGAGGAGGCAATATACTCCTCGCTAATGTCGTCAGGCGTTAAGGCCATATCGGCGCAGTTATCGCGGTAGAAAATCAGGGGGAAGGTCTCCTGATCCTTAATCCCCAGCATCACCAGCGCGGTCAGGCGAGATTTGTCGGTAATCAGATACTCGGTATCCACCCCGGCGCGGTTGAGCGTTTCGCGCAGGAAACGGCCGTTGTGTTCATCGCCAACGCGCGCCAGCATGGCCGATTTCAGCCCCTGAATCGCGGTGCCAAAGGCCACGTTGCCGGAGGAGCCGCCCAGATATTTCGCGAAACTGGCAACGTCTTCTAGCCGCGAACCAATCTGCTGGGCATAGAGGTCGACGGCCACCCGACCTATACAGATGACGTCGAGCCGCTTTACTGCTGCATTCATAGCTAGGATTTCCTTTTTGGTGTCTGCTGCCTGGAAGGGTCGGGATCCCGACGTCGACTCCGTGAACAGCCTGAGGGTTATTGGTTACCCTTAGTTTGAGAAATAAATATTTCATTTGCAAACTCGTTCGAAATTAAAAAACCAAAAGTGTGAGGGATCTACCACTCTGCCGCACTGAGCCTCGCGCGAGCGCGGATCGCCCCCTCTGTCGACCCGGGGGAAAATGAAACGCCAAATGGCATCCATTTACCTATGATTTTTAAGGGGATATTGCCGTCTGGTGCGGCAAAAAAGGGCCCGAAAACGTGTCTGGAATGTAAGTGAAACGTATGAAATGGGTAGAGAGTTTGATCCTTCTCGCAAAATGAAATATTTCTTCTGTATTTGTATTTAATGAAAAAAATGTTTGCCTATAATCCACAGGTATTCCAGTGACGTGAACGACGGCCCCGGCGGCATCGGCGCGACGCCACACACAAATACTGAACAATAAGGATTGTGCATCATGGGCAAACTGAGACTGACAACGGCGCAGGCGCTGGTGAAGTTCCTCGATAACCAGTACCTGGAAGTGGATGGCGTAGAGCTGAAGTTCGTGAAAGGCATTTTCGCGATTTTCGGCCATGGCAACGTCCTGGGGCTGGGGCAGGCGCTGGAGCAGGACAGCGGCGATATGCGCGTCTATCAGGGGCGCAACGAGCAGGGGATGGCCCACGCGGCCACCGGTTTTGCCCGCCAGGCCCTGCGCCGGCAGATTATCGCCTGCACCTCCTCCATCGGTCCGGGAGCGGCCAACATGATCACCGCCGCCGGCACCGCCAGCGCCAACCGCATCCCACTGCTGCTGCTGCCGGGCGATGTCTTCGCCACCCGCCAGCCGGATCCGGTGCTCCAGCAGATTGAACAGAGCTACGATCTCAGCATCAGCACCAATGACGCTTTCCGCGCAGTCAGCAAATACTGGGACCGTATTACCCGGCCGGAACAGCTGATGAGCGCCTGCATCAACGCCATGCGCGTCCTGACCGACCCAGCGGAAACCGGCGCGGTAACGCTGTGCCTGCCGCAGGACGTGCAGGGCGAAGCCTGGGATTACCCGGAATCCTTCTTTGCGCACCGCGTGCACCGTCTCGACCGCCGCCCGGCCAGCGCCGCGCAGCTGGCGGACGCCGTGGCGGCCATCAAAGGCAGCCGTAAACCGCTGATCGTCTGCGGCGGCGGGGTGAAATACTCCGGCGCGGGCGAAGCGCTGTCCCGTTTCGCCGAGCGCTACGGGGTGCCTTTCGCCGAAACCCAGGCCGGGAAGGGGACGGTGGTCTCTTCTCACCCCCTGAACGTCGGCGGCGTCGGCGAGACGGGCTGCCTGGCGGCGAACCTGCTGGCGAAAGAGGCCGACCTAGTGATCGGCGTCGGCACCCGCTTCAGCGATTTTACCACCGCCTCGAAATGGATTTTCCAGCACCCGGAGGTGCGTTTCCTGAATATTAACGTCAGCAACTTCGACGCCTGGAAGCTGGACGGCATTGCCATGCTGGCGGACGCCCGGGAAGCGATGACCGCTCTCGACGCGGCGCTGGCGGACAGCGGCTGGCAGGCCGGCTGGGGCGCGCAGATCGAGAGCGTGCAGAGCCGTCAGTTAAAAGAGACCCAGCGCGTCTACCAGGCGGTGTGGCAGGAGAAATCCTTTGTGCCGGAGATCGACGATCATCTCGATCGCGAATCGGTGTATCGCGAGTTCCGCCAGATCACCGACTCCACCCTGACCCAGAGCAGCGTTCTTGGGGTACTGAATGAAACGCTGCCGGCCGAGGCGGTGATCGTCGCGGCGGCGGGCAGCCTGCCAGGCGATCTGCAGCGCGTCTGGCGCAACCGCGCGGAAAACACCTACCACGTGGAGTACGGCTACTCCTGCATGGGATACGAAGTCAACGCCGCGCTGGGCGTGAAGCTGGCGCAGCCGCAGAGCGAAGTCTACTCCCTGGTCGGCGATGGCTCGTTCATGATGCTGCACTCTGAGCTGGTCACCTCCCTGCAGGAGCGGGCGAAGATCAACGTCGTGCTGTTCGACAACATGGCCAACGGCTGCATCAACAACCTGCAGATGGAGCACGGGATGGACAGCTTCGGCACCGAGTTCCGCTACCGTCAGCCGGAAACCGGCCAGCTGCAGGGCGGCCTGGTGCCGGTGGACTTCGCCACCATCGCCGCCGGCTACGGCTGCAAAACCTGGCGCGTCACTACCCTGGACGAACTGCGCCATGCGCTGGACGCCGCCCGTCGCGAAACGGTCAGCACCCTGATTGATATTAAAGTGCTACCGAAGACCATGGTGCACAAATACGGCAGCTGGTGGAACGTTGGGGTCGCCCAGACGGCGCTCTCTGAGCGGATCCGCAAGGTGGCGCAAATGATTAATGAAAAGCGCGCCCAGGCGCGTGATTACTAAAACGAACATCCACTCTGAATCCTACAGACTTACGGAGAAAACCATTATGTCGCTCAAATTAGGTGTCATCGGCGCTGGCGCTATCGGTAAAGAACACATCCGTCGCTGCACCCAGGTTCTGCAGGGGGCCACCGTTGTGGCGGTGTCTGATATCAATGCCGACAACGCCCGCGCGGCGGTCGCGCTGCCGGGCGTGCAGGCGGAAGTCTACGCCGACGGCCACGACGTGATTAACGCCAGCGATGTCGATGCCATCCTGGTCACCTCCTGGGACCCGACCCACGAAGAATACACCCTGGCCGCCATCGCCGCCGGTAAGCCGGTGTTCTGCGAAAAACCGCTGGCGATGACCGCGGAAGGCTGCCGCCGCATCGTCGATGCCGAAATGAAGGCCGGCCGCCGTCTGGTGCAGGTTGGCTTTATGCGCCCGTACGACGAAGGCTATCTGGCGCTGAAAAAAGTGATCGACGATGGCGATATCGGCGCACCGCTGATGCTGCGCTGCGCCCACCGCAACCAGTCGGTCGGCGAGAACTACACCACCGATATGGCGATTACCAACACCCTGATCCACGAGCTGGACGTGCTGCGCTGGCTGCTGAACGATGACTACCGTTCCGTGCAGGTGCGCTTCCCGCGCTCCACCTCGCACACCCATGCGCGCCTGAAAGATCCGCAGATCGTCTCCTTTGAAACCAAAAAAGGCACTCTGATCGACGTCGAGGTGTTCGTGAACTGCCAGTACGGGTATGACATCCAGTGCGAAGTGGTCGGCGAGACCGGAATTGCCCGTCTGCCGGAGCCGTCTGCCGTCCAGATGCGCAAGTCCGCCAGCCTGTCGACCGCCATTCTGACCGACTGGAAAGACCGCTTTATCAAAGCCTACGACGTCGAGCTGCAGGCCTTTATCAACGACGTCAAAGCCGGCCAGCTGCACGGCCCGTCGGCCTGGGACGGCTACGCGGCGTCGGTGGCGGCGGATGCCTGCATTAAAGCGCAGGGAACCAGCGAGCCGGTTGAAGTGACGCTGCCTGAGTGCCCGGCATTCTACAAACGTTAAGCGCGTTTTGCTGACGGAACTTCTTTGCACAGGTAACGACGATGAAAATTGCCTTTGATGTGGATGTCATTAAGGACCTCGGGATCACCCGCATGGTCCATCAGGTAGCGGAGTGGGGCTACAAGTACATTGAACAGTCGCCGCACCCGCAGATTAACCCGTTCTACAAGCACCCGCGCGCCAGCCGGGAGATCATGGCGGAGTACAAGCAGGCGCTGCGCGATACCGGCCTTGAGCTGTCGTCGTTTATCTGCGTCTACCGCTGGTCCGGCCCGGACGAACTGCGCCGTCAGGCGGCGGTGAAAAACTGGAAACGGCTGGTGGAAATTGCGGTGGAGATGGGCGTTCAGGTGATCAACACCGAGTTCTCCGGCGATCCGAATCAGCCTGAGATCTGCGATGAAATGTTCTATCGCTCAATGGAAGAGCTGTTGCCGATTTTTGAGCGGGAAGGCATCCGCGTGGAGATCCAGGCGCATCCCTGGGATTTCTGCGAAGAGAACAATGAAACCGTCGATATCGTGAAGTCGTTCCGCAGCGATAACGTGAAGTACGTCTACAGCGTGCCGCACACCTTTTTCTACGACAAAGGCGTCGGCGACGTGGCGAGCATGCTGCGCTATGCCGGGAGCGATCTCTCCCATGTCCTGATTGCGGACACCCGCAACCATACGAAACATTGCCGCTATATCGTTAACCCGCCGGGCGTGGATGCCGTGGTGCACCAGCACGTAGGCGTCGGGGAAGGGGATGTGGATTTCGACGCGCTATTCCGCACCCTGCGCGAAATGAAATTCGCCGAGCAGACCTTCAAGGTCGGCGGGGAGCCGATTGTCGCCACCTCGCTGTTTGGCTACCCGGAAAAAATGAAATACCAGGCAGTGGAAACCCGTGAACTTATTGAACGTGAATTGCTGCGCCAGTAAGGCGCAGCGGCAGGAGCCCTACTATGAACAAAGATAACGTCAAACTGGCTATCGCCCCGATCGGCTGGACTAACGATGATATGCCGGAGCTCGGCAGCGAAAACACTTTCCAGCAGATCGTCAGCGAAATGGCGCTGGCCGGCTTTACCGGCAGCGAAGTCGGCAGCAAATATCCGCGCGACCCGGCGGTCCTCAAGCCGATGCTGGACATCCGCGGCATTCAGATCTGCAACGCCTGGTTCAGTACCTTTTTCGCCAACGGCCAGCGGGAAAAAACCATTGATGAATTCGTCAATCACATGAACTTCCTTCATGCGATGGGGGCGAAAGTGATTGGCTGCTCCGAGCAGAGCGGCAGCATCCAGGGGCTGGATAAACCGATCCTCGGCGATGCGAAGCCGTGCTTCAGCGACGAAGAGTGGCAGCGGGTGACGGAAGGCTATAACACCCTCGGCCGCCTGGCGGCGGAGAAGGGGATGCAGGTCTGTCTGCACCACCACATGGGCACCGGCATTCAGACCACCGCGGAAATCGACAAATTTATGTCGCTGGTGGACGAGCGCGTCTTCCTGCTGTTCGACACCGGCCACGCCTGGTATTCCGAAGGCGGCGAAGCTCCGATGCTTGCGATCCTCAAAAAGTATCTGCCGCGCATCAACCACGTTCACCTGAAAGACGTCCGTCCGCCGGTGATCGACCAGGTGCGCCGCGACGGCCTGTCGTTCCTCGACGGCGTGAAAAAAGGCACCTTCACCGTCCCGGGCGACGGGGTGATCGATTTCCGTCCGGTGTTCAAGCTGCTGGACGATTTTGGCTATAAAGGCTGGATGGTGGTGGAAGCCGAGCAGGATCCTGCCCTGGCCAATCCTTTCGAATACGCCGTCAAAGCGCGCAAATATATCCGCGAAACGGCAGGGATCTAATCGTTGTGACATTTTCAGGCCATACCGGGTATGGCCTGCTTTTTTCCTTTCACAACCGGACTCAGGGCTTAACCACAGCGCCGGACAGTTCCCTCTCCCTCAGGGATAGGGCCAGGGTGAGGATGACGGGTAAAGCGTCACTTCACTTCCGCCAGCGCGGTCTTATCCACATACGGTTTCATCAGCGCGTCGGCTTCCTTCTGTGCCGCCTGCACCGCCGCTTCCGGCGTCACTTTGGCATCGTTAACCACCGCCGCCAGCTGGTTCTCCATCGCCTTACGCACCGCCACGGTCTCCCAGGTGGAGTACCACGGATGGGCGTACTTCAGCTGCTCAAGGGCGATCGCCGCCCGCGGATCCTGCTGCAGATAGGCCTTCATCTCCGGCGTATCGTATGACGCCTTGCGCGGCGAGAAGTAGCCGGTGAAGCGGCTCCACGCGCCGTTCACCTCGGGGCTCACCAGATAGGTCAGGAACTGATACGCCGCTTTCTTCTGCGCCTCGCTGATGCCTTTAAAGCTCACCAGGCTGGCGCCGCCGATCGGCACCGCGCGCTGCTCTTTGGCCGGCAGCATCGCCACCCCAAGCTCAAAGTCTTTGCTGTTCTCGCGCATAAAGCCCAGCGCGCCAGTGCTGAGCATCGCCATCCCGAGCTTGCCGGAGAAGAACGCGGCGCTGATCTGCTTCGAGTTCAGCACCCCGGACGGCATCACCTTGTCCTTGTAGATCAGATCCTGCCAGAAGCGCAGAGCGCCGATGGCGGTCGGCGAGTTGTAATAGACCTCGCCCGGATAGTCTTCGTTAAAGTATTTCCCGCCGTTGGCGCGCACCAGCGCCGAGAAGATCCAGCCGCCGTAGTCGTCGTTGGTCGACGGCAGCATGATCCCCCACTGGCCTGTGCTCTCGTCGGTCAGCTTTTTGGCATCGGCCAGCAGCTCGGCCCAGGTCTGCGGCGGCTGTTTGATCCCGGCCCGATCGAACATCGTCTTGTTGTAGTAGAGGATCGGCGTCGAGTTATGGAACGGGATCGCATAGGTGGTGCCCATCACCTGGGCGTTCTTATGCATCGCGGGCCAGAATTCCTTGTGCAGAAAATCGCCAGCCTTTTGATCGCCATATTTAAACAGCTCGTCCATCGGCAGGATCTCATCCTTCAGCGCCAGATCGGTGGTGAAGTTAGCGGACATGATCACCAGCGCCGGCGGCTGGCCGGCCTTCTGCGCCGATTCGGCTTTGATCTTGGTGGTGTCGTAGTTGCCGGTGAAGATCCCGCGTACTTCGACATCCTGCTGTGAGTCGTTGAATTGCTTAATGACGCGGGTCATCTCCATGGTCAGCTTGCCGTCCACCGGCGCCGGGAACATGAAGTCTATTTTCTCTTTTGCCAGCGCCGCGCCGCTCAGGGCAAGGCTGAGGCCAACCGCGACTACCGTAAGAGGTTTAAACATGATTACACTCCATCAGTAAATTATGCTGGGTCTCAGCATGAAAAAGATGCACATCGGCAGGCGAAAAGCCGATCGGTAGCGACTCGCCTTTCTCCGGCACCGTGCCGCGGTGGCGGCGGCTAAAGCGCAGGGTGCCGATCGGGGTGCTGACGTGGAGCAGGTAGTCGGCCCCCATCAGTTCTCGTTGCAGAACGGTGGCCGGCAGGCGCAGATGGCCCTCCTCCACGCGGTCGGTAATATGTTCCGGGCGAACACCCAGCCAGACGCGGGTCTGATCCCGGTGGCGCGGCGGCAGCGGATGGCGCTGTTCTCCCAACAGTACTTCACCGTTGGCGCAGGGCAGCGACAGGAGGTTCATTGCCGGCGAACCGATAAACCCGGCGACGAACAGGTTGGCCGGGTTGGCGTACAGATACTCCGGGCACCCGACCTGCTGCACGTGGCCGCCGTTCATCACCACGATGCGGTCGGCCATCGACATCGCCTCGGTCTGATCGTGGGTCACATAGATGGTGCTGGTTTTCAGCTGCTGGTGGAGGGCCATAATGCTGTCGCGCACTTCGCTGCGCAGGCGGGCGTCGAGGTTGGAGAGCGGCTCGTCCATCAGGAACAGCCGCGGATTGCGCACAATCGCCCGGGCCATCGCCACCCGCTGGCGCTGGCCGCCGGAGAGCTTAGCCGGTTTGCGGTCAAGCAGCGCCTCCAGCTGCAGCATCTGCGCCACTTTATCCACCCGCGGCTGCCAGCTGCTTTTCTCTTCCTTGCGCACCTTCATGCCGAAGGTGATGTTGTCGCGCACCGACAGATGGGGGAACAGGGCATAGTTCTGGAAGATCATTGCGAAGTTGCGCTCGCGCGGCGTGGTGGCGGTGATGTTCTCATCATGCAGCCAGATTTGGCCTTCGCTGACCGGCTCCAGCCCGGCGAGCAGGCGTAGCAGGGTGCTTTTCCCGCAGCCCGACGGGCCGACCAGCACCACGAATTCGCCTTCGTGAATATCCAGCGACAGGGCGCTGAGCGCCGGTTTGCCGTCGAAACGTTTACTGATGTTTTGCAGACTGAGCATGGCGGTTAGCGCTCTTCCGTTGGGCAACTGATGTTTTCGTCGTACAGCCACGGCCCGGCGTAGTGGGCCAGCGAGTGCTGGTAGCTCACCCACTGCTCGCCGACCTGGCGGTGCATCAGACACGAGGCAGGAGAAAGGTCGTAATAGGGCCGGGTATCTTCGTGGCAGTACGGCACCTGATGGACGGTGCCAGGGATAGTGGAGATCAGCGCCTGGCGATACTGGGTCATGGTCAGGCTGTGGTTATGGCCGCAGAAGATGCGCGTCAGCGACGGGAAACGCTCCACCAGCGCCAGCAGACGGTGGCCGTTTTCGCAGGCGATCGGGTCCATCTGCGCATTGCCCAGCGGCAGCGGCGGGTGGTGCATAAAGATCGTTGCCGGTTTGTCGCCGCCCTCGAACAGCTGGGCCTCCAGCCAGCCGATGGTCTCGTCGGTCAGCCAGCCTTTTGACGTGCCGGCGTGGCTGGAGTCAATAAACAGCAGGCGGGTGGCGAAGTCATCCACCGCATAGCGCATATTTTGCGGATCGTTGCCCAGCTGCGGGCACAGCGGGTGAAGATGCTCGAGAAAATGGGCTTTGTCGTCGTGGTTGCCGGGGATCAGATACAGCGGATAGTTCAGGCTGCCGAGGATCTGGCGGGCCACCTGATACTCCTCCGGGCGGCCGCAGTTGACGATATCCCCGCTCACCACCACCGCGTCCGGGCGCTCGCGCAGCGCGTTAAGCTGGGAGACCACGTCGGCGTTGGCGGCATTGACGTCGATAAAGCCGTACAGCTTCTCGCCGCGGCTGCGGAAATGGGTATCGGAAATGTGCGCTAACAGCATGAATCACTCCTTATTTGATCCCGGAGAAGCCGAAGCTCCGCAGGAACTGTTTCTGAAAAAGGATGAACGCCAGCATCAGCGGCAGACAGACCATCAGCGTCCCGGCGCCGATGGTGCCCCACTGGCCGCCGGATTCGGCGCCCATGGCGAAGGAGACCAGCCCGACGGTCAGCACCTGCTTATCGGGATCGTTGAGCATCATCAGCGGCCACAGGTACTCGTTCCAGTGGTAGGTAATGCTGACGGTGGCGAAGGCCAGCACCGACGGCCAGGACATCGGCAGCAGCACGCGGAACAGCACCTGCCACCAGCGGCAGCCCTCCATCAGCGCCGCCTCTTCCAGCTCTTTCGGAATGGCGAGGAACGCCTGACGCATCAGGAACACGCCGAACGCCGAGGTGAAGTAGGGCATCATCACCCCGGTGAGGGTGTTGAGCAGGCCGAAGGTTTTCAGGGTCAGCATGTTCGGCACCATCATCACCACCGGCATGATCATCAGCTGCACCAGGAACAGGAGAAACAGCGTCTGCTTGCCGCGAAACTCGTGGCAGGCGAAGACGTAGCCGGCGGTGGTGATGGTCAACAGCTGCACGAAGAAGGTGCCAAAGGTGAAGATAATGGTGTTGGCGTACAGGCTCAGCCAGTCGGCGCTGTTCCAGGCGTCGCGGAAGTTATCGAGAGTCAGCGGCAGGCGGGGCAGCAGCGACGCCATATCGTCGCCGAAGGTGGTAGCGCTGAACGAGGTCGCCAGCATCCAGATAAACGGGCTGACCCACAGCAGCGCCAGGCAGCACATTAATACCGTCAGGGTAAAGGGCGACGAGCGGCGCAGGCGCAGCCACAGCGGACGGGCAGCGGCGGGCGTGCGGACCAGCAGCGGCGAGATGTCAGCGCTCATAGTGGGCTCCTTTCTCCAGCAGTTTCAGGTTAATCAGCGAGAAGGCGAACAGCCCGGCCAGGGTCAGGAAGGTGGCGGCGGAGGCTTTGCCGAGGTCGTGGGTATCCCAGGCGAGATTCTGGATGTAATAGAGCAGCACGGTGGTGGCGTTGTCCGGCCCGCCGCGGGTCATCACCGCCACGTGGTCAATCTGGGTGATGGAGTAGATCAGCGCGGTGGTGATCACAAAGCTCAGGGTCGGGCGCAGCAGCGGTAGCGTGACCTTAAAAAAGACCTGCGTGCGGGTAGCCCCCTCCATCAGCGCCGCTTCCCGCGTCGAGGCCGGAATGCTCTGCAGCCCGGCGAGGAAAAACAGCATGTAATAGCCGGCGAACTTCCATACGCCGATCAGCGCCAGGGCCAGCAGCGCGCTGTTGCTGCGCCCCAGCCAGTTGTTGTTCATCGGCCCGAACAGCTTCGCCAGATAGTGATCGAGCAGGCCGAGGCCGGGCATAAAGATAAACAGCCACAGCGCGGCGGCGCTGACCATCGGAATAATCATCGGGAAGAAGAAGGCGGTGCGAAGCCAGCGGTTGACGCGATGGTTCTCGCTCAGCGCCACCGCCAGCAGCAGGGCGAGGGTCACCCCGGGCACCACCGTCAGCAGGATATAGAGCAGGTTATTGCCCAGCGACTGCCAGAAGACGTTATCGGCAAACAGGCGGGCGAAGTTATCCAGCCCGACGTACTGCGCGCCGTCGCTGGCCATGCGGGTATCAAACAGGCTGTCATACACCGAACGCCCCAGCGGGAACCAGGTAAACAGCAGTAAAAACAGCAGGGAAGGCGACAGGATCAGCCAGGGAAGCCAGGTCTTTCTCATGGTGACGCGCATCTCGTTCAGCCATTTATCGAAGCCCGGATTGTGGGAAGCAATGACTACAGAGGCATGGCGGGGAGATGACGGTTTGATGAAGCGACGGGGAAAACGCCGGGCGAGCGGGCCGCCCGGCGGGAGAGAAGGATCAGAAGTCGGCTTTCAGCACCGCGCGGTAGCGGGCTTTGCCTTCACGAACGTGCTTCAGCGCTTCGTTAATCTGCGACATCGGGAACAGCTCGGTGGTCGGAGCCACTTTGCTGCGCCCGGCAAACTTCATCAGCGTGCGCAGTTCGGACGGGTTACCGGTCGCCGAGCCGGAGATGCTGCGGTCGCCGCCGATCAGGGTAAAGGCCGGTACCGGGAACGGCTTCATCACCGCGCCGACGGTGTGGAAGTTGCCGCCGTAAGCCAGGGCTTCGAAGTACGGCTGCCAGTCGAGGTCCACCGCCACGGTGTTGATGATCAGGTCGAACTGACCGGCCAGCGCTTTTAAGGCTTCCGGATCGCGGCTGTTGACCACGCGATCGGCGCCCATCGCCAGCACTTCCTGCTCTTTGGCCGGGTTGGAGCTGAAGGCGGTCACTTCCGCGCCCATCGCCCGCAGCAGCTTAATGGCGATATGGCCGAGGCCGCCGATGCCGATCACCCCGACGCGGCTGGTGGCGGTCACGTGGTGGGTCAGCAGCGGTTTAAAGACGGTGATGCCGCCGCACAGCATCGGGCCGGCGGACGCCAGATCGATGCTCTCCGGCAGGGGGATCACCCACTGCCAGTCGGCGCGCAGCTTATTGGCGAAGCCGCCGCGGTTGAGAATGGTCGGCACCGAGCCTTCCAGACAGTTGATCTGGTTGCCGCTGATGCAGGCGTCGCAATGGCCGCAGCTGCGCGCCGTCCAGCCGATGCCGACCTTCTGGCCAATCTTCAGCCCTTTATCCTGCGCCGCGCTGCCCAGCGCCGCCACCCGGCCAATCACCTCGTGACCGGCCACCAGCGGGTAGCTCGACATCCCCCATTCGTTGTCGATCATCGACAGGTCCGAATGGCAGATCCCGCAGTACTCCACTTCAACTTCGACATCTTCCGGCTGCAGCTCGCCGGCATCGTATTCCCACAGTGACAGATCGGCGCCCGCTTCTTTGGCGGCGTAGCTTTTAATGATGCTCATGTTCATTTCCTTGGGGTTGGCGTGATAACCCAGAAAGTGTAGAGCATGGTATTCCCCGGCGCTTGGCAATCGGAGGGGTCGCGAAGCGGGCGGACCAGCCGCCCGTTAAGGTCAGCGGCTGGCCAGCGGCCACTGATTAAGGCGGATGCCGCGCTGCGGGGCGTTCTCGGCAAAATCATCCAGCACCGCCCGCACGTCCGGGTCGAGATAGCCGACGCTGTCGTGCTCGACGATCACCACGCTCTTTTCCGGAATCTTCGCCAGCAGGGCCAGCAGATGCGGATTGTGCATAAAGGTCAGATTCTGCTGGATGCGCAGCACGTAGTGGTCATCGTAGCGCGCCAGCTGCAGCGAGTGGCGATGGCTGCGCCAGAGGCTGAACGCCATCTGGGTGGCAAGACCAATCCCGATCCCCGCCAGCATGCCGAAGGCAATAATCCCGCCGATGGTGGCGAGGAACGGGACGTACTGCGCCGCACCCTGGCGGAACTGCTCGATGAACAGCCGCGGCGTCGCCAGCTTATAGCCGGTATACAGCAGCACGGCGGCGAGGCTGGCGAGCGGGATTAAGGTCAGCAGGCCGCTGAACCACAGGCCGCAGATTAACAGCAGGACGCCGTGGATAAAGATCGACAGCTTGCTCTGCGCGCCATTGCTGACGTTCACCGAGCTGCGGACGATCACCGCGGTGATCGGCATCGCCCCCAGCACGCCGGAGAGCAGATTGCCGACGCCCTGGGCGACCATTTCGCGGTTCGGCGAAGGCGGCGGATTTTGCGGACGCAGCTTTTTCAGCGCCTCCTGGCTGAGCAAGGTTTCGAGGCTGGCGACCAGCGCCAGGGTTACCGCCACCACCCACACCGACGGATTGCGCCACGCGCTCCATGCGGGAGACTCCAGCTCGCCCAGCAGATCGCCGAGGCTGCCGAACGCCGGCAGGGTAATACGCGGCAGAGCGGCCAGCTGCTGCGGCGCAAAATGGGTCAGCAGCAGGGTGGTCACGCAGCCGAGCAGGACGGCGATCAGCGGCCCGGGGATCCAGCGCAGGCTCTTCACCCGGCGGATAAGCGGCGAGCCCCACAGCCAGAGCACGAGCAGGCCGCCCGCGGCGACGGCAAACGCAGTGACGGAGAAAGCGGCGTTGCCCTGAACCACTTCGGCAAGTCCGGTCTCTTCCGCCGTGCCGAGCGCAACGGGGATCTGCTGCATAATCAGCAGGATGCCGATCGCCGCCAGCATGCCTTTGATGACGCTGGCGGGAACCAGCGAGATAAAGCGCCCGGCCCGCAGAATGCCGAACAGCAGCTGCAGCACGCCGGCCAGCACCAGCGCCATCAGGAAGAGGGAGAAGGAACCCAGGGATTCAATAGCGGCGACGACGATGGTGACCAGTCCGGCGGCGGGGCCGCTGACGGCGAAGCGGGAGGGGCTGAGGGCGGTGACGACCAGGCCGCCGATGATGCCGGTCAGCAGGCCGACGAAAGGCGGTAAGCCGCTGGCCTGGGCGATGCCGAGGCACAGCGGCAGGGCGACAAGGAAGACGACGATGCCGGCGAGAGAGTCCTGACGAAGCGTGTTCATGGGGCATGCTCCTGCGGTGAGAGGTGTTCGACGAGGGTGGTTAAATGGCCGGAAGCCAGATCGTAGACGCAGCCGTGCAGGCTGATCGGTCGCCCGCTGGCGAGCACCGTCTGCACCGGTTCACTCTCCAGCAGACGGGCGAACTGGGCGCGAACGTTGGCTTCCACCAGGGCGTCCAGCGCATGACGAGAGCGCTCCGCGTCGGTGCTGGCTCTGGCACTGGCGCCGGGGGAGGCCGCAACACAACATTCATCAGCGATCTGCGCAATTTCGTGATGCAGGGTGTGGCGCAGCTGGCCGATGCGGCGAGCCAGCGCCGAGGACTCCTGCGCCAGCGGCAGGGTGGGCAGAGAGAGCGCCGCCTGCACGCCGCCGCAGCCGTAGTGGCCGCAGAGCACCACCCGCTCCACCTCAAGGTAGTGGAGGGCATACTGCAGGACGCTCATGACGTTGTCGTCGGCGGGATCGAGCATGTTGGCGATATTGCGGTGGACAAAGAGCTCGCCGGGCTGACTGCCGGTGAGCACCTCGGCGGGCACGCGGCTGTCGGAGCAGCCGATCCACAGCGAATGGGGCCTCTGCCCGTCGATCCATTTTTCGAAATAGTCCGGATCATGCTGACACTTCTGCAGCGCCCAGCTGCGGTTGCGGGCCAGCAAAGGTTTTAACGTCGTCACAAGTATTCTCCTGAGTTAATTCATCGAGTGAATATGTCCATCAAGACTCGTACAGCGACTAGTAAAAATAGTGTTTACCGGAACCCTTCACGCCTGAGGAAAATCCTGGAATAAACGGCAAAAAGAAAACTTTTCATTAATGTAAAGTTATAAAAATATTTATGAAATTAATATTTGGCTGCGGAGTGGGTGAATAACAAAAAGGCATTGGCTAAAACTTTCTGGAATATATGGGAATTGTGGTGGGTGGGGTTGGGGTCGCGGGGTTGTGAGAGGAGGGTTGCCGGTGGCAGTCGCGCCCCGGAACGGCGGTAAAAGCTGACGCCGCGCAGGATAGCGCTGTTTTTTTCAACACTTAGCGCATTGACGACACGCTGTCGCTTGCATGGCCGCCACCGACAGGTATAATCCAGAACGTTTCCGCATCCCCTTCAGTGCCGAAGTGGCGAAATCGGTAGACGCAGTTGATTCAAAATCAACCGTAGAAATACGTGCCGGTTCGAGTCCGGCCTTCGGCACCATTAGTACTTCCAATACCATCCGAGAAAGTCAAATTATCCCTTAAAAATCAATGATTGCAGCGTTTTTTACGTCCTGAGTCGTCCGAGGTTGTCCGTTGTAATCCGGATGCCATTGGGGGCATTTTAACTTCGATTAGAAATGTGTCCCAAGTAAAGCTCAACGCCAGACAGGTCGAGACCGTAAAACCAAAAGACAAAAACTACAAAATGGCCGATGGCGGTGGTTGTATCTCGAGGTTTCGGCCAAGGGTTCTAAATACTGGCGCATGAAATAAAGACGCCCCTCAGACAAAAAAGAGGATCGCCTCGCTTTTGGTGTTTGGTCTACTGTGACGCTTGCTCAGGCAAGAGCAAAGCGCGATGAAGCTAAAAAGCTGTTAGTGCAGGGCATTGATCCAAAAGCCGAACAGAAAGAAGCTCAGGCCGAGAATTCGGATGCATATACTTTCGAAACCATTGCTCGCGAATGGCATGCCAGTAACAAGCGATGGAGTGAAGATCATCGATCGCGTGTTCTTCGCTATCTTGAGCTTTATATCTTCCCTCATATCGGTTCGTCCGACATTCGCCAGCTCAAAACCAGTCACCTGTTAGCCCCGATTAAAAAAGTTGATGCCAGTGGTAAATAAGATGTCGCTCAGCGCCTACAACAGCGCGTCACGGCCATTAGGCGTTATGCCGTACAGAACGATTACATCGACTCAAATCCAGCAAGTGATATGGCCGGTGCGCTATCGACAACCAAAGCGCGACATTACCCCGCTTTACCTTCAAGCCGGTTCCCTGAGTTTCTTGCTCGTCTTGCTGCATATCGCGGTCGGGTAATGACGCGGATCGCGGTCGAGCTTTCCTTACTAACTTTTGTGCGTTCCAGTGAGTTACGTTTCGCGCGTTGGGATGAGTTTGACTTCGATAAATCTCTCTGGCGAGTACCTGCAAAACGAGAAGAAATTAAAGGTGTGCGTTACTCGTATCGTGGCATGAAGATGGAAGAGGAGCATATCGTTCCGCTTAGTCGGCAGGCTATGGTGTTGTTGGAACAGCTTAAGCAAATCAGTGGTGATAAAGAGCTTCTTTTCCATGGAGATCATGACGCAACTAAGGTCATGAGTGAAAACACGGTAAACAGTGCTTTACGGGCTATGGGTTATGACACAAAAACTGAAGTTTGTGGACATGGGTTTAGAACAATGGCTCGTGGTACGTTGGGTGAGTCAGGGTTATGGAGCGATGATGCGATTGAAAGACAATTAAGCCACACTGAACGTAATAATGTCAGAGCGGCTTACGTTCATACTTCTTTTTATCTTGATGAACGGCGTATTATGATCCAATGGTGGGTCGATTATCTTGATTATATTAAGGGTAAATATGAAGCCCCTTCTGAATATGCTAAATCGCACAAAGTAGTCTTGAATTTATTTTTTATGTCATGACGATTTATTAACTGCGTACATAACTAATCGTCATGACAAATCTTTAGTGTGGCTCACTCTTCCTTCATCGATAAAATTTCATCATGAAACTCATCTGTTAATAATTGTAGTGGAATAGGGAACCTGTTTCTTCTACAGCCGTTTATAATTAAAGGCCAATAGCCTCTATTGTAACAAGAGATGTCATTTATGAAATTGTGACTCTCGAGTTCACAAAAGAAAGAATTGTAAGTCCCACTAAATGTTTTATCTAATATACAGTTAATTATAGTGTAACCATTATGATTTCTCTTGCTGTAAATAGTGCTTTCAGAATCGCTTTCTAGATAAAAGTATTGCATATTGCAATGTTCTAAAGCATGGCTTTGAATTTCTCCAATCGCGTCAACCTTATCTTCAAATCGATGAATTGATGAAAAAATAACAAGTGTAGGATAAAGGATTGATGCTAAAGTGATTTTTTTAAACTCATCGTCATTAATATTGTTAACTGTAGTGTGTAGATCATCATAGTCTTCTGTATTACTAGGGTAGTACCTTTTCATTACTAGGGAATATTGTATTCTATCTATCATGTTATATAGCCAGAAATTGATAAATGTTTTATTATTATCATCTAGTGAAAGTGCGAAGAGACAAATTCCTATTTCAATAGCTTGGCTATCTTTTAATGGAGAATACAATGTGCTATTGTTTTCGATGAGGTCCTTAATAACTTTTTGTAGTAAGCGAAAATCTTCAACTTCTTTTATGGTGTCATCTTCATTCTGCCATTTTTTTCTAATGGACCAACATAGCCAAGATCCATATGCTGATAATCTTCCAACTAAATCATATAATTTAAGGTTGACTGAAACTGATGATGAAGGATATACACCCGCACTCAAGATCCTATCTTTTTTTGCCGGGATACTAATTTTTTTTGTAAATTCTTTATGGATATCAAGATAGGTTGAAATTAATTTTTCAAATATTTCTTCATATTCTTTATATTTCTTGCTTTTTACTTTTGTTTTTCGAATTAGGTCCCATGAAGTGAGCAGGATATCTTCTGAAGCCATCAGTGCGGGTAATAAATTATTTTGCATTCGGCACCATGATGTAACAATCCAAAGAGAAATGCTCATTTGTCTGAGTTTAACTAGGTCATTAGTGGAGGTGTTAGCCAAAATCAGTGATAACAGTTTATTGAAGTTTTGGTTGGAAATACTGCTATCGTCTAAGAAAGCAAGTGATTTTCTCAACGAAAATCGCATGGTTTCTGGGAAAATGTTCTCATTAAAAAGGTATTTTATAACGAGTTCTGAAAGCATGTCGCCATTCCATTCTTCAAAGGAAACTCTTTTATTTGTATTGCTGTTTATATAACCAGAAACAGATTGTCTAACATTTTCTCTTATGTTGCCGCCAAAACAAATACATATCTTAATGGGTAGGTGATCATATTGTTTAGGTATTCTAGATGGAATGTAGCTATCTATGATTTCGTTAAGTGATGGTCTGAGAGATTGTTTTGATGCACCATCCCACTCTTCATGAGTCAAATCACCAGATTTAATTGAAAATAAATATATAGCTTCTTGATTATTTTCCACCTTTCCTACCGCTGCAACATCTACACCATGCTGCAAAGTTCCTCTACGTGGAACAGAATAAACGTTAAGGCCCATTTGGCTTACTAGGTCTGGAATAAGTGCATCGAGTTCTTCTCTTTCTCTTAATGCCGACAAATATTGTTTGATGATAATTTTCATTTTTCTAAACCTTCTTTTTTTAACCTAGAGAGTTGCATTTCCAAACCTAAAGGGTCATGGATTAATCCTGAGGGAATCTCATGGGAAAATTTATGTGTGGAAAGTTTTATTTCTTGTCTTTCCTCATTCGCGTCTTTAGTATTATTTTTTATTACTGAACCGTTGCCGTAAAGGATTATTATTTTGTTACTGCCAAAAAGGCTAGAGAAAAAAGATTTCTTCTCTGCTTCATCATGTATTTCTTTCATGTTTTCATACTGAATTGACTGGAATGCTCTAATCTCATCATTTGAACATCTCAATTCATTTATATATTCAATTCCCTGCCAGTTCTGGTCAGTTTCTGAAATTGCATATTTGCATTCATTTATGAAAGGATTTTCAGTTGTAGATTCGTAGTCTTCTATTAATTTGCGTACTTCACTTGGGTAGTTTCTAACTATTACTTCTCTAAATATACTGAAATTATCGTTGGAAGGGTTATTGTTAAAAATTTGCATTGTAAGGGTGATAACTTTATCTGGATAGGAAAATAATAAGTGATTAATCCTTTTTAAAATTGATAAATAATCAACTTGGTCGTTTGTGTTATTGATATCAAGCTCAAGGTTTTTGTTTTTTATTTCTAAGCAAATTTTTGTGGCTACGTTGTTGAATTTTATGTCTGATGCGTTAAATAATTTTAGTAGTAGCTTGCTGTATAATGTTCTATTTGTGGCTATGTGGTAAAAAGTTGACTGAAGATTAGAAATGAGTTCTTTGTCTGCGGTTTTTATTATCCAGAGAAATATATCCTCGGCATCATTATAATTATATTTGGTTAGTATGTTAACTAAAGAAAAGTCTAAGGTGGAGCTAAAGTTAAGTTTCTCCTTAGAGAAAAGTACATCTTTCAATTTAATTTTAATTGTATCGGGTGTGCTTTCGTGGTAACCGCCCATGATGAATAATAAAAAATCCCCACTGATGAACTCGTGAGTATCATTTTTTAATAAATTTAATAAAGCATCGCAAATTTGTATGCTATACTGACTTAAGTAAATCATGCACTCAAAACAATCTTTCTTTATTTCGTTTGAAAGACCATCTGTAATGTTAGTTATTAGGAAAGGTAAGACTATCTGGCCTATCTCTTGAGTTGAACTGTTTATTTTTTTTATGGATTGTATTGTTGCTTTTGTTAAATATTCATCGCTATTTTTTATTAGGATTTTTATACCATCAAAATATTTTACTTTTGATATATTAAGTAATTCCCCTGACATTAATGGGATGAGGTTAATCAACTCCTTCTTGTTTTTTATAATGTCGGACACTGAGTGTTCAAAACTATCGGCTTTAAAGTTGTTTTTTACAAATATACTGAAGGTGTTGAAGGTTAAATAATTATTTAGATCTACTTCCGCTGTGGTTAAAATATAGTAAAAGTAATCGAGTGTCGTTTTTTCAAAATTAAGAAGATTGCATATGGCATGTAAAATAATGTATTTGTCATCCGGGGTAAGAGGTTTTTTATTATGGATGAGTTCTGTGATTTTTATGTTTTCATTTTTGCAAAACATAAAAAACTTTTTGTAAACATGCTCATCTTCTTTTTCTTTCAAAAACAAGAATGAGAATATGTTTCCTTTGTTAATCTCACTTTTGAAAATGTCGTTCATTCAACTCTCCATCATGCTTTCGAAGAAGTTAAGGTTTAATGATTGCTATCAGAGTGTTGATAACAACTAATTTTATAAGTTATATATCAAATATGGAGCATTATCTACATTTAACTTAACAGTTTTAACTTCAAACCATTATGTAATGACCACCTTATCGTATTATTAGATTTCAATACAAGAACTCCACGCCTATTAGTCAAAGCGTAGCGCGCACAGCCCCGCCCGCCTGCCCGCTTCACTTAATGCATAGGTTTTCATGCACTGCCGATTTGTCCACAAGGCCCGTGAATCACGGGGGGCGGGATTAAAATTGATGCATGGGTCTCATGCGTTTTCATGCAGCATAGACATGCACTCTCAACATCAACGGGAAAGTCAGAAAATTGACATAAAAAGACCGGCACTTAAGCCGGATCTCGGAACGCTTGAGTAGTCAGACAGGAATTTGCTGGCGCTTGGAGAGCCTGGACGTCGCGCCATATTTTCCGAGCGTGTGAGATGACTTCTCTGATGGCTCGTTTGCGGTTTCAAACAATATAAGCTCGCCGATGACAACATCGTTGAGTTAAAACTCGCGATTTATGAGCACCCATTTAAACCGCAGGGAGGTTTTAACGCCTTGAGGTTGTTGCTCTTCTTCAACAGCGCACTACAACCATCATACGTTATGAGATGAAAAACAGGTTTAGCGATTTTAACTCCGCACAAGTGATGGCTGGGGGGCTTCCGGTAATAGACCACATCTTCCAGGGGGGGAGTCTGAGCTACTTAACAATAATGCGGCGGTATGTGACTTAAATGGGTGAGTTGAGGAAAAATAGGTCTGTGGTGGAGGGAATGATTGAGAAAGCTTTAATAAATAACCATCTAGAAGTAAAGATGGCTATTTATTGCCAGGATTCAGCGCGTTTTTTAAAGTGATATATTTCATTGCAGCCAATAAATAGGAGGCTTTGAAAGTCACATCTTGGTAGTCTTTAGCTAACATGCTTCCATCTTCTTCAAACCGCTCAACAAATGCTGCGACTTCTTTGGGGCCAATACGGCTGGTATTATCTTTTCCATTTCGAACAAACAGCTTTTGTTCTTCAACGTACAGCGTAAAAGGTATATTTCTTGACTCAGTGTACAGCTCAACTGGCTGGGAAAAAGACTCCAACAGTAAATGGTAAAAATCTCTATAAATCATGATGATTGCTTCCTTAGCTATAAGCTTTCAATAATTTACCGATTATTTGGTTAATCGCTATGAGCCGTTACTACCTCTTCACAGGGAAAACAATGGAAAGAAGTTTGCCACTCACCTTTCACTAATCTACCCGTTTCAAGATCAAAGGGTACACACCATACAGACAAATCTTCATCGAAACGGAACACCGGCAATGGTGTGGCAAAATACTGATGACGCGGATAAATGAGCATCATATTTCCTTTCCCTCCAAGATACTTTTGTCCATAGGCGAACATTTGGTACAGGTCAGGCTGGCTGATTTCATACTTCCTCAGACTGTCATCAGCTCTGCTATCTAATAGTTTCCATTTAGCATCCAGAACCACCGTCTGCCCGCCTGTGATAAGAAAGTCTGGTTTTAGCAAGAACCATCGTTGAGAAGACTTTTCACCAACAGGTACATGCTCCAACAAGTACTGGCTCTTGGTTTGTTCTATGAGCCGGTGATCGTGATGCAATGCCCCAGCCAGACCGCATCCTACCCAGCCCTCATATAACTTCTCCATAGGAAATAACAAAGAGATTCCCTGATGCGATCCAAGTTGAAAATCTGGATTCATCTGTTCAAGAATGAGCTGGCACCACGGTTTTATAGCGCGATATCCGAAGAGATATTTATCATCGCTCCATTGCCTCATTAGCTGTGTTGTACTGCCACAAATAGGCAATATGTCTTCCAGTTGATGGCTTAGAGAATTTGCCTGCCTCCAGCTCTGCCCTTGCCTGGCCATTTTAAGCGACCAATCCAAAGCCGTCCGTAGCAGACGGTTCTCGATGCGCTGAGGGGAGAACTCGGCATAGCGCACATGAAAACGAGTGCCTCTGCCCGGAGGCATTCTCATTTGCGCTGTGACATTCAATTGACCGCGGATGAACGCACTATGTTCATCCTCAATGAGATGATAATCGAAGCGAAGTCCTTTGCGTACTAAATCAGCAAGATGCCGTAAAAACTCACTGATTATCCATTCATGTAGAGGCTGATCGCTACGTTGCAATGCAGCCTGATTTGCCTCACGAGGCGTAATCCCTAAAGAGGCGCTTAGCATTCGGCGCAAAAGCTGACGTAGAGGGACTACCTCAGTTGGCGCTTCAAATGTGGTTTTTGGCAGAATTTCAATTGACTCGCCATTCGGGGATTGTAGATAACCAACATAGCTTCCCAAACGCAAAAACCGCTTCCCTTCCCGACTGAGAATTTGCGAAGAACCACGCCACTTGTGTTGCAATTGCTCAAGCCAGGAAAAGGTTGCCTCAGAAACTATTCCCAAATCCATACTCGCTGGTTGTGAGTTATCACAAGTCAGCAGGGCATATTCCCGGACCTTGATCATCATGCCACAATACCCTGATAAGCTTCTGCCGACGCGAAAGCATGTTCATTGATACGAAAGCGTCTGTCAGACAAACTATCCGCAATATCTTTCGGGAATAGTGTAGAAAGTGATGGTAGTTGTGCTGACTGCTGTAACAGAATAAAACGATTTTCTTTCGCTTTTACCGAGTCATTAAGCACCCAACCGATACGCTCATAATCATCAAAGAAATACTCTCTCAGCAAGGGAATGATTTTGTCATGGAAGATGCTGGCCAGGCAGGCTTCGCGGTCGGCGTTATTGTCTAATTTCTTTAGTGGCATAAAGTAAGCATGACCAATCATATGCTCACTATCCAGTAGCGCTTCGATACGCTGATTAATACGCGTTAGCAACTGTGCGGCATCAACGCCATACGCAGTGATCCCTGCTAACAACTCCGGTCTTGCAGGCATTTCTGTAAAGCTAAAACGGCGCCTTAACGCCAGATCCATCTGAATTAACGACTTATCAGCAGTATTCATAGTGCCAATCACATAGACATTTTTAGGCACGGAAAACAGCTGCTTAGAATAAGGTAATACTAAAGTGCGGACATCTTCGGCACCCTGTCGCTTATCGGGTTCCAGCAGAGTAATTAATTCACCAAAAATGCGGGCAATATTACCGCGATTTATTTCATCGATGATGAGCACGTGCGGCAATGCTTGATTATCAGTTGTTTCAACCGGAGCCAGTAGTTGAGACAGTTTTTCCCTGTCAATTGAGGTATCCCTCAACTCATATAATGTCATCTGTGAAAGTGCTTTTAAAAAAAGTTGTTCTTTCGGTAAGCTCGGCGAATAGGTTCGTAGCCAGTTGACCTTACGCATTTGATGATAGCCGACGCGTTCATCATTAGGTAGAAATTGATAATCGCCAGCGATCTCGGCAATGGCTCTAAATTTATGGTTGCCATCGGAAATAATAACTATATCACCATTTTGCATGATATTTTTAAACATATTGACCGCAGTCAGCATGTATTCACTTCGCTCAACCAGACTATCACTCGCTTCATCGATGCGCAGTCGGATATCAGCAGCTGTCGTGCAGCCACTAAAATCAAGATTATCACCCCAACCTAATAGAATATAATTATTCGCAAGGCATTCATCAAAAATATAATCTTCTCCGTCAAGCGTATTCCCGAGAGACATTTTCCAAATCCGTCTCCCATTCAAGGACAATGATTGGTTTGAACTACCACGTGTTTTAACTTCAGCATTCAGGCACAGCTGTTTAAAAATACCATCCACTACTTCGTAGCGAAGCGCACCCGATGTATCATCAGTAGTCGCGCGGATCCCTTCGATAAAGTCTTCATAGGAGAAGCTCTGGTGGAAGGTGGTAAACATAATGCGCTGCTTTTCTACCAACGCCTTATAGCGTTCTTTTACCAACTCCCGTAAGTCATTGCCATGATGTTCGCGCGTAGCCTGTTGGTACCACGCATTATCGGCGATTTTTACCGCCATTTCGGTCGTAGAGTAGGTTTTACCTGTGCCGGGGGGCCCGAAGAGAATTTGGTTTAAGGGATACATTAATGATTGTTCCTTATTTTCGTTGTCTCTTATTAGTCCGGTTTGGGGAGTTATAGCTGGTTGGCCTCCCAGCAAAGTTACCAGCGCCTGTAACGCTTCAACTGACTCAACATCAGCCGCGAAACCATATTGGGATGTACCGTTATCTTTCGGATAACGGCGGTAGCTGGTGCTTTTTACTTTTTCCCAAAGGCAGTGGATACCCGAAATACGATCGATTTCCGCTTTTAAGGCCAGGGTTTCTGGTGCAAGAACCAATGGGCTCTTGTTAACCACACCGTCCTGACGGCGTTTGACATACAGATACTTTCCATTCCCGAGCGCATGCTCAGAAGCATAGCTTGGCTCGAATTTTCCAGACTCAAGACGATAACCCAATTCATTCAACGCCTGGTATATCTCGAGAGAATTCAGCATTTCCTACACCACTCCTTGATGAAAAAGCGTTAAGCCCCTTTCAACATATCAAACACCACCCGAGCAAAGCCCTTGGCCAGTTCAGGGTTAGAGAGATATTGCACCATCATCTCCTGCTGGGCCTCATTGCTGTCCATCACGGCATCATCAATGGCTTTCGGGAAATCGCCCAGCATCGCCTGCTCGCGTGTATTGTTAGCAATCTGGGTCATCACCGCCTGGTTTTCTGACAGCTTGTCGCGCACCGCGAAGGCATAGTTGATCATGTCTTTATCGGTGAGATTATCTGTGACAAACAGCTCATTAAGGCGCGCCAGGATATTCGACAGAAACTCTTCTTTCTTGTCCTTTGGCTTCGCGGTACCTACATCATTACCCGGTTTGATTTTGTATTCCGCCGCATCTTCCTGCAGCTTCAGGTGCTGCTCGTGGAGTTTTGACAAACGGTAATGGCTCATCTCCACGTTGCTTAAATCAATCTCATCTTCTTCGATACGCTGTTCATGCAGCAACGGACGCAGATGACGGGCAAACAGGCTCAGCTTTTCCAGGTCTTTGTCGTCGTAATCGACGATTTGCGACATAAACTCGTAAAAGCGGACAAAGCTACCGAGATCCTTCTTGAAGATATCCAGCTTACTTTTTTCTTTCTCGCAGTCCTTAAAGGTATTTTCCGCATTGGTGATCAGCACAACGTCGCCGGTCTTCTTCGTGCGTTCAAACATCTCTTTAGCCAGCACATACGCATCAATCGCCGAGGTGTAGCGATGCTTCCAGCGCTCCACCGCAGGTTTGCAGATATTGCTAATGGCCGCGTTGGATTTGTTTTTGCTAAAAAACGCCTCGCAGAATTGCTCCACTTCGTTCCACAGGAAAATGCCGCTGGTGCGCAGTTTTTCATAAAGCTCAAAGACGAGTTGCGGATCGCTGACATCGGTCAGTTCCGCAGTCTGGTAGTACGGCTGGAAAGCCCCCAAAATATCTTCGGGTTCGTTGTAGAAATCGAGCACAAAGGTGCCGGACTGCGCCTTCCCTGGATAGGTACGGTTCAGGCGCGACAGGGTCTGCACACACTCCACACCGCCCAGCTTTTTATCCACATACATGGCGCACAGCTTGGGCTGGTCAAAACCGGTCTGGAATTTGTTAGCCACCAGCATTACCTGGTAGTCGTCGGTATCAAACGCTTTACGCATATCCCGGCCCTTCAGTCCGGGGTTCATATTGATCTCGGTGAACTTCTGGTTAAGCAGCGCAAGGCTGTTGTGGTCATCTTCGTGGAATTCCACTTCCCCGGAGAACGCCACCATGGCGCTGATCTTGTCGTACTTTTGCTCGGCGATGTATTTATCGAACGCCAGCTTGTAGCGCACCGCCGCCTTACGCGAACTGGTCACCACCATCGCTTTTGCCTGGCCAGCCAGCAAGTGCATTACATGCTTGCGGAAGTGCTCAACAATCACCTTCACTTTCTGCGACACGTTATGATCGTGCAGCGAGACCCACTGGTTCAGTTTGATCTTCGCTTTCTTGCTGTCCACTTCCCTATCAGGATCGTCCAGCTTTTGCAGCAGTTTGTAGGCTACCTTGTAGTTGGTGTAGTTCTTCAGGACATCAAGAATAAAGCCTTCTTCGATAGCCTGACGCATGGAGTAAACGTGGAACGCTTCCGGTTTATTGGTTTTTGAAGCCGGTTCCTGCGGGTTGGGACGACGGCCAAACAGCTCCAGCGTTTTGGCTTTTGGCGTGGCGGTGAAGGCGTAATAGTTGAGGTTGTTGCTGCCTTTACGCGCGGCGACGGTGGCGTCCAGAATATCTTCTGAAGACATCTCCACATCGTCATCCGTTTCTTCGGTCATCAGCACTTCTTTCAACTGACGCGCCGTAGAGCCGCTCTGCGAGGAGTGCGCTTCATCGGCAATCACAGCGTATTTTCGCTGCTTGAGGCTGACGCTGTTTTCAATCGCCTTCAGGACAAACGGGAAGGTCTGAATGGTGACGATGATAATCGGCTGCGAGTTTTCCAGCGCGCTGGCCAGCTTCTCCGATTTAGAACCATCGCCTTCTTTGTTATTGATACGCCCGACTACGCCGTCCTGATGTTCAAACTGATAGATGGTGTCCTGCAGCTGATCGTCAAGCACGGTGCGGTCCGTCACCACAATCACCGAGTGGAACTGCTTCTCGCCATTTTCGTCGTACAGGCGGGAAAGCTGATGTGCCGTCCAGGCGATAGAGTTCGATTTGCCCGACCCGGCACTGTGCTGAATCAGGTATTTATTGCCAGTCCCTTCCTCCGTGGCGGCGGTGATCAGTTTGTTCACCACGTCCCACTGGTGATAGCGCGGGAAAATCAGGCTCTCGCTTTTGTACTTTAGGCCAATGGCATCTTCTTTTTCTACGATTTGCAGATGCACGAAGCTCGCGAGAATTTTCAGCAGGTTGTCCGGCAGCAACACCTCATTCCACAGGTAGCTGGTGGCATAGTCATTGGCATCTTCCGGGATATCGTTCCCCGCGCCGCCGTCATGGGTGCCTTTGTTAAACGGCAGGAAGAAGGTTTTATCGCCCTCGAGCTTGGTCGCCATAAAAACTTCGTACTGGCTGACGGCAAAGTGCACCAGCGCGCCGCGTTTAAAGGTCAGCAGCGGCTCAGGTTTGTTGGTGCCAGGGTCCTTCGGCAAACGCGTTTTCTTGTATTGCGTTATGGCGTTTTGCACCGCCTGCTTAAATTCAGACTTCAGTTCCAGCGTCGCCACTGGCAGGCCATTGACGAACAACACCAGGTCGATACGCCATTTCTTTGCCTTGCTACCCGTTTCTTCAAATGCGGCGTTCGACGCATGCGGGCTGTAAACCAGCTCCGGCACGATGCGGCAGATATTCTGTTTGTAGCGCGTCAGGGTTTCCGGATTGAGGTTATGCTCCGGCTTAAACTGGCACAGCGAAAAACGGGCGTTATGGCTTTTGATACCATGACGCAGCACGCCGAGCGTGCCGTAAGTGCGTGAAAGCATATCGGTAGCGTTGATATCCGCCTTTTTTAGCTGTGCCACCAGAGCATCAAGGAAATGACGCTCGGTATCGGTAGGATAAATTTTGGCAAACTTCTCCCACTCCTGCGGCTGCGTGGTTTGCACGAAGGTCAGGGCATCCTGCGAGTACAGCGCACGTTCGCGATCGAAGCCGTCCGTTTTGCCACGAACCCAGCCTCGCTCGATCATCTGAGCAATCATTTCATCCTGGAAAATCAGCTCTTTGGTGCTATCTATGCTCATGCGCTGGCCTCCTGTGGCTCCTTAACATCCTGCGTATCCGGGGCAACCCAATCGCGAACGTCGATTTTTCCAGTGACGGCGGCAGAGATCAGGGCGGTGCGGCGCTCTTGGAGAAGCAGAATAATATTTGCCGCTTTTTTTTCAAGAGTATCTAATTGTGGCAATCTAATTTTTAGATACCCTAAAACTGCACCGATCTCTTCTTCTGGCGGTAAACATATATTAATTTTTGAGGCCTGCTCAAAATTGAGTCCCTCCCTATTCCCACCGACCTGACATGCTTCAATCTGTTCCTTAGTTGAGGACGATTTCATAGCATATGAAATAAAGTCACGAATATTTTCAGTGAAACGCAGTATGCATACATGCTGATTCACATTCGCTTCAACAAATGGCGTGGGAACTATACAGCTACGGCCAATCGAAGCACCGGTAATATTAAGCAATATATCACCTTCAAGAACACGAGTTCCTTTCATTTCATTATGTGTTTTAAGATCGATAAAAACGCACTCTGAAGATTCTACCCTAAGTCCATCATCGTAGATATTTTGACTTCTTAAGAAGAGTACTCCCTCATCAAGGTATATTTCTGAACCACCTCTTGGAGTTTTGCCGCTCCCTATTTTTATAGCATGATAACCCAGCCTGGTTACGGTCCAATGCTCCGGTACCTCCCCCAGCCACTCAACACCAGAATCTTTCATCGGCGCATCGGGGTTTAGCCCTTTGGTGACAGCATGGCTAATCACTGCCTGGCGTTTTTCTTTGAGCAGTTCAATTAGTTGCTGTTGCTTCTCGATCAGGTTATCGATTTTTGCGGTTTCGTGATCGAGGAAATTGACAATGTTCGCAATAAAATCATTATTCGATGGCAATGCGACTTTAATACCACCTACCGTATCAGTATTAAGGTTTAACTGAGTTCCCATTTTCCCCAATCCTTTATATGCCTGCTCTCCAGCAAAAACATAGAAAAGGAATTTATTGGGTATTTTTAAGTAAGGAAAATATACGAAACCATCATGTATACATGATCTAATCGCAGTGATACAGGGTTTCCCTACTGTACCTGCGATACTTAAGAAAAGTTTGTTAGGTTCAAGCTTTACGCTCAACGAGCTTCCCAACGCTGACATTTTTTGTGTCGTTTCTAGTAAATAGGTATCCGAAGCCGTCACATCTGCAATCCGTACCCAAGCATAATCTCCGTCATCGTCGAAAAACTTAGGGTCATCAATCGGTCTTGGTGACGCACCTCTTTTTACTTGGCTGAGGTATTTAATATTAATAACGTCCCATTCCCCGGGAACATCCCCCAGCCACTCAACCCCAGAATCCTTATACTCCGGATACGCCTTATACTTAGCCATCAGGAATGTACCTCCTGCAGCAGCTTCATAATCTCGGCACTGACCGCATCCAGATCGGCATCAATCTCTTCGAGCGGGCGCGGAGGCTGATAGACGTAGAAATGGCGGTTAAACGGAATTTCATAACCGACAATCCCTACTTCACCATCCTTCGCATCACGCTTATCGGCGTTGATCCACGCGTCACTCACATGCGGCAGGACTTCAGACTCGAAATAGTTTTCAATCAGGTCGCTGGTGGACACCGCAGGGTTCAGCGGCACGTTTTCGTTATCGCGCAGCTCGCCGTCCTGTTCAAACTCAACAACCTTGCCTTTGTACTCAAACGCGCCGTATAGCGGCTGGGCTGCTTCTTTCAGCACCTTCTTCACCACCGGCTCGGCATCCGGATTTTTCGTGGTGATAGCGTCGATAAACTGCTTGTTCTCTTTCGTATCCAGTTTAACGCCAGCCGCTTTGATGGCCCCTTTCAGGGTCAGCTGGAACTGGTTGAAGTCATTGCTCACCAGCGTTTTGCCACCCGCCTGCGTACCCAGAGCCGTCTGAATCTGCTGTGCCTTTTCCATTAACCCACGCTGCGCCAGCCACAGCTTACTGTCGAGCAGGTCTTTAATCTGCTTCTCTTTCAGCTCGGCAAATTCGGCTTTGATGATGGCGCGCGCTTCGGCTTCCAGTCCGGAGAAATCACCATAAGTATCATCCTGCCATTGGGGCGCGAACTCGTCATACAGACGTTCCATCGGCGCGTTAAACGGCTTCGGCGCAAAGCGCAGTGTCGCAATCGCCTCATCCGTCACCTGAGCGGATAACCGCAGCGGGCGCTCAATGGTCAGGCGGCGATAGCCAAAGTCGGTGCTGTTAAAGATTTTGCTGGCGAAGGTTTTCGGTGCTTCGGTCTTGGCCGTTGCTGGCTGACGACCGCGGCTGGATTTTTGCTCGGCGGCTTTTTCCAGACCCAGCTCTTCCAGGCTTGTGGCATCCACCACCTTAAAATCGCCGAAGGTTTGGGTGATCAGTTTGATATCGTCATCGCCCATCAGGTTACGCTTGGAACCCAGTGATTTACGCATCTTACCGCACAGGTTGGTGCCATCAATCAGCTGAACTTTGCCTTTACGCTCAGGCGCTTTCTTGTTGGAGAGGATCCAGACGTAGGTGGCAATGCCGGTGTTGTAGAACATGTCCGTTGGTAGCGCGACGATACCTTCCAACAAATCGGCCTCCAGAATATAGCGACGGATTTCACTCTCACCGCTGCCCGCACCACCGGTAAACAGTGGGGAACCGTTAAGGATAATCCCGATACGCCCGCCGTTGCTCACGGTGCCATCCACATTGTGGTTGTCGCGCATTTTGCTGATCAGGTGCATCAGGAACAGCAGCGAGCCGTCGGATACACGCGGCAGGCCCGGGCCAAAGCGACCGTTAAAGCCTTTCTGCGTATGTTCGTCGTTAATCTCGCCCTCAATCTTCTTCCAGTCCACGCCAAACGGTGGGTTAGAGAGCATGTAATCGAACTGATCCTGCGGCAGCTGATCGTTAGAGAGGGTGTTACCCAGCTTAATGCGGCTGACATCCTGACCTTTGATCAGCATGTCGGCTTTACAGATAGCGTAGGATTCAGGGTTCAGCTCCTGGCCAAAGGCGCGCATCACCGCGTTAGGGTTCAGCTCGTGCACATATTCCATGCCTGAAGAGAGGAAGCCGCCGGTCCCGGCCGTCGGATCGTAAATGGTGCGGATGATACCTGGCTGCGTCAGGGCTTCATCATCTTCCATAAACACCAGCGACGTGGTCAGACGCACGATATCGCGGGGGGTGAAGTGCTCACCGGCGGTCTCGTTGGAGCTTTCCGCGAAACGACGGATAAGCTCTTCAAACACCAGGCCCATTTCATAGTTGGAAATCGCTTTCGGGCTCAAATCGGTGGTGGCGAATTTCTTCACCACTTTAAACAGCAGGTTGGCATCTTCCAGCAAGCCGACAAACTCGCTGAATTTGAAGTGTTCGAAGATCTCACGGGCATCCGGGGAGAACGCCTGTACGTAGCTTTCCAGGTTGGCTTTGATGTCGTTCTGCCCCATCTTGCCCAGATCCATCTTCGAGGTGTTGAAGAAGGAAAGCTCGCTGGCGCGCAGCAGAAACTTCTCTTTGGCATCTTCCGGCAGTGTGCTGGTTTTTAATTCATCATATTTCGCCACCACCGCATCTTTGGTTTCCGCCAACACACACTCAAGACGACGCAGCAGCGTGAAGGGCAGGATCACGCGCCCGTACTGAGACTGTTTGAAATCACCGCGCAGCAGATCGGCCACCGACCAGATAAACGCAGCCGTTTGAGAAAAGTTAGTATTAGTCATGAAGCCCTCGAAAGAGATTGCGGCCATGGAGTAAAGTGCTCCGGCAAAAAATCGTTTTGGAACGTAGTACGCAAAATAATACCTGCTACAGGGACTATCGCAACCGGAAAGGGATAAAGAAATGACCAGTATCAGGAGGACAATTCCTATCCTCATTTATTGCATCAGAGATATGACAAACAGCATATTAAAAATTGAGAATACCCGTTCAGTAGCCGTCGATATGTAAAGTGGCACGCCATGTTTAGTGATACAAACAATTCTTGCGATCCCACTCGCATCATGGACAATGTTTAACCATGATGAATTTATACGACAAAATCAATTGTCTCATTTAAGTTACGGGATGGGGAATGGACAGTAATACTCAGGGATTCACTTCATATTGGCGTAATACCTTAGCAGATGCCGAGTCTGGAAAAGGGGCATTTGAGCGTAGAGAGGATGAATCATTTACGAAATGGACGAACGTCGATAGGGGGAGGTTGGGTGAAGATATTGTGGAATTATTCTTCAATGGTGAAGACACCCAGGTCAAGACCGTCGAGGTGCTGCTACGGCCAGAGGTATGGATCCGCCTGTTAAAGCATGGCAAGGCGCGGACTGCTGGTGCTCCTGATATTGTTACACCTTTGGTTACCGCTGCACTACTCAACCGCGAAGGCTTTTTATTCCCCACATCACCAGCCACCATTCCCCGTGACCTGCTCGAACCGCTCCCCAAAGGTACCTTTTCTATTGGTGAGATGGCGGAATATGACAAGTACAGAACCACGCATGATTCAATCACTTTTGGTCCCGGTAATGAGGATGAGCTACGTGAGGAGACTGATGAACAACGAGTGGAACGATATGCTCGTTATCAGCAGTGGTGGCAAAAGTACCTTAAAGATTCAGAGGAACTTTTAAAGCATGTTGCTGGCAAATGGCTCGCATCACCTGAGCAATATGAACCAGCTGGCTATGGCTACATTATTAAAGCCAACCAGCCTGGAGGGGGCAGCATCCATATCCTGCCTATGTACGATCATTTGCTGACGTGCAAAAAAGAGGTGCCATTGCTGGCGCGCTTTGCCTCGAAAGAGAAGTCTCCTGTTGAGCCGCTCCTCGCCAGTAATGCCATGTTTAGTGAGCGTCTGGGACACTCCGGTGATAAGTTTCCGCTGGCTGTCGCGCAGCGCGATGCCCTGAGCCATTACCTCACTCAACAGCCCGGGGATATTCTTGCCGTAAATGGTCCTCCGGGTACCGGGAAAACTACTCTGGTTCTCTCCATCATCGCTACTGAGTGGGCGAGAGCAGCTTTAAACAAAACTGAACCACCGGTGGTGGTTGCGACATCAACCAATAATCAGGCCGTTACCAACATTATCGAGGCCTTCGGCAAAGATTTTTCTATCGGTACCGGGCCTATGGCCGGGCGTTGGTTACCAGATGTAAAAAGCTTTGGCGCTTACTTCCCGTCTTCGGGACGAAGAGCCGAGGCGGTAAAAAAATACCAGACGGAAGCCTTTTTTAACGGTGTTGAATCCCTTGAATATGTTGAAGATGCCCGGTGCTTCTTCCTTGAAAAGGCAAGGGCAGCTTTTCCGAATGAGGAATGTCATTCACCTGAACAGGTTGTGGATCTCCTGCATCAGCGTTTGGTTGAACTCTCTGCAGAGCTTGAGCAAATCGAGCCTGCATGGGATGACCTGAACGCAATCCGTCAGGAGCGGCATGCCGTCAGTGACGATCTCGAACAGTATATTCAGGATAAGAGAACGTTACTGCTTAATAGCACAAATGAAATCTCGCTATTAACGCAGGGCAAAAAACAGTGGGAACAATATCGAGCCGGAGAGTCGATCATGTTCACTCTCTTCTCCTGGCTTCCCGCCGTTCGTACTAAGCGTCACTATCAAATGAAGCTGTTTTTGGAGGCTACGTTTGGCGAAAGAATGACAGCATTCCAGGGATCTCAGCCTGATGGAATTGATGCCTTTATCGATGGATTGATTGAGCAAGCTCATAAAGAACAGGCCGGGTACCAACAGCAAATTGATCACGCTGAGGACATTTCCCGACGTGAAAGTGAAGCAGTCATCCGTTGGTGCGAGATAACCCATTCGCTGGGTTATGCAGGCGAGACAGAGCTGAATCTGAGCGAAGCCGATGAGCTTGCCGATACACAGCTCCGTTTCCCAGCGTTTTTGCTGGCGACGCATTACTGGGAAGGTCGGTGGCTGATGGATATGGCGAATATCGATAACCTTCAAGAAGAAAAAGGTCGCAAAGGGGCGAAGACTATTAAAGCCCGCTGGCTGCGAAGAATGAAGCTCACCCCTTGTGTCGTCATGACCTCCTTTATGCTTCCTCATCATATGCTTATCAGAGAACATGTTAGCGGTAAGAAGTATGATAATGGTTATTTATATAACTTCGCCGATTTGTTGATCGTCGATGAAGCGGGGCAGGTGCTTCCTGAGGTTGCTGCAGCTTCTTTCGCACTGGCGAAGAAAGCTCTGGTAATTGGCGACACAGAACAGATTGCGCCTATCTGGAACAGCCTGCCTTGTATTGATATTGGCAATATGGTTGAGGAGCATATCCTTCCAGAAGGTTCTCAGGAAGAACTTACTGAAGCTTATGCTTTGGTGTGTGAATCAGGAAAGAGCGCTGCATCCGGCAGCGTTATGAAGGTTGCACAGTTTAACTCGCGCTACCAGTACGATCCGGATTTGGCGCGGGGGATGTATCTGTACGAACACCGTCGCTGCTTCGATAACATCATTGGCTACTGTAACACCCTTAGTTATCACGGTAAGTTGCAGCCCAAACGAGGGGAAGAAAAAGGGACTATATTCCCTGCAATGGGCTATCTGCATATAGATGGTAAGGGTATGCAGGCCAATGGTGGAAGTCGTTATAACGACTTTGAAGCGAAGACGATTGCTGCATGGCTTGCAGCGCACAAAGAAGAGATTGAGCATCACTACAATAAACCGTTACATGAATTAGTTGGCATTGTGACCCCATTTTCGGCGCAGGTCAGTGCGATTAAATCGTCATTACGTAAGCTGGATATCAATTGTAGTGGCGATGAAAATTCGCTGACAGTGGGCACGGTTCATTCATTGCAGGGGGCGGAACGGGCAATTGTGCTGTTCTCTCCTGTGTATTCGAAACATGAAGATGGCGGATTTATTGATAGAGACAGCAGCATGCTGAACGTTGCCGTTTCACGTGCTAAAGATAGCTTTTTGGTCTTTGGCGATATGGACCTGTTTGAGATTCAGCCCGCTTCTTCGCCGAGAGGGTTGCTTTCAAAATACCTGTTTGCATCCGATAATAATGCACTTCAGTTTGAGTATAAAGAACGCCAGGATCTTAATACAGCGCAAACACAGATCTCTACCTTGCACGGTGTTGAGGAGCATGATGTTTTCCTGAATCAGACTTTTGATGCTATTGGTAAAAGTATTACTATTGTTTCCCCTTGGCTGACCTGGGAAAAATTGGAACAAACCGGTTTTCTAACATCAATGATCCAGGCTCGTGCTCGTGGTATCGACATTACTGTTGTGACGGATAAAAGCTTTAATACCCAAGACGTCAGTTATGAAAAGCGCAAAGCAAAACAGCAGCGCCTTAATGATGCAGTGGAAAAACTAAATGCGCTGGGCATTGTGACTATGTTGGTCAACCGTGTTCACAGTAAAATCGTGATTGGTGATGAAGGGCTGCTGTGCATAGGATCGTTCAACTGGTTTAGCGCTACGCGTGATGAGAAGTACAAACGATACGATACGTCGATGGTATACCGTGGCGAAAGCTTACAAGCGGAAATTAAAACGATTTATTCCAGCCTGGAACAGCGGAAGTTATAGGGGGCTTAAAGCAATGCAGGTATCGAATGTGTTGAATTAATTTAGCGCTACTCAAGGAGGTATAGCTTCAAGATACTATGCCTCCAAACCATGCGGTTGCATTTGGATGGCTTGTTTGGCGAGGGTGGTTTAAATCATCAGATAAACTTATAAAAGGCCACTTTTTTGAATGGCCTTTAGTCTAAGGGGAATTTATGCCGTTGCCCTGTGGTTCCAGGAATCTTTGTAAATGATATTCCCATCGCAATGTTTCCAGGTGATGGCCTCATACCTTAACTGAATCGTCTCGCTGTGCGTACCTGTACCAAAATCAGGAAATAAGTTGGGGGTAATTCCGGTTACTTTTACATTCTCTAATGTAATATTAAAATATTCGCTTTCAACACCTGCATCAAGGATCTGATACATCTTTATGGTTGCCGACTTTAATGTTTGGTTCTCACTCAGCGCTTTGTATAAAAGGGGCGTTGTTTTATCAAAGTCTTTCTGTACCGTAATAGGCGTATGTACTCTGGTTCCTGTTAATCTCCCGGTGTTTCCATCCACAGGAATGGATAGGTGGTGCGTTACCGCTTTTAATTCAATAGCGCCAATACGCCCTGTAACGAGAGAACTACCCGTTATAGGGGAGCCGTTTGTATCGGTTAGCCAAAGATATGCTGGATTTGACATGATTATTCCTTATCTCTATTTATAAATGAAGGTAAACAAAACATTATAATGACCCATAAAAACAGACCAATCATCTTAACCGGCCACGGGTCAAGTAAGGCTATGCAAACAATAGCGCCTATAATTAGTAGCGGGCCTGATAGTAAATTAAAAGCACCGCTTAATACTCCGATCTTTGTTCCCAGAAATCTATTCAACGCAATGGCGATGATATAAGCGCTGCCGATTGTAATCGTTACTGCGATTATTTTATTCTGCCAGTTATTAAACTCAGTCAAGCAAATAAAGCATGTGGTAATAATATAGGTGCAGAGAACTATATCGACGAGTGGCGTGATAATTTTTTTCATATTACCCAGCCTTAGCATTCGTATTTAAATGTTCTTCAACTCTTTTCATAATCTTGTCGAACACGGGTTTGCCCTCGGTGTATCCTGCATGGATGGCATCCACAAAAGGTTGTACCGCATCGGCAAATAAGAAATAAAGCAGATCATAATCGCGGGGTCTTAATAACGAGTATACCTCGGGCGCTTCATTTCTGAGTTTATCAGAGGTCCTGATGGAACGCTCTGCCATTCCACCAAACAAGAGGATAGTACTTAAAAAGGCTATTGGATTCCCTTTCCCCTTAAATACTACATAAGTAAATGACGTTTTTTCTATAACGGCTTTAGCGATGTTCGATGCGATAATATTCGTAGAGATTCTACCCACGATAGAGGTAACTACACTTCTGTATATTCTATCTTGTTCTGATTCGGATAGATATTTATTAAATAACTGAAAGATTAATTTAACTGCATTAACGATATTTTCATAGTTAAGGATGTCGTGTCTTATCGCGGTCATCATACGGATTCTTTCTGTTTCACGTTCATATCTTGTATCCGTATCAAAGATACCGTAAATCAGATAACCATAATCTAAAGGAACAGATAATCCACCATTGATAAGCCCCGTAACTGTATCAGGAGAGATAATGATGTTATATAACTTCCGCGCTATCCCTTCTATGTCTGCCATATAGCTATCCTATGTTTAAATAAATGACTGAGGATGTACATCATTTTTGCAAGAAATAATCGATGGTAATTTACAAGAGAATAAGTAACTTGATAAGTGTTACTATAACCTAATTGTTACAAATTGTATTGCAAAATGATTTTGAACCATTGATTTAAATAAGGCTTAAAACAGCATAGTATATCACTTTACGGTTGATTATTATGATGAATTATCTTGGTGTGAGATGTATTAATTTAATAAATAATAAAGCGCATATAAGTATTCGATAAGTGATTGGATACGCAAAAAATTTGGATGTTAAAATTATTGGTTTATATGTATTTGCTCTGACTTGTTCATGGCAGAAACGAGTTATGACTCATGAACAGGCGGTTTATGTGAACACATCGACAGCATCATGTTGTGCCGTCGATATCCTTCACGAGCAAACATTGACGGATTCACCAGAGTGATATCCGCTTCCGGCGTGAGAGCGGGGGCTACAGCCGATTCTTTGAAAATAAATAAAAGCAGGGCTAATACCAATCGTTTCATTACGTCCTGCCGCGAACTACGGCGGGGGAATAGCGATTGGTTTGCATTATGGAGTGACGACCGCGGAATTGACGATGAGACGTGGGTAGAGGATGTGAAACGTGGTAACTTCCGTTTGCATCCGGGTACGGTTTCCGAGGGTTGTATTACTATCGCCCATAATTCTGATTTTGCCATGATCCGGAATGCGCTTATGAATACTTCGTTAGTACAGGTTCCCTGCATGCGTTCCCTGATGGCTCGCGGTTGGGTGGAGGTTGTTGCCAGTGGCTCTAATAACGCTTGCCCGTAAAATAAGTAAGATCATTTATTTTATATTGCTGTTTTTGGTTCTGGGACGTGCACTTCCAAGGCCGGAAATCTATCTCGATTATGATATCGCAAGGGATATTTGCCACTTCTTGTTCGGGAGTGTGAACGCCGATACAATATATGATACTTTCTTTTATATCACTCTAATGACAGTGCTTTCACTTTCTGGGGTGCTTTACATAGCGACGATAAAACTGTTCAAGATAATAAGGCGAGGGTGAAGTTTTATTCCATCAATATTCCCAGGTTATCAGGCTGAATATCAGTGAGAAATATGTAATCTATGCTCGTTTTCGTCTTCATGTTTTCCTGTTGAAATATCATGTGGTTTTATAATGACAGTGCCTTTCTAGGTATGGATCAGAAATCCTGCAAGCTAGTGTTTATTGTGGTGCGGTGTATGTTATTCTATCCGTTTCGCTTTTGGCTGCAAGCAGGAAAACTCTTTATACCGGCAGTAATAGTTTTGTTCTGTGAATAAAAACCTGCAAATGATGCCTGATATTTTGAACAAAATGATGCATCATACAGATTTCTCTTATGATAAAACCCAGCCTCTGTCGCTAAAACTACGCATAGCTTTTAGTTGAAACGGTAATGGTATTTATATATTCTGAAAATAAGTTGGTTAATTTGCGTAGTTTGCTACACAACCAGTACTATATCCATAAATTATTAAATGGCGTGGGTAGTTTATGGCTCTGCATGGTAAATTTGTCATTAACGACATGTATTATTCTCCATTATCATTCCCCGGCGTTGGTACCTTCCTGGCGTTTTCCGGGAATGGTGCTTACCGTAACCGTGGTGCCTGCGCAATGATACCTAAAGAGGGGCCGGTACCAGCGGGAAAATACTGGATTGTTGACCGTCCGGAAGGGGGGCTCAGATCGCAGGTCAATGCAGGGGTGCGAGATATCTATAACAGTGTAGTTAAGGGTGCTTCATTCAGGCATAGCGAATGGTTTGCCCTGTGGCGGGATGACTGGGGAATCGACGATTACACATGGATTGAGGGGGTTAAGCGAGGCAACTTTCGACTTCATCCTGGCACTTTATCAGAGGGGTGCATCACTCTTCCGCATGATTCAGATTTCGCCATGTTACGTAATGCTCTTCTCAGGACGCAGCAAATAGATGTTCCCTGCATAAGGAAACTGAAGGCATACGGCTCTATTGAGGTGATTGCCAATGGCCAGCCATGTTTTTAATTTACTTATTAAGATAGCGTTGCTCGCGGTGGTGATGATGATTGTTGCGAGAGTTGTTCCGTATAATGGATTAGTTGACTCTATTACGGGTAGTTTTACTTATCAGGGCGCTGACAAGGTTACTCATTTCATTTTGGGGGAGCCTGATTTAGAGGTTTGGCAATCTCTGAGCATCTATATTAGTATACTGATTAATACATTTATCAGCATACCTGCGATGAGTGCCATAATCACGATATATAGTGCTGTGATACATAAATTTAGGTTTACTGATATCCTCAAAACGTTGGGCCATTCCACGTTGCGGCGATTTGCTAAAGTATTCGGCTTTACCTTCTTATTCTGGGTGCTGTTTCGCTTGCTACCTTATCAGTCCGTAATCCCTCAGCAAAAATATTCAAATTTTACGATAGTAGCGATTGTGATCTTTCAGTTGCTTTTAACAATTGTTTGCTATTGGTTTATCACGAAGAAAATCATAACTACAAGGAGTTTGTAAAATGCCCATTCCGGCATACATGTGGCTTAAAGACGATGGCGGCGCAGAAATTAAAGGGTCGGTAGATGTTCAGGATCGTGAGGGAAGCATAGAGATTGTTGGTTTTAGCCACGGCCTGAATATTCCGGTAGATAGCGCCAATGGGAAGATAACGGGTAAGCGCTCTCATTCACCGATGATGATTGAAAAGGAGTTTGATAGCTCCAGCCCGTATCTCTATAAAGCTGTCGCGACGGGGCAAACGCTTAAAAGCGCGGAGATCCGCTGGTATCGTATCAACCACGCAGGGCAGGAAGAATGCTACTTCATCATGCTGATCGAGGGAGTGAAAGTAACAGGCATTAACCCGGGAATGCCGAACGCTAAAATGACAGGGAACTCGCAAATCAACCACATGGAATCAGTTTCCCTTATGTATGACAAAATTACCTGGCGCTATGTTGATGGCAATGTCCAGTATTCGGACGACTGGAACGTGAGAGCGTGATAGGTAAAAGGGGCAAATTATGCCCCTTTTTTGTCATTGACTATGCCGCGCTAATAACCCTGCCTGGACAGATTAAACGTCACTGTTACCGTACAGGTACTGTTGCTATAAACGCTGACACTGATATGTCTCCCTTACTTATCCCGCGTCTCGCCAGCCTCCCAGCTGTAACTCCCATCGGCCGCTAACCTATCGCCCAGCTCCTGATACTCGAACTGATAAAACTCAGCCTGGGTGCCGTACCCGGCGTAGTCTACCGCCGCCAGGCCGACGAACGCCCCGGTAAAGAACCCACCGTAGCTCTGCAATACATAGTCATCGGACAGTACCGCGGCATCCAGCTGAACCGGGATCTCGGTGAAGGTCACGCCATCGAAGCTATATTCATAGCTGTAGGTCTGCTTGCGGACCTTGGTCCGAAACCAGACGTATTCCACGCCGTCCGGCACCTTGATGGCGTTATCTTTCAGGTACGACGTGTATTTTCCGCGGTTATTTTCGCCGACTTCGATGACCTTGCCGTTAATTTCATTCCAGGTCAGGAAGACAAAGCTCCAGTGGCGGTCGTTATAGTAATTCGTTAATCCGGCCATCTGCTGGTAGCTGAAGGGCTCGAATTTCACCTTCACCGCGGCGTCAAAATAGAAGGCCTGCCAGCGGCGGGCAATCAGCGACAGGTCATGCGTATTGGCTAACGAACCCTGGCCGATTAAGGTTAATTTGCCGTCGCCGGTGGTGCCCATTTTGGCCGTAAACGGCACTCGCAGGGTATTCCAGTTCGGGTCGAGCGCTGGCGACGTAAAATCATCCTGTTGGCTATTATCGCTGGCGCTTTCGGTGAAGATGGCGTCTTTCGGCCCTTCGACGAAGGTTTTCCCGCCGTGACCGCCTTCAATACGCGGCCAGCCCTCGTCGTCCCAGTATACTTTCTGGATCGCGGTTTCCCGGCCGAGAGTTGACCAGCCGCGCGGGTCGTAGATGGATTCCCCTGGGCGATTCCACGGCCGGGCGCAGAGCGAGGCGTAATACCATTCGCCTTCCGGGGTGGAGACCAGCGCGCCATGGCCCTGTTTCTGGATGTAGCTGTCCGGGGTATCGACATTGGTTAAGAACACGTCGCCCGGCTCGGTTTCGAAGCTGTCGGCCTCGAGGGTTTTCGACCGAGCCACCACCTCCTGGTGGGTAAACACGGTGCCGCCCTGGGCGGCAAACAGATAGTAGTAGCCGTTCAGTTTATAGAGGTGCGGCCCCTCGACCAGCGCCACGGCGGTGCCGCGGTAGATGGTGCGCGCGGTTTCCGGCATTAACTTCAGCGTTTTGGTATCCAGCTCCGTTAAGGTAATGCCATCGAAGGGGTGATGGTACTCCCGGTGATCCCAGGTTTGCTGGACGATATATTTCCGGCCATCGTCGTCATGGAACAGCGAGGCGTCAAACCCGACGCCGTTCAGCTTGATCGGGTCGCTCCACGGGCCCCGAATATCCTTCGCCGTGGTCAGGTAGTTGGTCATGTCTTTAAAGGCGCCTTCGGTGATCTTCACATCGGTATACACCAACCAGAATTGCCCATCGGCCCAGGAGAGCGCCGGCGCCCAAATGCCGCCGGAGGAGGGGTTGCCCTTCATGTCCAGCAGGGTGGTGGTGGAGAGCGGCGAAGGCAGCAGGTTCCAGTTTTTCAGGTCTTTGGACTCATGTAAACGCACGCCCGGGAACCACTCAAACGTCGAGTTGGCAATATAGTACGTATCCTCGACGCGAATAATACTGGGGTCGGCATTAAAGCCGCGTAATATCGGGTTTTGAATAAGTGACATTTCATTACACCTTTTAAAATGGAAAGTTAAGGATCGGTCTGATTTATAATTTTTTTAACTACACGCGGATCTCATCCAGCTGACGGTTGATGTCGGTCACATGTTTATCGGAGATCGGATAAACCTGCATGATCACCATCGAAATAGCGGCCAGCGCAATTGGGATCCACACCGCGGTCATAATGATCCCGTCGATGGCGCTGGCGCTCTGCACGGCGCCGCTTTCATTAAATCCATACACCGCCAGCAGCCACAGCGGGATAGCGCCGCCGATGGTGAAGCCGATCTTGAAGAAGAGTCCCATAATGGCATTGATAATGGCGGCATTGCGTTTGCCCGATTTTAATTCGCCGTACGCGATAACTTCCGGTACCAGCGCCCACATAAAGCCGGTGGCGGAGGTTAAGCCCCACTGTTTAATAAAGGTGGCGATGTAGGCCAGCCACAGGGCGTCGTGCATCCCTTCACGGGACCAGACGTAGGTCAGCAGTTCGCCGACGATGAACATGGCGAGGAACAGATGGAAGAAGCCTTTTTTACCAAAGATTTTTTTCAGTTTCGGCCAGAACACCGGGAAGGCGATGCCGGGAATAGACGCGACGAGACCCACGGCGCCCATCCATTCGGAATGGCCGACGACGAACTGGTTGAAGAAGCCGTTAACAGTGTTCATGAAGAACATGAAGGTAAAGGCCAGCATAAAGAACATGCCGAGAATAACCAGCGGGCGGTTATGTCTGAGCTCGTGGAAAAGGTCGGTGGTTTTGACGTTGGCGGTCTGCTCGGCGGTCGCGACCACGCGTTCTTTGGTGCATTTGTAGCAGATAAACAGGGCCACCGCGCCGATGATCATATAGATGGCGTACACGCCGAACCAGGCGTAGTTCGCCGACGGATCGGTATAGTTGCCCAGATTCAGCTCAAGGCCGAAAAAGCCGGTGTCTTTCAGGCTGCGATCTTTCGGCGCCGCCATCTGCACAAACATCGGGAACAGGGTATAGACCAGCAGGTTGGCGCTGTTGGCAAGCATCATGCGGGTACTGGTCAGCTTATCGATCGATTCCGGGTCGCGGGTCAGCGACGCATTCAGCGAGCCATAGGGAATATTGACTAAGGAATAAACCAGGTCCAGCGCCAGATAAATAATAAAGGCGAAAGCCACCGAACCTTTCACCCCAGGAATTGGCGCGAACAGTAATGCCGACAGGATCACTAGCGGCACGCCGGCTCGTAACAGCCAGGGGCGATATTTCCCTGCTTTCGAGGTTCGCTTATCCACATAGGTTCCGACCATCGGATCCCAAAACACATTAATGATACGGACAAAAAGAAAAATAAAGCCTGCCGTTGCCGTGCTGATGGTATTTACCGTCAGCATATGCAAAGCCAGAAAACCCCCAATTGTGCCGAAAACCAGGTTTTGCGCAAAGTCGCCCATGCCATAACCAATTCGTTCTCCACGGGTTAATTTATGATATTCATCATGCCGACTGTGCATTATGTTTTTACTCATTCTAAGCAGACTCCGGTTTGTTTTGTGTAGGTGAAACACTTTCTGACACAGTTGACCTGGAAGAATCTATTACGTTTTTAAATTACGTAATTATGTTTTTTTACTTATGTGATCCTCGAAGCAAAGGCCTGTATCGCCTGCTTTGAACCGTTATCCGCCGCTAATTTTTTTGGGCAGGCAGACATTGCGACAAAACCGGCATTTTAATTTGGTGTGGATACCTGAATTCCCCAGGAAGTGTACGCTATACGCGCGCGAAGCGAGATATTTAAAATAGTTTTATTTGCGAGATGGCTCACATTTGAGCATTTTCTCAATCGCCGAGTGAAATAACGTAATTGAGCAACCGACGATGAGAATACACGATGTGTCACAGTTGTTAATTTTCCTGTTTCTCAATTTCGGAGTTCATCATGCAAACCTATTTCGACCAGGTTGATCGCGTTCGCTTTGCCGGACCCAAAACCGATAATCCGCTGGCGTTTCGCCACTATAATCCGGATGAAATCGTGCTGGGAAAACGCATGGCCGATCATCTGCGTTTTGCCGCCTGTTATTGGCATAATTTCTGCTGGAATGGCGCGGATATGTTTGGCGCCGGCTCGTTTGAGCGTCCCTGGCAGGCCGCGGGCGATGCGCTGGAAATGGCCAAACGCAAAGCGGACGTGGCGTTTGAATTTTTCTACAAGCTCAACGTGCCGTATTACTGCTTCCATGATGTCGACGTCTCGCCAGAAGGCGCGTCGCTGAAAGAGTATTTGCATAATTTCGCCATCATGACCGAGGTGCTGGCGGAGAAACAGCAGCAAACCGGCGTGAAACTGCTGTGGGGCACCGCCAACTGCTTTACCCACCCGCGCTACGGCGCCGGAGCGGCGACCAACCCCGATCCGGAGGTGTTTGCCTGGGCGGCCACGCAGGTGGTGACCGCCATGAACGCTACCCACCAGCTCGGCGGCGAAAACTATGTTCTGTGGGGCGGCCGCGAAGGTTACGAGTCCCTGCTGAATACCGACCTGCGTCAGGAGCGTGAGCAGATTGGCCGCTTCCTGCAGATGGTGGTGGAGCACAAGCATAAGATTGGCTTTGGCGGCGCGCTGCTTATCGAGCCGAAACCGCAGGAGCCCACTAAGCATCAGTACGATTACGATGTCGCGACGGTATATGGCTTCCTGAAGCAGTTTGGTCTGGAAAATGAGATCAAGGTGAACATTGAAGCCAACCACGCCACTCTGGCGGGGCACTCTTTCCACCATGAAATCGCCAGCGCCATCGCGCTGGGCATTTTCGGCTCCGTTGATGCCAACCGCGGCGATGCGCAGCTCGGCTGGGATACCGATCAGTTCCCGAACAGCGTGGAAGAAAATACCCTGGTGATGTATGAGATCCTCAAAGCCGGGGGATTCACCACCGGCGGCCTGAACTTTGACGCCAAAGTTCGCCGGCAGAGCACCGACAAATACGACATGTTCTATGGCCATATTGGCGCCATGGACGTGATGGCGCTGTCCCTCAAGCTGGCCGCGCGCATGATTGAGGATGGCAAGCTCGATCAGGGTCTGACAAAACGCTATGCCGGCTGGCAGGGCGAGCTGGGGCAGAAAATTATGAGCGGGCAGATGTCGCTGGATAATATTGCCCGATACGCTGAGCAGCATAATCTGAATCCGCAGCCTCAGAGCGGGCGTCAGGAATTACTCGAAAATCTCGTCAATACCTATATCTTTGGTTAATTTTTGCTGACATGCCCCTGCGGGGGCATGTATTCCGCCGTCTATCCGCTGCCGGGAAATAGCGTTTATTGGTTCGTGCTGTGTTTTTTTTGTCAGTGGCGAAAGGCCACCTGTTTAATATCAGCGAAGGAGGAAGGGTAACGATAATTGTGTAACGCCTCTGTGACCGTACAAAATAAAAAATAACTTGTTCTGATGATAGCGACATATTCTGTCAGCTCAGAATAGGCTGGTTATTGTCTGAATAAAATTAACCTATATTGAGAAACTCATGACAATGATAAAAAAACTTCCATTAACCATGGCGGTTATCGCCACGTTTTTTCCGCTTACCTCTGTAATGGCGCAAGAATTTACTCAGGAACAGATCGACGCCATCGTCGCCAAAGCCGTTGATAAAGCGCTGGCCGACC
>NZ_JBPYUI010000013.1:0-79840 GCF_051858335.1 Klebsiella sp. K47
CGATGGTAGTGTGGGGTCTCCCCATGTGAGAGTAGGGAACTGCCAGGCATCAAATAAAGCAGAAAGCTCAGTCGAAAGACTGAGCTTTTTGTTTTTGCGTTTTAACAAGAACCCGTCCCGAAAGGTGCGGGGTTTTTTGCGGTGTGGGGTATATCTCCCCGGTGGCGCTGCGCTTACCGGGGCTACGGATCCTCAGCCGCTTTCTGATCGAGAAGTCATCAATGCAGCAAATTGCCGAGGTCAATAATGCTATCCGGGCGGGTTGTTTCAGATATCTGCAGCACCGATAGTGTCAATAAACAGCCTTAACAGCGCTGCGGAAAGAATAGCTATCTTATTGCTTCGCAAAATAACGTGACTAATACACATGGGTGGTGACCCGGGTGGTGAATTTATCTAATGATACGAGTCGAAAAAATAATTATTAGCAGCTACGATTAAATTTCTATTTCTATTTCTATTTCTATTTCTATTTCTATTTTCGCGCTATTATTTTGTTTTTCTGCAAAATAGTGGTGCAGCTTTTCCCACCAGTAAAATAACGCGTTAGGTAACGTGAAAAATTACGCCTGCGCTGTATACTTCTCTCCCCATTTATTGCGACGATCGGTAAACATTCAGCCTATTTTTTGTCTTAATGAGCTATATCATTAACACTTTGTTAACTTGATCTGGTTTATATGGCAGCAAATTTGATATACAAAGGGGGATGATTGCCTGTATGGATGCTGCCCGAAATACCTTGCGAGACATATGCAGGTTCTCGGCTGGCAAATGAGAATAGAAATGAAAATCCTGCTTAACTGGTCGCCATTGCGCCAGCTCTTCACTTACATTCAGGAGCGCTTTACCTTTCTGGTGCTGCTCTGCTGGCCAGCGATTATCTGGTTGTTCTGTCGGGTCGGCGTGTGGCTCACCGATAACGTTTATGAACTGCTGGGAAAATCACCCGCCCAGTCCTTCACCGTGTATCTGCAGCCGTTTATGACCCCCGGCACGCTGCTGCGCATCTCCATCAGCTGGGTGGTGTTGCTGTTCATTCTCTTCAGTATGGCGATGGCCTTCACCTGGGGTTTACGTCGCTTTATGAATCGCCATAAATAAACCATTCGGCCGCCGTAAGTCGACGGCCCTTCTTAAGCCTTTATGCCATCTCACCAATAGTCTTACGAAAACGCAGCAACGCGATAGTAAAGAACACTCCGCCGATAGCCAGCAAGGTTAAGAACTGCGGCCAGACGATGGCGAAGCTGGCGCCTCGATACAATATCGCCTGCGCCAGGCTGACGAAGTGGGTGGTCGGCATGGTCAACATAATATCCTGTACCAGCTGCGGCATACTTTCTCGCGGCGTGGATCCGCCGGAGAGCATCTGCAGCGGCAGTAAGACCAGGATCATCAGCAGCCCCAGCTGCGGCATCGAGCGGGCGAGGGTGCCCATAAAAATGCCGATCGAGGTAGTGGCGAACAGGCTGAGCGCCACCCCCAGCATAAACAGGGGAATCGACCCTTCAATGGGCACCTGCAAAATCCCCTGTACCATCAGTATCAGTGACAACCCGGAGACCACCAGCACCACCAGGCCCATCGACCAGATCTTGGCCAGCATAATTTCAAACGGCGTGATCGGCATCACCAGCAGATGCTCAATGGTGCCATGTTCCCGCTCGCGGATCAGCGCCGAACCGGTGAGGACAATGGCCAGCATGGTGATATTGTTGATGATCGCCATCACCGCGCCAAAGCGCTCCTGCTCAAGGTTAGGATTAAAACGCATCCTGACCGCCAGCTCTACCGGCAGCACGCTGATATCCCGATAGCGGGCGATAAAACTGTTTACTTCGCCGGTGATAATATTCTGGATGTAACCGTTGCCGGTAAAGGCCTGACTCATGCGCGTGGCGTCGACGTTGACCTGGATTTCCGGCTGCCGATCGGCCAGTACATCGCGCTGGAAGTTAGGCGGGATGTTGATGGCGAACGTGTAGCGCCCGGCATCCAGCCCGGCGTCCATCTCATCAGCGGTGATCAGCTCCGGCTCAAGAAACCAGGGACGGTAAAAAGCGTTAATAATGCGTGAGGAGAGCTGGGATTTATCCATATCAGCAACCGCGATCGGCGCCAGGTGCAGCGAACCGGGCATCACCGTGGCCGAGGAGTACACCGACACGGTAAACGCAAACACGATCAGCGCCAGCATCGCTTTATCACCGAGCAGGCTGCGCAGCTCTTTGACGCCAAGATTATAAATATTGCGTAATCCGCGCATCATCCCTCCTGTTTCTTCAGCAGCAGCACGCTCAACCCGAGCACCAGCGGCACCGCAATCAGTAGCGGAATGAATGAGCCCCACAAATCGCTAATATTCAGCGCTTTCGAAAAGGTCCCGCGGGCGATAGTCAGGAAGTGGCTGGTCGGGTAGATTTGCCCAATCCAGCGCCCGGGACCTTCCAGCGAGGCCACCGGATCGATCATTCCGGAAAACTGGGTTGCCGGGATCAGCGTAATAATCGCGGTACCGAAAATAGCGGCGATTTGGCTCTTCATAAAGGTTGAGATCAGCAGTCCCAGACCAGTGGCGATGGTGACATACAGCAGCGCCGCCAGGGTCAGCGTCAGGAAACTCCCCTTATGCGCGACGCCAAAGACAAAGACCGACAGCGCGCACAGCAGGAAGAAGTTAAACATCCCCAGTACGATGTAAGGCAGCTGCTTGCCGAGCAGGAATTCGCTGCGGGTGGTTGGCGTCACGTACAAGTTGATAATCGATCCGAGCTCTTTCTCACGCACTACGCTCAGGGCGCTGAGCATCGCTGGGATCATCATCAGCAGCAGCGGGATCACCGCCGGGACGATGGCCGGCAGGCTCTTCACATCTGGATTGTAGCGATAGCGGGTCTCGATGGAGATGAGCGAGGTATCGCGCTGCGGGCTGCTCTGGCGGCCGGCCATCTCCTGCAGCCAGGCCAGATGCATCGCCTGTACGTAGCCGCGCACGGTTTCCGCGCGGTTGGGCATCGCGCCGTCCACCCACACGCCGATTTGCACCGGCGTGCCGCGGGCGATATCGCGGCCAAAGTTCGGCGGGATCTCTATCGCCACCGCCAGCTCGCCGTCGCGCATCCGGCGGTCCAGTTCGTCATAGCTGTGCAGCGGCGCCTGTTCGATAAAGTAGCGTGAGCCAGCGAGATTCTGCGACCAGCCCTGGCTGCTGAGGGTTTGATCGCGGTCGAGGGCGGCAAAGCGCAGATCCTCAACGTCCATGCTGATCCCATACCCCATGATAAACATCAGGATCACCGTCCCCAGCAGCGCCAGCGTCGATCGTACCGGATCGCGGCGCAGCTCCAGCGCCTCGCGGCGGCTATAGCTAAACAGCCGGCGAAGACTGAAGGCCTGCCGTGGAGCCGTATGTCCGGAATGCGATGCCACAGCAGACGTGGGTTCTTCTGGTACTGGAGAGGACGGCTGGGCCTCTTTAAGCCAGGCGATAAACGCCTCTTCCAGGCTGTTTGAACCGCGCTGCTCGACCAGCGCCTGCGGCGTATCGCTGGCCAGCACTTTGCCGGCGTGCATCAGGGAGATACGATCGCAGCGTTCCGCCTCATTCATAAAGTGGGTGGAGATAAAAATGGTCACCTGATCCTGCCGCGCGAGGTCTACCATCAGCTGCCAGAACATATCCCGCGCCACCGGGTCGACGCCGGAGGTCGGCTCGTCGAGGATCAGCATCTCCGGGCGATGGATGACCGCCACCGCTAACGACAGGCGCTGACGGATCCCCAGCGGCAGATCGGCGGGAAGCGCGTCTTCAACCTCGGTCAGCATAAAGCGCTCGCACATTTCCGCCACCCGGCCGGGGATTTCGCCGTCCGGAATATGGAACAGGCGGGCGTGCAGCTCGAGGTTTTGCCGGACGGTCAGTTCGCTATAGAGCGAGAAGGCCTGCGACATATAGCCCACCCGCTGGCGGGTGGCGATATCCTTCGGGTCGACCGGCTGGCCGAACAGCCAGGCTTCACCTTCGCTGGCGGGCAGCAGGCCGGTGAGCATCTTCATGGTGGTGGATTTGCCGCAGCCGTTGGAGCCGAGGAAGCCGAAGATTTCACCGCGGGCGATGCGGAAATTAACGTGGTCGACGGCAACAAAGTTGCCAAAGCGCATGGTCAGGCCGCGCGCTTCGATGGCGATCTCTTCCTCACGGCTGCCGCGCGGTGGGATAACTACCGCCCTATGCGCCCGACGCTGTGCTTCTGGCAGCAGGGCGATAAACGCCTGCTCCAGGGTCTGGCTGCCGGTCTGGGCTTTGAGCTCTGCGGCGCTGCCGGTCGCCAGCACCTCGCCGGCGTTCATCGCCACCAGCCAGTCAAAGCGCTCGGCCTCTTCCATGTAGGCGGTGGCCACCAGCACGCTCATCGCCGGCTGGCGCTGACGAATATTGTCGATAAGCTCCCAGAACTGCGCCCGGGAGAGGGGATCGACGCCGGTGGTCGGTTCATCAAGGATCAGCAGCTGCGGATCGTGGATCAGCGCGCAGCACAGGCCGAGCTTTTGCTTCATCCCACCGGAGAGTTTTCCGGCGGGGCGATCGCGAAACGGCGCCAGCCCGGTACTCTGCAGCAGCTCGTTGATGCGCAGTTCGCGCTCGGCTTTATCGTGGCCGAACAGGCGGGCGAAGAAGTCTACATTTTCATACACCGAGAGAGTGTGATAGAGGTTTTTCCCCAGCCCCTGCGGCATCCACGCGATTTTCGGACACACCTCGCGGCGGTGATGCACATCGCGCATATCGCCGCCAAGCACCATCACGTTCCCCTGCTCGATGGTCCGCGCCCCGGCGATCAGCGAAAGCAGGCTCGATTTGCCGACGCCGTCCGGGCCAATCAGGCCAACCATACGCCGTGCCGGGATCGCCAGACTGATATCGCGCAGCGCGATGGTGGCGCCAAACTGCTGACCAACGTGTTCCAGCAGGGCGACGGGGGGCGAGGTATCCTGCGGCGTTAGTTTCATTGCGGCAACCTCACCGCCAGGGCTTCAGGCCAGGGTTGTTGTTTATCCAGCCGTACGTAAGCCATACCGGGCAGGCCGGTTTTGACATACTCCAGGTGCTGCGCCAGCAGCTCCGGCGGGATACGCGCTTTGACGCGGAACATTAGCTTAAGGCGCTCGTCGCTGGTCTCGACCGTTTTCGGCGTGAACTGGGCGACGCTGGCGACAAAGCTGATATTGGCCGGGATCACCAGATCCGGCGCGGCATCAAGGACCAAGCGCGCTTCGCTGCCGAGCGCCAGCAGACCTGCCTGTTCGGTGGGCAGAAAAAAGGTCATATAGACATCGGCGAGATCGACCATGTTCAGTACCCGGCCACCGGCGGCCAGGACTTCGCCTGGCTCAGCGACGCGATACTGAATGCGGCCGTCGCGGGGGGCTTTCAGCTCGCTATCGTCAATATCGGCGAGGATCCGCCGCTCGGTCGCCTGGGAGGCTTCGACGCGGGTTTGCGCCTGAATAATGCTGGTGCGGGCAGCTTCGATGGCGGCGCGGGCGGCGGAGACCTGGGCTTTCGCCGATTCCAGCGCCGCGCGGGCGCTCTCTGCGGCCGCGCGATCGTCATCCAGCTGCTGGGCAGAGACGGCGCCACGCTGGGAGAGGGTGTTGGAGCGAACATGGCGTTTCGCCGTGGAATCCAGCTCCGCCTGGCGCTGCTTCACTACCGCTTCGCTGGCGCGCATTTCACTTTGTCGCTGATCGAGCAAGGCTCTGGCGGCCAGGACCGCGCTTTCCGCTTCCTTGATTTGCGCGGCGGCTTCAAGACGCTGCTCGTTCAGTACCCGGGTATCCATTCTCGCCAGCACCTCTCCCTGGTGCACGAACTGACCCTCTTTGACCAGAATGGTGTCGATACGCCCCGCGATTTTACTGGCAATATCGACTTCGGTGGCTTCGATTCGGCCGTTGCTGCTGGCAAACCCCGCCGGGAGTCCCGGCGGGCGCAGCAGCCACCATGCGGCGGCGGCGAGCACCACCAGTAAGCCGACAAAATACCCTGCCCAACGTTTCTTTATTTTGTCCATACGCGACTCGCTTGATTCCCTGTGCTGAGTGGTGCGCGTGTTTCCTCCGGCGGGCGGAGCGTCCTTCTTGCGAAGGACGAAAAAGTGGAGGGAGGGCCGCTGACGCCGCGCTCTGCCGCGCCGATGCGCAGCCGCTCGCTGTGCTACTTATGTGGTCATCATCAGCGATCCTGGCCTTAATGAAACACGCATAGTGAGAGCTACCGTTAACGCGATAGTAACAGCCGGGGCGATATTGTCCATACGAAAGACAGGGTCTTGTCGGCGTGTTAACAAAATTATCCGCACAGGGAGTATTTCACCATCTCAGAACAGCACCGGCAGACCCAGCCCACGCTTCACCTCATGCAGCGTCTGCTGTGTGAGGTGGTGGGCGCGTTCGCTGCCCTGGCGCAGCAGCTCCAGCAGCATCCCTTTATCCTGAATATAGGTAGCCCGGCGTTCGCGGATCGGCGCCAGTAGCGTCTGCAAGCAGGTCTCCAGCTCATTCTTACACTGGCGATCGCCCAGCCCGCCGCGCTGATAGTGGGCTTTCATCTCTGCCACCCGCGCCTTATCGCTGTGGAATGCATCGAGATAGGTAAACACCACGTTGCCCTCGACATGCCCCGGATCGCTGACTCTCAGGTGCGTCGGGTCGGTATACATCGCGCTGACCGCGTGGTGGATTTCCTCCTCTGTGGCCGATAACGTCAGCGTATTGCCCAGCGATTTCGACATTTTGGCGTTGCCATCGACGCCCGGCAGGCGACTCACTTCGCTGAGTAGCGCCTTGCAGTGGCGCAGCACCGGCTCGCCGGTGAGGCTATTCATCTTGTGGACGATCTCGTTGGTCTGCTCAATCATCGGTAGCTGATCGTCGCCCACCGGCACCAGTTCGGCCTTGAACGCGGTGATATCGGCCGCCTGGCTAATCGGATAGGCGAGAAAACCCACCGGCAGCGAGCGGGCGAATCCCTTCTGGGCAATCTCATTTTTGACCGTCGGATTACGTTCTACGCGGGCGACGGTGACGATATTCATATACAGCGCGCTGAGCTCCGCCAGCGCCGGCAGGGCGGACTGCAGGCAAATAGTGGTGAGCCTGGGGTCGATGCCGACGGCCAGATAATCGGCCATGACTTCGAGGATATGGTGGCTGATTTTTTGCGGATTGCTGCCGTTGTCCGTGAGCCCTTGCAGGTCGGCGATCAGGATAAATTGCTGGTGGTTATGCTGCAGCGCGACGCGCTGGCGCAGCGAGCCGACGTAGTGGCCAAGATGCAGCTGGCCGGTCGGGCGGTCGCCGGTGAGGATGGTTTGTGGATGGTTCATCAGGGACTCCTTATCAGACTGTTCAGCCGAAAGACGTCCTGAAAACACCAAAGCCGCCTTCCGGCGGCTTTGAAAATGGAAACGTGTATCGTGCCGCCTGTTATGCAGGCAGCCACCAACGGCGGGGGTAGGTAACGATAACGTTTCTGTTCATAGGGAGTATCCTGCCACGGAAGGGGCTGGAGACGCAATCAAAAATCACATACTTTTCCTGATGTTATTTATGTGATTGTTTTTCGGTAAATAACGAAGCGGGAAAAATATATTTTCTCTGCGACCCGATCATTATTCTGGAACAACAAACTATGTTGCATTTTTTTTGTGAAAAAGCTCACGCCACAGGATTATAGTATTATTATCCATATTTATAGCTGAATATTACCTGTCTGCTGTTACAGCTTGTGTTTATTCTCTTCTAAATTATTAACATTATTACAATTTCTATCTATTTTTCCGCTTTGCGTCATACCTCTGTCTGACTACAACGTATTGAGGCTAATTATTATGCATAAACGTCTGGTCGTTAATATTTTTTCATCATTGCTGTTGGGGGCTGCGCTTATTTCCGCGCCGGTATATGCGGCGGAAAAAACCGTAGTCAATATTTCAAAAGTGGACGGCATGCCATGGTTTAACCGGATGGGTGAAGGGGTAGTCCAGGCCGGGAAAGAGTTTAACCTCAACGCCTCCCAGGTAGGGCCGTCCAGCACCGATGCGCCGCAGCAGGTGAAAATTATTGAGGACCTGATTGCACGTAAAGTGGATGCCATCACTATCGTGCCTAACGATGCCAACGTGCTGGAGCCGGTATTCAAAAAAGCCCGTGACGCCGGCATCGTGGTGCTGACCAACGAATCGCCCGGGCAGCCGAGCGCCAACTGGGATGTGGAGATCATCGATAACGAGAAGTTCGCTGCTGAATACGTGGAGCATATGGCCAAGCGGATGGGTGGCAAAGGCGGCTACGTTATCTATGTCGGTAGCCTTACGGTACCGCAGCACAACCTGTGGGCCGATCTGCTGGTGAAATACCAAAAAGAACATTACCCGGACATGCATGAAGTCACCCGCCGAATGCCGGTGGCGGAAAGTGTTGATGATTCCCGCCGTACCACGCTCGATCTGATGAAAACTTACCCGGATCTGAAAGCGGTGGTCTCTTTTGGTTCGAATGGCCCAATTGGCGCGGGGCGCGCGGTGAAAGAGAAGCGTGCGAAAAATAAAGTCGCGGTCTACGGGATGATGATCCCCTCGCAGGCGGCTTCTCTTATTAAGAGCGGCGATATTACCGAAGGGATCACCTACGATCCGGCGACAGCCGGCTATGCCCTCGCGGCCGTCGCCAGCACCCTGCTGAACGGCAAAACCATTGAGCCGGGATTTGAACTGAAAGAGCTCGGTAAAGCGGAAGTCGATAGCGACAAGCATATTATCCGCTTCCATAAAGTGTTGCTGGTAAATAAAGACAATATTGATTCGCTCTACTAATCCACCTTCCGGGGCGCCTGCCGCCCCGGCTTAACCAGCCAGGGGATGCTATGGAACCTTTCCTTTCCCTTCGACACGTCAGCAAAACCTTCCACGCCAACCGCGCGCTCAATGATATCAGCATCGACTTTATGCCCGGAGAAGTGCACTGCCTGGCCGGGCAGAACGGTTGCGGGAAGTCGACGTTGATCAAAATTATCTCTGGCGTCTATCGCCCGGATGAGGGCGCAGCGATGACGCTGGGCGGCAAGACGTGGCCAAAACTGACGCCAGCGGCCTCTGTCGCCCATGGGATCCAGGTGATTTATCAGGATCTGTCGCTGTTTCCCAATCTCAGCGTGTGGGAGAACATTGCTATAAACCACTATCATCGCGGCGTGCTGGTGAGGCGCAGCGAACTGCGACGCAGTGCGGAGCAGGCGATGCGCAGTATTAACGTCTCGCTGCCGCTGGATGCCGCCGTGGAATCGCTCTCCATCGCTCGCTGTCAGCTGGTGGCTATCTGCCGCGCGCTGGCGCAGGATGCCCGGCTTATCATTATGGATGAACCCACGGCCTCATTGACCCATCAGGAAGTGGAGGGACTATTGCATGTGGTGCGCCAGCTGCGTGAGAGGGGGATCTGCATCGTCTTCGTAAGCCACCGTCTGGAAGAGGTCATGGCCGTATCGGACCGCATCAGCGTGCTGAAGGATGGCAATCTGGTCGGCACCATGCCGGCGGCAGAGGTAACCACCCGCCGGCTCGGTTTTCTGATGACGGGCCAGGAGTTTGACTATCAGGTGCGCGATCTGTGGCAGGGGCAGGGCAGTACGCCGGTGCTGGAGGTGCGCAATCTCAGCCGCAAGGGGGAATATCATAACGTCTCCCTGAAGGTCGAAGCCGGAGAAGTGGTGTCGATAGTCGGCCTGTTGGGCGCCGGGCGAACAGAGCTGTGCCTGAGCCTTTTCGGCATGACCCGCCCTGACAGCGGCGAGATCCTGATAAATGGCCAGCCGGTGCGGTTGCGTAGCAATCAGGACGCTATCCGCCACGGTATCGGCTATGTCTCCGAGGACCGTATGTCGCGCGGCCTGGTGATGAGTCAGTCGATTGAAAACAACATTATCAGCACCGTGTTTCATAAAGTGAAAGGCGCTTGCGGACTATTGAGTGATAGTAAAGCTCAGCAGCTGGTCGCAAGAATGGTCAACGCGTTGACCATTAAGGCGCCGGATACGCATCTGCCGGTGAATACCCTCTCCGGTGGTAATGCCCAGCGCGTTTCTATCGCCAAATGGCTGGCGATCTCTCCTAAGCTGCTGATCCTCGATAGCCCAACCGTGGGGGTGGATATCGCAAACAAAGCCGGGATCTATCATATCATCAGCGATTTGGCTGCCCATGGTATCGCCGTGCTGATGATTTGCGACGAGATCGAAGAGGCGTGGTACCAGAGTCATCGCATCCTGGTGATGAAGCAGGGCGAGTTGACCCATAGCTTCCTGCCGGACAGCAGTACCCAGCAGCAGATAGCGGAGGTGGTCAATGGCTAATCTGTTGAAACGACATGAATTCTGGTTAGGCATGTTCATTATTGCGCTGTGCCTGCTGCTGGGCTGGCGCAGTGAGGAATTTTTCACTTTCGGCAATATTTACGACCTCGCTAATAACTATGCGATGCTGACCATTCTCGCCTGTGGTCTGTTCGTGGTGCTGATCGCCGGCGGGATTGATATCTCCTTCCCGGCTATGACCATTATCGCCCAGTACGGCATGGTGGTGATGCTGCAAAAAGTAGGCGGCAACTTCGCGGTGGCTTTTGTGCTTGCCGGCGGCATCGGCGTGCTGCTGGGGCTGGTGAACGCGCTGTTGGTTAATCGTCTGCGGGTGCCCTCGATCATTATCACCATTTCTACGCTCAACATTTTCTACGGTTTGCTGCTGTGGTTAAGCAAAGGTGTCTGGCTCTACGACTTCCCTCCGTGGTTTGAAAAGGGGGTTATGCTGTTCAAATATACCGATGCCGATGGTTACGATTACGGCCTGGGCCTGCCGCTGCTGACGATGATCGTCGTGGTGCTGTTGACCGCGTTTATCATGAATTTCACCACCGTTGGCCGCAAGATCTATGCCATGGGCGGCAACCGGGAATCCGCCAGCCGCGTCGGCTTCAGCGTGCTCCGCCTGCAGCTGTTCGTTTATGGCTATATGGGGCTAATGTCGGGGGCCGCAGGTGTCGTGCAGGCGTGGACAGTGATGACCGTTGCGCCGGATTCACTGCTGGGCTATGAGCTGACGGTGCTGGCGGCGGTGGTGCTGGGCGGCACCAGCCTGATTGGCGGGCGCGGAACTCTCACCGGTACGCTGCTGGGGGTGATTTTACTGGCGGTGATGCAGAACGGCCTGAACCTGCTAGGGGTCTCCTCCTACTGGCAGACCCTGATCACTGGGGCGATCATCGTCGTCAGCATCAGCGTAACGGCATGGAGCCAGCATCAGAACCGGAGCTTGTTATGAAAAAATCGTGGCGCAACAACGTTGAGTTTTACCTGATCGGCCTGCTGCTGCTGATGGTTATCGCCTTTAGCATCGCCATGCCAAACATCTTCTGGTCTGTCAGCAATTTCCAGTCGATTGCCTCGCAAATGCCGGTGCTGGGGATCCTGGCGCTGGCGATGGCCATGACTATGCTTTGCGGCGGCATTAATTTGTCAATTATCGCGACGGCTAACGCCTGCTCGCTGGTGATGGCCTGGGTGGCGACGAGCTATCCGCCTGGGGGCGCTACCGCGCTGGCGACGCTGCTGGCCGGCGGAGGGGCGGCGATGATCATTGGCCTGTGCAACGGGATATTGATCGCCGGGATCCGCGTTTCGCCGATCCTGGCTACCCTTGGCATGATGACCCTGCTCAAAGGGATAAATATTCTGATCACCGGCGGCAGCGCCATCGCTAACTATCCGCAGTGGGTGCTGTGGCTGAATCACGCCCAGTGGTTCGGTATTCCGCTGCCAATGTGGCTTTTTGCGGTGGTGGCGGCCGGGCTGTGGGTGCTGCTGGAGAAAAGCCCGCTGGGTCGGGCGATCATGTTGATCGGATCCAACGAACGGGCGACCCATTATTCCGGGATCAATACCCGGCGGGTGTTGATGTGGGTATATGTCATCTCGGCCCTGCTCTGCGCGGTGGCTGCGTTTCTGATGATGTCGAAGCTGAACTCAGCCAAAGCATCTTATGGGGAATCGTATTTGCTGGTGTCGATCCTCGCGGCGGTGCTTGGCGGCGTGAATCCGGATGGCGGTAGTGGGCGCATCGTTGGGATGGTGCTCGCGCTGTTCCTGCTGCAGATTATTGAGAGTGGGTTCAATATCCTCGGTATCAGCCCCTATTTGACGATGGCGCTGTGGGGCGTATTGCTGCTGTGCTTTATCCAGGCGCGAGGCATGTTGGGACTGGAGAGAGCCGGGTAAATGACCCGTCCTCGGGGGCGAAGACGGGATAGCCAGTTATTCGCTACGCAAATGCACCGCCAGGCCGCTTTGCCCCGGCGCCAGCTCCGGGCGCAGCGTCAGCGACGGGATCAGATAATCGCCATGATTCTGGCGGCGGAATGGAATGGGCTCGGTTTGCCACAGCGTGTCCAGCCGCTCGGCCAGGGCGGCGCACTGATCGGCGAACTGCCCGGCATCGGTTTTATCCGTGCGGTAGAACACCAGCGGCGGAAGCACCTCAAAGCCGGGGTAGAACAGCATACCGTGCTGAATGGGGAACAGGATGTCGTCGATGGGGCCATTGATCCCGCGCGGTGAATAGTGTTCCGCCCAGCCGCCGGCGGTGACGATCAGCATCGCCCGCTTGCCGACGAAAGTGCCTTCCCCGTAGCGATCCCCCCAGTGGCGGTCGCTGTGCTCGCCGACGCCATAGGCAAAGCCCCAGGCGTACACCCTGTCGATCCAGCCCTTCATGATGGCGGGCATCGAGAACCACCATAGCGGGAACTGGAAAATCACCGTATCGGCCCACAGCAGCTTTTCCTGCTCGGCTGCGATATCCGCACTTTGGGTGCCCTGGGCAAAGGCCTGTTTGGAATCGAGGGTCGGCCGCCAGAACTCGCCGACCGGCGGGGCGCCGCTGTCATCGGCGTCATACCCGGCCTTCCAGCGCATGGCGTAGAGATCGGAGACTTGCACTTCATGCCCGGCCTGCTGCAGATGGCGGACGGCAAAATTTTTCAGCGCGCCATTGAGCGAGCGCGGTTCCGGATGGGCGTAAATCAGCAGTACTTTCATAATATCACCTCTGGCGTATGGAGAGCTGCAGAGTAGGAAAGCTGACGCTATAGTAGAAATTAATTACTTAAATTCCCGGTATAGTCGTGATTAATTTACAGCATCTGGATCTCAATCTGTTGCGCACCCTGGATGTGCTGCTTAGCGAAAACAACGTTACCCGGGCGGCGCAGCGGCTGAATCTGTCGCAGCCGTCGGTCAGCATTCAGCTCGCCAGGCTGCGGGAGATTTTCGCCGATCCGCTGCTGATGCCGGGCCCGCGCGGCATGCAGCCCACCGCCCGCGCCGATGAGCTTCGCCAGCCGCTGCGCGCCGCATTAGCCGCGCTGGAGCAGGCGGTGGCGCCGGTCAGCCCTTTTGATCCGGCCACGGCGGCGGAGACCTGGCGGGTGGCGGCGACGGACTATATGGCCTCGGCGATCCTCCTGCCGATGCTGGCTGGGTTACGCCAGGCCTCTCCCGGCAGTCGGTTGGCGGTATTCGAACTGCAGCCGGCGCGGCTGGAGCAGCAGGCGGCCAGCGATACAGTAGATATCTTCTTTCATACCCGCGAGGGCGCGCCGCCGGGGCTGCATCAGCGCCTGCTGTTTCGCGAACGCTACGTGCTGGCTGGCCGGGTGGAACATCCGGCGCTGCGGCCTGGGCTTAGCCTGGAAACGTTCTGTCAGCTGGAGCACGTGATCGTCTCCCCGGACGGGGGCGGCTTCAGCGCGGCGACCGATATCGCGCTGGCGAACCTCGGACTGATGCGGCGGGTTGTCCTTTCCGTGCCACATTTCCTGTTTATGCTGGAGACCCTGCGCAATAGCGATCTGGTGGCGGTCCTGCCGGAGCGGCTGGTGCGCGGGCAGAGCGGGCTGGTGGTCGTCGAGCCGCCGCTGGCGGTCGCCGGCTTTGAGATGCTGATGCTGTGGCACGAGCGCTGGCACCGCGACCCGGCGCATCAATGGCTGCGTCAGTTCATTGTGAATTCACTGGAGGAACAGACATGCTGAGTGGACTGAATCACCTGACCCTGGCAGTCAGCCAGCTGGCGCCGAGTGTGGCGTTTTATCAGCAGCTGCTGGGCATGACGCTGCATGCCCGCTGGGACAGCGGGGCTTATCTCTCCTGCGGCGATTTGTGGCTGTGCCTGTCGCTGGATCCGCAGCGGCGCGTTACTCCGCCGGAAGAGAGCGACTACACCCATTATGCGTTTAGTATTAGCGAAGCCGATTTTGCTAGCTTCGCCGCCCGCCTTGAGGCTGCCGGCGTGGCGATCTGGAAGCTGAACCGTAGCGAAGGTGCCTCGCACTATTTCCTCGATCCCGATGGCCATAAGCTGGAGCTGCACGTCGGCAGTCTTGCCCAGCGGCTGGCCGCCTGCCGCGAACAGCCGTATAAGGGGATGGTGTTTTTTGATCAGTGAAGCTGCTTCGCAGACGCTAGATCACCCGTAGCCCCGGTAAGCGCAGCGCCACCGGGGAGAACAGGTTAAATTCACTCCATCGCCACCTTCACCGCTTCTCCCAGCTTCACCATCACCGCTTTATGTTTCTCGGTCGGCGGCAGGGCGCAGTTGATCCTGACGCAGTTGCGATACTTGCCCGCTGCCGAAAACAGCGAGCCCGGCGCGACCTGGATCTTCAGCCGGCACAGCTGCTTGGCGACGCAGACCATATCTACCTGCTCCGGGAGCTCAACCCACAGCATAAAACCGCCCTTCGGCCGGGTGACGCAGATCCCGCAGGGGAAAAATTCCCGCAGCCAGCAGGTGTAGATCTCGATATTGCGCTGATAGATCTGCCGCATCCGCCGCACGTGGCGGTGGTAGTGGCCTTCGCGAATAAAATTACAGGCCGCCAGCTGAGTGGAAGGGACGTTGGTCCCGCTGGCGGCGTACTTCATCTGTAGCAGCTTGTCGTAGTAGCGCCCGGGGGCGATCCAGCCGATACGCAGCCCGGGGGCGATGGTTTTGGTAAAGGAGCTGCAGAGCATCACCCGGCCGTCGATATCCCAGGAGTGGATCGTGCGCGGGCGCGGGTATTCGGTGGCCAGCTCGCCGTAAATATCATCCTCGAAAATAACGATATCGTAGCGTTGGGCAAGGTTCAGCACCGCGCGCTTGCGGGCGTCCGGCATGATAAAGCCCAGCGGGTTATTGCAGTTTGGCACGAGGATCACCCCTTTGATCGGCCACTGATCCAGCGCCAGCTCCAGGGCCTCGATGCTGATCCCGGTTTCCGGATCGGTGGGGATCTCAATGGTCTTTAATCCCAGCCCGCGCAGCATCTGCATGGTGCCGTAGTAGCAGGGGGATTCAACGGCGATGATGTCCCCTGGCTGACACACCGACAGCAGGGCCAGCGACAGCGCGCTGTGGCAGCCGCTGGTGAGCACCAGATCGTCGGCAGTTACCACCGATCCGCCGTCGAGCATCAGGCGGGCGATCTGCTCCCGTAGCTCGCGACGCCCGGCCAGCTCGTCATAGTTCAACACCTCAGTGAGGTTGTGCTGGATAGCCCGGCTCAGTTCACGCCAGATGGGCTTCAGGCTTGGCTGCGTCACGTCCGGCGAGCCACCGCCGAAGGGGATGATCGATTTATCGTAGCGGGCGTCAAGCATGGTCAGCACCTGATCCCACTGGGTGATCTCCACCGGGCGCTGGACCGGACGCGACATCGGCGGCACCGGCGGCTGGGCTTTGCGCGGGGCGACGAAATAGCCCGATCGCGGCTGCGGCACAATCATCTGCTGCTGCTCAAGCAGCTGATAGGCCTGCTGGACGGTGCTGATGCTGACGCCGTGCTCCTGGCTCAGGCTGCGCACCGACGGCAGCTTTTCGCCATGGCGATACAGGCCCTGTTCGATGCGTTCGGCCAGCAGCGTAGCGAGATGTTGGTAGCGGGTCATACTGTATCCTTAATTGCCGCCATACAGATGGAATAACCAGTACAGATTGGCGTAAAAATTGGGCTCTGGTGTACGTTTTAGCTAATCTGTATGTTAAAGAAAAGCGTTTTGTGAATCTGTATTCCTTACCCCCAAATCCGTGAAGATAAAGCCTCTGGCAAGGTGAGGAGGTAGAGGATGGAATTTCACGAGAACAGGGCAAGACAGCCATTTATCGGTTTCGTACTGCTGGTGCGGTTTATCAAAAAATGGTGGCTTCAGGAGCAAACGCGCAGAGTTTTGCAGCAAATGAGCGACGAACAGCTGAAAGATATCGGCCTGCGTCGAGACCAGATCAATTAAAACGTGCGGTTTTTTACAGGCAAACCTTCTTCATTATCCCGGTGAGCGCAAAGTGCCGCCGGGATACATTCACGAAATTTATCAATTGATGCGGCACGAGCTTCCGTTTCTTGATACTTACCCTGATAAGTATTATTTTCTTCTCAATAATGAGAGGAAGACCCGTGACTGAAGACGAACTGTTTGCCCGCCGCCCGCTGGGGATGCGGATGGCTATGGTGGTGCGCCAGTGGCGCGCCATTATTGACTCCGCTATCACCGATACCGGACTCACCCAGTCCAGCTGGACGGTGCTGATGCAACTGCATCAGCTGGGAGACAACGTCTCGGTCAGCGAACTGGCGGAGGTGCAGGGCATTGAACTGCCGCCGCTAATGCGCACCCTCTCATTACTGGAAAAGCAGGGCTATCTGGTGCGTTCCACATCGCCATATGACAAACGCATTCGCCTGCTGACGCTGACCGCTGAGGGGCGGGCTATTCTGGAAAAACTGAGCTGCGTGATCGAGACCTATCAGGAGCGCGTAACCCAGACCATCCCGGAGGCCGATCTCGCCACCTTCAGCGCCACGTTAAATCAAATCGCCTGCCGTTTGCGGAATATCCGCGAAGAAGATAACAAGATCTAACACACTATGATGACGCCTGAACAAAAATTTGCCCGCTGGGTACGGGTGAGTATTGCCGCTTTTCTGGGAATATTCGCCTGGTTTATCGTTGCCGATATCTGGATCCCGCTGACGCCGGACTCCACCGTCATGCGCGTGGTGACCCCGGTTTCGTCGCGGGTCTCCGGCTATGTCTCGCACGTCTACGTGCACAACAACAGCCAGGTGAAAAAGGGCGACCTGCTGTATGAGCTCGACCCAACGCCATTCATTAATAAAGTTGAAGCGGCGCAGATCGCCCTCGAGCAGGCGAAACTGAGCAACCAGCAGCTGGACGCGCAAATCGCCGCCGCCCGCGCCAACCTGCGCACCGCGCAGTACACCGCGCGTAACGATAAGGTCACGCTCGATCGCTACCAGCGCTTGAGTACGATGCAGAACGTCTCGCAGTCCGACCTCGATAAGGTGCGAACCACCTGGCAGACCAGCGAGCAGTCGGTCTCGGCGCTGAACGCGCAGATCCAGAACCTGCTGATCCAGCGCGGCGAGCGCGACGATAAGCGCAACGTCACCCTGCAAAAATACCGCAATGCGCTGGAGGAGGCGCAGCTGAACCTGGCCTGGACCAAAGTGCGTGCGGAAACTGACGGCATGGTCAGCAACCTGCAGCTGAACCCGGGGATCTACGCCACCGCGGCGACGGCTGTGCTGGCATTGGTTAACAACAACACTGACATCGTCGCCGACTTCCGCGAAAAAAGCCTGCGCCACACCGCGGTGAATACCGATGCGGCGGTGGTCTTTGACGCCCTGCCGGGTCAAGTCTTCCCGGCGCACGTGACCAGCAGCGACGCCGGGATTCTGGCGGGACAGGAGGCGGTGAACGGCCAGCTGTCGCAGCCGGAGCAGTCCACCCGCTGGGTGCGCGACGCCCAGCGGATGCGCATTCACGTCGCGTTGGATCAGCCGCTGGACAAACCGCTGCCGACCGGCGCTCGCGCCACGGTGCAGCTGTACAATAGCGAGGGACCTTTCGCCCGCACCTTCGCCGGCCTGCAGATCCACCTGGTGAGCTGGTTGCACTATGTCTATTAATACCCTGGCGCATGTCTTTACCCCGCACGGCAATATCGTCTACACGGCGAATGATTTTCGCCAGACGGTGCGTATCGCCGTGGCCGGGACCATTGCGCTCAGCATCTCCACCTTCTACGACGTACAGTACGGCGTATTTTTCGTCGTTTATCCGCTGATGCTGATGTCGCTGGTACCGATGTTCAACCTGCACGTCGCCCGCCAGTTTATATTTAGCGCGGCGGTAAACTGTGTCGAAATGGTGCTAATTGTCGGCTATTTGTCGCAGTGGCCGGTGATCATGACCCTGGTGGTGTTTGCCCTGTACGTGATGCGTTTCCGCTTTATGAGCCAGGGACCGCTGTTCCTGTTGGGATCAATGGGGGTGGTGTGCCAGAGCACGATGCTCAACTTTATGAGCTATCCCACCAGCAACTGGCACACCCTGATGTTCTCCAATATGGAAGCCTGCGTGATGGCCGTGGCGCTGAGCGCGCTGCTGCATTACCTGATCCCGGACGTCGAACCGCGCAAGCCGCCGCCGCGGATTGAGAAAGACGCCGCCCGCATCCGTCATGAGTCGCTGCTCTCCGGTACGGTAGCGACGATCATCTTTGTGGTGTTTCAGATCTGCGATCTCAGCGACTCGCTGTCGGCGCTGATGGCCGGGATCCTGATCCTGTTCCCGATGCACTATCGTGGGGCGGTGATCAGCTCGATCTGGCGCGTCGTCGGGGTGGTGCTGGCCTGTCTCTATATACTGGTGGTGCAGCTGATTATCTATGATTTCAGCAACCACATGATCCTGATGATGCCGCTGATTGGTCTCGGGCTGGCCTTCAGCGCCCGCCTCCACGTGATGGAGAAAGTGGGCGCCGGGGTGGGCTTCGCCAGCATCACTACCATCGGCATTATGTTCGGCCAGAATTTGCATCCGTATCAGGATCTGGTGTTCAGCGATCTGTACCGCATCACCTCGGTGACGGTCTCGCTGGTGGTGACGCTGACCCTGGTTTTTCTCATGCACCGCCTGCTGAACTGTTTCGCGGCGACGCGTTTTGTGGTGAGCGATTAACCTGCAGGTGGGAAGGTGGCGAGACAGCGCCATGCTTCCCCGTTCTGCTGATACAGCGCCGCCGTCTGTTCCGGGACGATCCAGCCTCGCGCATCGGCTTCCGTCCCCTCCAGCAGGATGCACAGCCCGCAGCCGCTGCGCAGCTGGCGGGGTATATCTTTGACCTCGAAGGCCACTCCCGCCGCCTGCAGGGCTTTGCGCATCCGCACCACCCCCACCGTGGAGTGAAATAAAAACAGAAACGTTGTCATCCGCGCCTCCGCTGGCGCTGGCCGATCAGCGCCGCGCCGATCGCCCCGGCAAACTGGGCGTCGGGATGGGTTGTCACCGCCATGCCGACATGGCTTTCCAGCATCCGGGCAAAGGCGGCGCAGTGGCTGACGCCGCCGGTAAACAGCAGCGGCCCCTGCGCCGATAAGCGGCCAATAAAGTTCGCGCTGCGCCGGGCCATGGCGTTAATCACCCCCGCCAGAATCGCCTCCGGCGCGACACCGGCCGACCGCAGGCTAATGACCTCCGATTCGGCAAACACCGTGCACATACTGGTAATGGCGTGCGGTTCCACGCCGTCGGTAATGGCGTCCAGTTGTTCGACGCTGGCGCCGAGGGTGCGTGAAATGACTTCCAGAAAGCGGCCGGTGCCGGCGGCGCATTTGTCATTCATCAGGAAGTCGCTGAGGTTGCCCCTGGCGTCCAGCTGGATAACTTTGCTGTCCTGGCCGCCGATATCAATCACCGTGCGGGTGTCCGGCGCCAGCAGGCGGGCGCCGAGGCCGTGACAAGAGATCTCCGTCACCTGCTTATCGGCAAAATCCACCAGCTGGCGGCCATAGCCAGTGAGGGTTAAAAAAGGCGTCTCCGTGAGGCCAGCGCGCAGTGTCTCCCAGGCCTCGTGGATGGCGTCGGCGGGGCGAAAGGGGGTGGGGCAGAGGAAGCGGCGCACGATGACGCCGTCCGCCAACAGGATGCCTTTTGTGGCGGTGGAGCCGGAATCAATGCCAACCGTATAGTTCACGCCAGCTCCTTACAGCATTTCGATAAAGGCGGCGACGCGGGTGCTGAGCTGGCCGAGGTCCGCTGTCGAATAGTCGGTTTCAATCGCCATGTAAGGAAGATCGTGCCGTTGGCGCAGATGGCGTTTAATCGCCAGCGATTCCACGGCATAGGTATGGCAGGCCTGCAAAATGACGTCGATCACCCCGTCGGCCTGATACTCCTCCACCATCTGGCTCAGCAGCTGCAGACGCTGGTCGTTGGGGGAGATACAGGAGCAGCCGATGGCGAGATATTTATCGGTTAAGGCGTCGTAGACGTCACCCTCTTCCGCCACGCAGCGCTCGGTCGCTTTCGCGCCGGTGCAGTTCTCATAGCCGACCACCCAGCCGCCGTTTTCCTCGATGGCGCGGACCACTTTTTCCGCCGCGCCGCCGATCGGGCAGCCGGTGATCAGGATCCGCGGACGAGGTTCCAGCCGTTTACCCTGCTGCCACTCCTGATGGATGCGCTCCGCCATGGCATGCAGTTCATCAATCAGGGCGGTTTTGTCGAAACGAAAAGTGGCGCCGTACACCACTTTCAGGATGTCGCCGCCGCTGAGCGCCGGCGGATTGAGCTGCCCGAGACGATAAAAGTGGGCCAGCGCCCGGCGCTCGCGATTTTTCAACACGATGGCTTCGCGCAGCGCCGCCTCGCTAATCGGCGTGCCAAACCGGGCCTCCATCACCTGCTGCAGGCGCAGGATCTCCGTTTTCCACAGTGCGCGCGAGGCGGCATCGCTGGCGCTGTTCGGCAACTGCATGACGTGGACCGCCTTGAACTCGGCCATGTACTCATACATTTTCTTTTTGCCGTCGCAGGTGGTTTCCCCAACCACCAGGTCAGAGAAATAGAAGTAGGGACATTTATCGGTTTTGCCGAAGCCGTAGCTGCTTTTGATAAGCGGGCAGAGGTTGCGCGGGAGATCTTTTTCCGCTTCCTCGATGGTTTCATCGGAGGTTGAGCACAGCGAGACGACAACGGCGCCCGCCGCCATGGCGATCTCCTGGGGCATAAAGGTGCAGTAAGTGCCCACCAGCGGTACGTTCTGCTCTTTAAGATCCATGACGGTGAGAAAGCCCTTCTGGCGAGCTTCTGAGAACTGGTCAAAAATGGCGGGTAGATCGGTGATAAGCGACATGGTTTTCCTTCCCCGTACACGGGAGATGCTGAAAGAGTCGCCATTATAGCCATGGTGTATGCAGGGTTTTATTGATCTCCTGCGTCTGTACGCGGTGTTAATAGACCTTTTTCAAATCCATCTCTTCCTGGATACGCTCGCTCCATGCCTGATGGGTGCGGATGGCCTCTTCGATACCGGCGTTGTAAAACAGCGGCCCCAGCTCTTTGGCGATAAAGTCGACGAAAAATTCGGCGTCAAACTGCTCCAGTTCGAGGTCGAAGGTCTCTGCGCAGTACTTGCTGAGCCTGTCGCGCAGCAGGTCGCGCTGCGCCTGGCTGAGTTCAATGTCATTCATGATGGGGCTTTCTCCGTAAAAGGGCTCACGACTGCCGGGCTTCGATCACCGCTTGTCCGCGCTGGTGGCGTAACAGTCCGGCCAGGCAGCAGGCGGCGACAATCCCGGCGGCCACCGCCAACAGGTGGAAGGGGAGTCTGCCGCCATGGAACCACAGCCAGCGCGCGCCTTCAATTGATAACGCGCTGACGCTGAGGATCACGATATTCAGCGAGGCGGAGACCGTGCCTTTCGGCAGGTCGTTGGAAAAGAGGGTAAAGCGAAACAGCGTCGGGAAAATCAGCCCGATGCCGAAGGCGTAGAAGCAGGTGCCGAGCACCGACCACAGCCAGACGTGGGGCCATACCAGATTGCCAGCGATCAGGATGGCCAGGCCGAGCATCTGTACCGGCACCGCGCTGAGGACAAAGCGCGGGCGGGTAGGGTCTTTTACCCAGCGCGCCACCGACAGGTTGGCGATGATAACGGCGCTGAAGACCGGCACCTGGCTCCAGGCGAACTCGCTGGTGGTCAGTCCGCCGGCGTCCATTAAAATCACTGGCGATACCGCCACCCAGCTCATCAGCGGAATATAGCTCAGCGACAGCGTGGCGGCGCCGAGTAAAAAGATGCGGTTGCGAAAGACGTTGCGAAAATCGCGCAGCACGCCCAGGGGGCTGAACGGCACATCGCCGCGGCGCACCGTCTCCGGCATGGTCAACAGCAGGCCGAGCCAGGCCACCAATCCCATGGCGGCGATAATGCCGAACAGCGCTTTCCAGTGAATGAAATGCATCAGCGCCGCGCCGGAGAGCGGGCCGACGATCGGCGCCACCAGCACGACGGAGGTGATCACCGCCATCAGTCTGATCGATCTTTTTTCCTCAAAGGCCTCCTGTACGGTGACGTAGCCGACGGTGGCGATAAAGCAGATGCTGGTGCCCTGCACGAAGCGGGCAATCAGGAACTGCGTCATGGAGGTGGTGAACTGGGTCGCCAGGCATGCGAGGGTGAAAATCAGCGCGCCGGTGAGCAGCACCGGACGCCGTCCTATCCGGTCAGAGAGCGGCCCCAGCAGCCACTGTAGCGCCATGCCGCCGGCCATATACAGGCTCACCGAGGCCGGAGCCAGCGCCACATCAGCATTGAAATCCCGCACCACGTGCAGGATCCCCGGCTGGATCAGATCGGTAGTGAGATAAGCGGAAAAATCATACAGAATTAACGCCGCCGGGAAGAACAGCGCGGCGGCGTGTCGGCTCAGCCAGTGGGAAATCCTGTGCATCATTTCGCCCTCCCTGTGGAATATTTATCAGCGCTATTGTTCGGATAGTATCATTGCTAACCAATATGCAGATGCAGCAGCGAGGGGATCTGCGAGAGCAGCCACAACAACAGGCCGATGGTTCCCCCCACCAGGGTACCGTTGATGCGGATGAACTGCAGATCTTTACCGATATTGAGCTCGATCTGCCGCGACATATCGCGGGCGTCCCAGCTCTTCACTGTGTCGCTGATATGGCGGGTGAGGAAGGCGGCGAACTCCGGCGCCACCCGGTGCGCCGCCTGCTCCAGGTGTTCGTTAAGCGATTCGCGCAGCGCGTCGTCGCGGAGTAAGGTTTCACCGAACCACTGCCCCGCCTCGGCGATGCGCTGCTTAATACGTGAGTCGTCGCTGCTGATATCGTTTTTTACCCAGCCGCGCAGGTCGCCCCATACTTCGCCAAGATAGTGGTTAAAGGTCTCATCATTTTTTAGCCAGGCTTTGATGTTATCGGCCTTCTGCGCCATATCCGGGTCGGATTTCAGGTTATCGATAAGCTTTTGCACGGCGCGGTCAAAAGTCTGACGGATCTGATGCGTACGGTCGTGAGTCACCTCGTCCAGCAGGGTATTCACCGCGTCGGTGACCATCTCAGCGCTGTGCTCGCCGAGCCACTCGGTGGGTAGGAGTTTGGCCTTCAGCGGGTGTTCGGTCTCCAGCCAGTGTACGATGCCGCGGGCGATAAAGGCGCGGGAGCTGTCGCGCTGCAGCAGGGCGATCAGTTGGTTTATCAGCGAATCGAGCAGCTTTTGATGGCGATTGTCGCGGGTCAGTCCCTCCAGCATTATGGCGCTGGTCTGCGTCAGGTCGACCTTATCGATAGCCTTATGCACCGCGCGTCGCAGCAGACGTTGAATGCGCGCGTCATCGGTCAGTTCGAGAAAACCGCTCATCACCTGCAGCAGGTGCTGGCCGACCCGTCGGGCGTTCTCCGGCTGGCTGAACCAGTTGCCGAGCATCAGGGCTGGCTGATAGCGGCGGATCAGCGCGACCAGCGACGGGGTATCAAGGAACTTTTCCTCGACAAAGCGGCCGAGGTTGTCGGCGATGCGGTCTTTATTGCGCGGAATAATCGCCGTATGGCGGGCGACAAAGGGCAGCGGAATACGGCGAAACAGAGCCACGACCGCAAACCAGTCGGCCAGCGCCCCGACCATCGCCGCTTCGGAAATAGCTTTTAGCGCACCGACCCAAGGCGACGGTGGTAGCGCGAGGGTAGTGATAAAAATGGCGGCTGCAATCAGCAGCAGCGACAGCGCCAGCAGTTTGGCGCGTTTCAGTTCAGCGAGTTTTTCCATATGCTTAAGCATATAGCCTGACGGCGAGGTCGTGCAAAAATCGCCAGATAATCCCCAGGCCGAAGAGCATCAGGATCGCCCCCGCCGCCCGCTCGACTCGCCAGACGATGGCGCCCAGGCGGCGCTGTATCTGCGGCAGCGCAATCGCGCTCACCAGCAGTAAATCCCAGAAGAACACCACGCTGACCATCCACAGCCCGCTCACCGTTTGCTGAAGCAGGGTCACAGCCGGCCCGAGCAGGGAAGTCATCAGCGCCAGATAAAACAGGGCGTTTTTGGGGTTGAGCAGCGATGACCCCAGCCCCAGCAGCAGCTGCCTGCCGAACCCCGGACGCGCTGCGCGAACGCTCTCCATCGCCAGCGTCGCGGGACGGCTGCGTATCAGCAGGCTGCCAATCCACAATAAATAGCCCGCCCCCAGCAGCTCGATGAGCAAAAAAAGCAGCGGCGCCTGGCGCAGAAGCCCCCAGCCGACGATGGCGAGCACAATATACAGCGCATTGCCTGCGGCGATGCCGAGACACAATCCGATGCTGCCGCGGATCCGGTAGCGCACGGCGTAGCCGATCAGCAGAAAAAAATCAGGGCCCGGACTGAGCAGAGCGACAAAGTGGGACAGGGCTAGCGCCGGGAAGACGGCGGGAAAGAGCGTCGATAAGGTATGCATAGTGGCCTCGATAATGGTGCAGAGGCCACCCTACGCCAGGTGGCGTATTACTTATTGTCAGATATTGATCTGCTTTGCGCATACTGCCGCGGCGTGGCGGCGGTATAGCTGACAAAGGTTTTATGGAAATGGCTCTGATCGGCAAAGCCGGCCTGATAGCCGACGTCGGCGATAGGATCCCCGGCGCGTAAGCGCGTTTTCGCATATTCGATGCGCGCCATGTTGATCAAACTGGCAGGCGTCAGGCCGGTATCTTGTTTCACGGCGCGGATAACGGTCTCTTTACGAAGCGCGCTGTCGTGGGCCAGCTTATCCAGCGACGGCGACGCCGGCAGATCCATCGCCAGGCACTGAAACAGCAGGGCGCTGGCGTGATGCGGCGCCTGCGGCGCGGCGGCGCACAGCGGCAGCGCGTGCAGGAGTTGCGCCAGCCGGGCGGGCAGTTGTTCAAGGCGCCCGCGGCTCATCAGGGCGACAACCTGCTGGAAACTGGCAAAGAGAGGGCTGTCGCGCAGCAGCGGCTGCGGCGAGGTGATACTGGCGCCAGGGGGAATATCCGGGCGCTGCGCGTGGCACCATGTCGCGTCCAGGTAAAGCATGTGATAGCTGCGCGGCCTGCCATGCAGCGGATTACAGCTATGCGGCGCGTGCGGCGGGATCACGATCAGATCCCCGGGTTGCAGCAGGTACTCCTGGCCAGCGCACAGGCAGCGCGTTTCCCCCTCGATAATCGCCCCTACTGAAAGCTGGGGGTGGCTGTGGCGCTTATAGGCCTGGCGGCTGCGCCAGGTGCTGCGCAGCTCCAGCCACGGCAGACGATCGTCTCGCCAGAAGGTTTGGGGAATATCTCGGGTATGGTTCACTGCTTTGGCCTTTGCTGCGGGGATAAGCCGTTTATAGCATGCTGCGCCGAGGCTGTCGCCCGCCTGGATTTGCGTACCGCGTCGAAAAAGGATGTCACGCTTGCAGTCCGGGGAAATATGTTTTCGTAGCGGAATGTAAAATCCCGGTTTCCGGGGTGCCAGAGACATTCATGGGATGTAGAGTCCCTGCAGGATAAGCAGGCAGGGATGAGCCGATGGCAAAGGGCACCACCTCGACGCCGCATGATGCGGTGTTTAAACAGTTCCTCACTCAGGCCGACACCGCGCGCGATTTTCTGGCGATCCATCTACCGCCTGCGCTGCGTCAGCACTGCGACCTCGATACCTTACAGCTGGAGTCGGCAAGCTTTATCGAGGAGAGCCTGCGGGCCTGGTACTCCGATGTGCTGTGGTCACTCAAAACCGCGTCTGGCGAGGGCTACATTTATGTGGTTATCGAACATCAGAGCTCGCCGGATGCGCAGATGGCCTTCCGCCTGATGCGCTACGCCATCGCCGCGATGCAGCGCCATCTTGATGGCGGTCATACAAAACTGCCGCTGGTGGTGCCGATGCTGTTCTATCACGGAGCGACCACGCCATACCCGTGGTCACTCAACTGGCTGGACTGTTTTGCCGATCCACAGCTGGCGAGTGAGCTTTATATCTCGCCCTTTCCGCTGGTGGATGTCACGGTGATCCCCGACGATGAGATCGTTCGCCACCGGCGCGTGGCATTACTCGAGCTGATACAGAAGCATATTCGCCAGCGCGATTTAATGGGCATTGTTGAGCAACTGACGACGATTTTACTTAGCGGGGACGCTAATGACAGACAGCTAAAAACGCTGTTTAATTATCTGCTGCAGACTGGCAACGCGCGCCGCTTTGGCCGGTTTATCCACGAAGTGGCGCAACGGGTTCCTCAGCACAGGGAGAGATTGATGACTATTGCTGAAAGATTACAGGAAGTGGGCCGCAGAAAAGGCAAACGGGAAGGCCGGCTTGAAGGCAGACAAGAAGGCAGACAAGAAGGACAGCATGCCGAGGCGCTGCGCATTGCCCAGAGGATGCTGGCTGACGGCATTGCCCGCGAGACGGTGGTGAAAATCACCGGCCTGACCGCCGACGAGATCGCCGCGCTGGCGCATTGATAACGCCGGGGCGGCCTGACGGTCGCCCCGGTTAGCCTCGTTATGGAATATTCCGGATATACCTAACTTTACCCGCATCGCCAGCCATCTCGACTACCCTTAATATCCTTAACGGCATTTTTGACTGCCTTAGTAGCGATAACAAGGAGACATGCGATATGGCCTATCAGACGGTGAATCCTGCGAACAATCAGCTTATTAAAACGTACCCGGCGCACAGCGATGCGGACGTGGAGGCGGCGCTGCAGCAGGCGGATGCGCTCTACCATTCTGCCTGGGCAAAAGGCGATATTGAACCGCGGCTGGCGGTACTGCATAAGCTGGCGGATCTGATCGATAGCCGGGCGGAGGAGCTGGCAAAAATCGCTAGCCAGGAGATGGGGAAACTCATTAAGCAGAGCCGCGGCGAAGTGAAACTTTGCGCGCAGATCGCCCGCTATTACGCCGATAACGCCAAATCGTTCCTGGCGCCGGTGAAGTATCCCTCCGAACTGGGTGAAGCCTGGGTTGAGCACCATCCCATTGGCGTCTTACTGGCGGTGGAGCCGTGGAACTTCCCCTATTACCAGCTGATGCGCGTCCTGGCGCCAAACCTGGCGGCCGGTAACCCGGTTATCGCCAAACACGCCAGCATTGTGCCGCACTGCGCGGAGACCTTTGCCCATCTGGTGCGTGAGGCCGGCGCTCCGGAGGGGGCGTGGACCAACCTGTTTATCTCCCAGGATCAGGTGGCGAAGATTATCGCTGACGATCGCGTGCAGGGCGCGGCGCTAACGGGGTCGGAGAAAGCCGGCAGCGTGGTGGCGGCGCAGGCGGCGAAGCATATTAAGAAATCAACGCTGGAACTGGGCGGCAATGATGTGTTTGTCGTGCTGGACGATGCCGACCTGGAGCGCGCGGTGAAAATCGGCGTCCAGGCGCGGCTGAACAACGCCGGCCAGGTGTGTACCGCTGCCAAGCGCTTTATCCTGCACGAAAATATCGCGGATGCGTTCCTGACAAAATTTAGCGAGGCGTTTCGCCAGGTGAAAATCGGCGATCCGCTGGATGAAAGCACCACGCTGGGGCCGCTCTCTTCCAAAGATGCGCTGGATACCCTAAGCAAACAGGTGGACGAGGCGGTGAAAAATGGCGCTAAGCTGCATCTGGGCGGCAAAGCGGTGGCTCGAGAAGGCAATTTCTTTGAACCCACCATTTTGACCGGTATCACCCGTGATAATCCGGCGTACTTCGAAGAGTTCTTTGGCCCGGTGGCGCAGATCTACGTGGTGAAAAACGATGAGGAGGCAATCCAGCTGGCCAATGATTCCCACTATGGTCTGGGCGGCGCGGTGTTCAGTCAGGATATCGAACGCGCCAAACGGATGGCCTCCGCCATTGAAACCGGAATGGTTTATATCAACTGGCTCACCGATACCGCGCCGGAGCTGCCGTTTGGCGGCGTGAAGCGTTCCGGTTACGGACGGGAGCTCTCCGATCTCGGCATCAAAGAGTTTGTGAACCAGAAGCTGGTGGTGGTGCGCCGCTAAGCCTATGACCCGGCCATAAAAAAACCTGCCATTCGGCAGGTTTTTTTATGGCTAATGCTCAGCGCACCTTAACTTTATCGCGGGGCGTTGATCATAATCAGAAGGTGACCCCGCCGCCCACATAGGCGCCATCAATCAGGGTGTGGTTCGGGCGACCCTCTTTACCGTCAACGCTTACATGGCGGTAACCCACTTTCAACGTCACTGGACCAATCGGAGACCAGCTCACGCCGCCGTTCGCTTCAACATAGTTTTTCACGCTGTTGTTCAGACCATCCGGCGCGACATACCCTTCGCCAAACACGTGGATGCTGTCGGTCAGGGCCACGTTCACCCCGCCGCCGACCGGAAACGCGACGCCGTTATCGCCTTTTTTCGGCCCGATGTAGATGGCTTTCGCGCCGGCGTTGAGCATCACCGGGCCCACTTCCAGGTTGTAACCCGCGCCCACGCCGCCGGTCTGGCTACCATCATCGGTATTCTTCAGCCAGTGGCTTTCGGCGTACAGGCCAGAAGAGGATTTACCCATTTCCATATTCAGATTAGTGAAGTTTTTACCCTGTTCAACGGTAAACCCCACCGCCATGGCGGAACCAGAGACCGCGGTCAGGGCTGCAAGAATAAGGATGTTAAGCTTTCTCATGGTTTACTCCTCGTCAATAAAGTTGTCTGAGGGCACCTTAACAAGCGATGTTTATCTCTGCAAATGTGACTTGCGTCGATTTTTTATGCTGGTTTTGTCAGGAAGGTATTTTGAAAATGTTGTAATGACGTTTGGTTACGGCGAGGTCAATCAGCAAATTTAGCCTGTTTAGCCGTGGTTTAATTGGTGGGCTAAACAGAAACTGAACAGAGCAGTCATTAATTATTAAGGGGCCTATTCATTCAGTTTCTTATAATTTCCAAAAATGTTTCTACTGTTACTTATTAAAACGTTGCTTTACATTTTTCGACGCGTTGCCGACGTTTGGTCCCTGTTTTTGACGAGGTCTCAGAGAGAAGGGGGCCTGCGCCTTAGGGCGCAGGCGGGCAGGTTAGCGTCGTAACCCGGCAAACGCCGCGCGAATTTCCTCTTCCGGCAACTGAATGCCGATAAACACCAGCGTGCTGTGCGGCGTTTCATCGCCCCACGGGCGATCCCAGTCGGCGCTGTAGAGGCGCTGCACGCCCTGGAACAGCAGGCGATTTGGCTCGCCGTCGATCCACAGCATGCCTTTATAACGCATCAATTGCTCGGCGAAGGAGAGCAGCAGATTTTCCATTACCCGTGAAACTTCACTGATATCCACCGGATAGTCGAGCTCGACCACAATCGACGAGACGTCATTCTGTTTTTCTGCCACAAAATGAAAGCGCGGTGTGGCGCTGACAACCTTCTCTTCCAGCATAAAACCGCTGGTGTTAAACAGCTGGCTTAAATCGATATCGCCGTGAATGACGGTATAAATCGGCGCCCGCGCGTTAATGCGCGCCAGCCGTTCACGCAGCTTTTCGGTGTCGCCGGCGACGTCGGTTTTGGTTAACAGAATCCGGTCCGCGTAGCCGACCTGCGACTGGGCGATGGTGAACTGATCCATCTGCTGGTCGGCATGGGCGGCATCCACCAGGGCGATCACGCCGTCCAGCAGATAGCGCTCGCAGAGCACCTGATGGGAGAAAAAGGTCTGGATAATCGGCCCCGGGTCGGCCATGCCGGTGCATTCAATCACCAGCCGGTCAAACTCGATTTCGCCGCGATCGCGACTGTCGAGGAGATCGAGCAGGGCGTCTTCCAGTTCGTTGGAGCGTGTACAGCAGATACAGCCGTTGGTCAGGGTTTTAATCTGCGTGGCGCGGTCGCCGATCAGCTGATCGTCAACGGAGACTTCGCCGAATTCGTTTTCAATTACGGCGATTTTGAAACCGTGCTGCTCATTGAGGATATGGCGCAGGAGGGTGGTTTTTCCTGCGCCGAGAAAACCGGTGAGTAGGGTGACTGCAATCGGTGCCATTATTGCCTCCATTAACAGCAGCGTACGCCGCCTTTGCCGTCGCCGCCGTAGCGGGCCTGCTGACGTTCGCGGAAGAATTCTTCATAAGTCATGTACGGCTGATCCGGATGGTTGGTTTGCATATGCGTGACGTAGTTGTCGTAATCCGGAATGCCAATCAGCATTTTTGCCGCCTGACCGAGATATTTTTTTGCCTGACCTAAGTTACCAAACATTATAAGTTCCAGATAACGAATAAAGCCGGATGGCGGCTAGCGCCATATCCGGCCTACGTTAATGCGCTTTTGGTAGGCCGGATACGCGTAGCGCTATCCGGCATCAGGGTTAATGATGTGACGAGGTCTTCACGCCGCCTTCCGGTACCGGCACGTACGGAGTCTCTTTGTCGGTACGCACCTTATTGTTGCGGACATTGAGCCAGGTTTTGATGCCGTAGAAGATGATGCTGTACACCACCACCAGGAACAGAATACTCAGGCCGGCGTTGGTGTAGTTGTTGACCACGATATGGTTCATGTTGGCGATCTGCTGCGCGGTCAGCTCGCCGCCGGCGGCAATCTTCTCTTTATACTGCTGAGCCATAAAGAAGAAGCCTTCCATCTGCGGGTTGCTGCTGAACAGCTTCAGGCCCAGCGCCCAGGTGGTGCACAGCAGCAGCCATGCCGCCGGGATAACGGTGACCCAGATATATTTGGTGCGCTGCATCTTGACCAGCACCACGGTGCCAAGCACCAGCGCCACGGCGGCCAGCATCTGGTTAGAGATACCGAACAGCGGCCACAGGCTCTTCACGCCGCCCAGCGGGTCGACCACGCCCTGATACAGCAGGTAGCCCCACAGCCCGACGCAGCCGGCGGTACCGATAATCCCGGCGACCAGCGAGTCGGTTTTTTTCAGGAACGGCACGAAGTTACCCAACAGATCCTGCAGCATAAAGCGGCCTGCGCGGGTACCCGCATCCAGCGCGGTGAGGATAAACAGCGCTTCAAACAGGATACCGAAGTGGTACCAGAAGCCCATATCCGCCATCGGGATGATTTTATGGAATACGTGGGCGATACCGACGGCCAGCGTCGGCGCGCCGCCAGCGCGGTTCAGTACCGAAGGTTCGCCGATATCTTTCGCCGTCTGCAGGATCTGCTCAGGTGAAATCACAAAGCCCCAGGAGCTGACGGTCGCCGCCGCGTGGACGGTGACTTCTTTCAACTGCGCTGCGATCATCGCCGCGTTTTCACCGCCCATTTCATGCAGGTTTGGCATAACGATGCCCAGGCCCGCCGGCGGGGTGTTCATCGCGAAGTAGAGACCCGGTTCGATAATCGAGGCCGCAACCAGCGCCATAACTGCAACAAAGGATTCCATCAGCATCGCGCCGTAGCCAATAAAGCGGGCATCGGTTTCGTTGGCCAGCAGCTTCGGCGTGGTGCCGGAGGCGATCAGCGCGTGGAAGCCGGAGACCGCGCCGCAGGCGATGGTGATAAACAGGAACGGGAACAGCGCGCCTTTCCACAGCGGGCCGGTACCATCAATGTACTGGGTCACCGCCGGCATTTTCAGGTCCGGGTTAAGGATAACGATCCCCAGTGCCAGGCCGACGATCACGCCGATTTTCAGGAAGGTGGCCAGATAATCGCGCGGCGCCAGAATCAGCCATACCGGCAGCAGGGCGGAAATAAACGCGTAGCCAATCAGGGTAAAGGTGATGGTGGTGTCTTTAAAGGTCAGCGCCGGGCCCCAGTACGGGTCGTGGGCAATCACGCCGCCGAACCAGATAGAGGCCACCAGCAGCACGATACCGATAACCGACACTTCACCGACGCGGCCTGGGCGCAGGAAGCGCATGTAGATCCCCATAAACAGGGCGATAGGCACCGTCGAGCAGACGGTAAACACGCCCCACGGGCTTTCCGCCAGCGCTTTCACCACGATGAGCGCCAGCACCGCGAGGATGATGATCATAATCAGGAAGCAGCCGAACAGGGCGATAGAGCCCGGAACCGGCCCCATCTCCTGTTTAATCATCTCGCCCAGCGAGGCGCCGTTACGCCGCGAGGAGATAAACAGCACCATGAAGTCCTGTACCGCGCCCGCCAGCACCACGCCGGCCAGCAGCCACAGGGTGCCCGGCAGATAGCCCATCTGCGCGGCCAGTACCGGGCCAACCAGCGGGCCGGCGCCGGCGATCGCGGCAAAGTGGTGGCCAAACAGCACGTAGCGGTTGGTTGGCACATAGTTCAGGCCATCGTTATTAATGACCGCCGGCGTGGAGCGCGTCGGGTCAAGCTTCATCACCTTCTGCGCGATGTACAGGCTGTAATAACGGTAGGCGACGAGGTACACAGAAACCGATGCGACGACGATCCACAGGGCGCTGACGTGCTCACCGCGGCGCAGGGCGACGACTGAGAGGCAAAATGCCCCGATGATTCCAAGAATCACCCAGGGTATGTGCTTGAATAGTTTTTTGGTATCCATAGTAAAACCTGGCGTTAATTAGATGAATAATTGGCCGAAGCCGTCTGGTTTTAAGTAAGGGTTGATGGAGGTATTGATTAGCTAGGCTGCCTCCGATCTTGCCAGAACAGCGCGCGCGTAAAGTTGGGTAAATCGGTGAGTGGTTGTATAGGGGGTTAAGCGGTTACTTGCGGGGGTAAGCGGTTAGATATGAGTACGAGAGCGCGTAAATGTGTGATTAAGCTCACAATATTATTCTGCGCATCTCAAAGATATGCTTTCAAACTGAGGATAACGGTTTTTATCACCCGCAGATCACTATCTTTATTTCAAGTAGAGGTATTTTGATATTATGCTGACTTTGCCATGTCGTATGGATAGCGTTTAACAAAGGGAATTCGAGTTATGAAATTTGTAAAGATAATGATCATCGCCAGTGCTTTTTACTTAACATATGCTCATGCAAGAGAGATACATCAGGCTGTTGATGAGCCGGCAGCCCCTTATAATTTGCGCTGGGGGATGAGTTACGATGAGGCCAGAAACACGCCTTTATATTCTCTGGAGGTATCAGATATCAATTATGCCGGAAAAGACCCGGATCTGATTATCTCAACGCTGACTCCCCAGGAAGTGGGGGCGTTGAAATATCAGGAGATGAAGCTTTATTTCGATAAGAATAAAGGGCTGAAAAGTGTTTTTGTTAGCGCTGATGTTGATTCCAGTCAGCAGGCCTATAAAGTTGATGATGGCCGGGAAGCACTCGCCTTATATAATGAGGAAGTTAAGGTTCTTGATCGAGAATATGGGCCAGCGACAATCAAAGAAGAGTTCATTGCAGAAAAAGGGAAATTCTATCAAAGTCTTTCCGCCTGCATTGCAAAACAGCAGGAGTGGTATAATAAAAGATTAGATCTGAATAAAATAACAAATTGTTCAACCTGGCAACGTACTTATAAAAAAGGTCGGGTAACCGTTTTGCTATACATCGAACCGAGACAAGTTTCCAAACATTATATTTATAAATAAATTAAAGGACTTAACGGTGAGAATATATAAGATTTTTTTTAGAATTATTGCCATGGTCATTATGGTTATGATCCTTTCTGATTGTCGTCAGTCGTATTATATTGCCAGAAATACGGGGCGCAATATAATGACCTTATCCGACCATCAGCGCGCTAAATCGGCGTTAAACGCTAACGATTTAAATGCAGCTCAGGGCTACCTGACGGGAGAAAAATACAATAATCGCTACAGGCCTGTTAGCGGTGAGGAATCCTGGGGAAGTTTACAATATCGGGCGGCGAAAATCGTCGCCAACGCCGCGGCGAACGGTCAAAAAGTGCGTGATGATGCGCTCTATCTCGCTTATATCTCTTTGTTTGAAGCAGAAGAGGGAGTGCCCGAACATCCCGATATTATGTTGGGTTACATGCATAAAGCCATGGCGCTACTGTTAGCGAATCCGCAATTACTCGATAAAATCGATTCTAAAAATGTCAGTACTTTACCCAGCCAGTTTACCCTTGAACGCTATGCTGTATGGCAATATTTATACGATGGCGGCGAGATTGACTGGACCAAAAAAGCGCCTGAAGGTGAAGGTTATACAATTGCTGGTGAAAGCTATCAGACCTGGAATATCAAGTTAAAAAAAGCTATCTGGAATCGGGGAGACGCTTTTTTAACAAATATAGGTAAACAACAATTTATTCATGACGCTATAGATTATTCGCAATTTCCGGTTATTGCCTGTACCGCCAGGCGAAAAGGCTGGCACTTAACATTACCTGCTGACTACCGGGAACAAAATTTCCGCGGCGGTGGACGTTTTGATTGGGCTTCATGTCGCGCTGTTGAATAAGGCTGGCGGGGGAGATGACGCATATTAAGCGCCAGGTTTACGTATCGGGCGATAAGTAAACCTGGGCGCGGATTTTAGACTGCCACTTCCATTTCCATCATCACCGGATGGAAACGGCGTTTAAAGTAAATCAGGCCGTGCCCTTGCGGGCTCAGGGTAATATTGCGGATCTCCACCAGATACACCAGGTGGGTACCGATGGTTTGCACCTGGCTAATTTCGCCTTCGAGGCTGGCCAGCGAGCCCTTCAGCACCGGCTGCCCGAGCGCGCCCTGCTGCCAGCCGCTGAGGGCAAACCGCTCTTCCATCGTCACCCCGGTCATCCCGGCGAAATGACGGGCCATGATTTCCTGTTCGTGGTTCAGCACGTTGATGCACAACTTGCCGTTACCCTGAAACACCGGGTTCATCGCGCTGTTGGCGTTGATACAAACCATTACCGATGGCGGCGTATCCGTCACCGAGCACACCGCCGTGGCGGTAATGCCGCAGCGGCCGGCTTCGCCTGCGGTGGTGACAACGTTAACCGCCGCCGACAGGCTGGCCATGGCATCGCGAAAACGCAGGCGCTGTTCATCTAATTGCATTATGACCTCCCGCTGTGAATTACTTCAGCAGCTTATCCAACATGTTGATATCAGCGTTATTGTGCAGATGCGGCACCGTCCAGCCGTTCTGGTCGTACTCGGACAGGCAGCGGTCAACCATCGCCATCATTTTGTCCATATTGCCGGAGCTCTGCGCCTGGCGCAGACACTGCAGGCGAATTTCATCCTGGCTACCGGAGTAGTTGATCTCATACAGTTCATGGCGGCCGCCAAATTCGCTGCCGATGGCGTCCCACATCAGTTTGAGGATCTTGATACGTTCAACGTGATCCATACCGTTGGAGCCGCGCACGTACTTCGCCAGATACTGATCGATCTGCGGGTTGTTCAGATCGCGGGCGCTGGACGGCAGATAAATCAGGCCGCTGGTGACGTTGCGCTCGATGATGTTCTTGATCTTGGCGTAGGCCATCGGGGCCATCACGCGATAGGTCTGCAGCGCGGCGTGATCCGGCAGCCATGCGCCGTTGACCCACGGCGTCGCTTCCGAGCACATAGAATCGCTTAACGCCCAGAACATATTGCGCCACGCCACCACTTCGCCAAGGTCGGCCTGCACGCCGCGGAATTCGAGGGTGCCGGTACATTCCAGAGAGCGTTTCAGCAGGGCGGTGATAAAGTCCAGTTTTACCGCCAGACGCACGCAGGCCTGCAGGGGGTACATGCGGGCAAAACCGCCTTCCATGGTCCAGCGACGGCAGCGGTCAAAGTCGCGATAAATTAGTACGTTCTCCCATGGGATCAGCACCTTATCCATTACCAGAATCGCGTCGTTCTCGTCGAAACGGCTGGAAAGCGGATAGTCGTACGGCGATCCGGTCGCGCCGGCGACCATCTCATAGGAGGCGCGGGAGATAAGCTTGACGCCTTCGGCATCCATCGGCGCGACGAACATCAGCGCGAAGTCCGGGTTCTCGCCCATCACCTGTGCGGAGCCGAAGCCGATCATGTTGTAGTGGGTCAGCGCCGAGTTGGTGGCGACCACTTTCGCGCCGCTGACGATGATCCCGGCATCGGTCTCTTTTTCCAGCTTGATGTAGACATCCTTCACTTCATCAGCTGGCTTGTGGCGGTCAATCGGCGGGTTGACGATAGCGTGGTTAAAGTACAGGCCGGTTTCCTGAATGCGGGTGTACCAGTTGCGGGCGTTCTGCTCGAACTGGCCGTAAAACGCCGGGTTGGCGCCCAGCGCGCAGCCGAAGGCGGCTTTGTAGTCTGGGGTGCGGCCCATCCAGCCGTAGCTTAAGCGCGACCATTCGGCGATGGCGTCGCGCTGCTGGCGCAGATCGTCGGCGCTTTTCGCCACGCGGAAGAATTTATGGGTGTAGCCGCCGCTGCCGGTATCGGTGCCCCAGCACAGGGAATCCTGCATCTCCGGTTTGTGCAGCGCATCGTACAGCTGAGCGACGGAGGCCGCGGCATTACGGAAGGCCGGATGCGTGGTGACGTCTTTCACGCGCTCGCCGTAGATATAAATTTCGCGGCCATCCTGCAGGCTTTTTAAATACTCTTCGCCAGTTAACGGGCGTTTCGCGTCGGCGCGGAAATCTTCAGGTTTCATAGGGGCCTCTTCAGTATTTATCGGAATAATGATGTTAAATATATGTTTTGTTTTTGTTGTTTAATTGAAGCGGTTATGGCGCTTGTCGTGAAGGGACGTTTGCGACAACGGCGGGTACTTTTCAGGCGGGAGTGAATTTTGTGATCTCTGCAACTTTTACCGGCTGGCGCGGCGCTGACCCGCCCTACGGTCTATAGCCCAGGCAAGCGCAGCGCCGCCGGGGTATTACGATACAGGTACTTTTTGCGCCCGGTAGCTGCTGGGCGAGCAGCCGACCTGGCGGCTAAAAAAGCGCGCAAAATAGGCAGGGTCTTTAAACCCCAGCTGCCAGGCTATCTCATTAACCGCGCTATCAGAAAACAGCAGCAGCCGCTTCGCCTCGCGCAGCTGGCGGTCGAATATCAGCCGCTTCGGCGAACGGTTGGCGAAGCGGCGGCAGATATCGGTCAGCCGCGATTCGGTCAGATGCAGCTCCCTGGCGTAATCCGGTACCGTCCAGTGCTGATGGTAGTGGCTGTCGATCATCTGGTTAAAGCGCTGGAATAGCTTCAGCTCGCCGCGCATCCCGCTGGCGGCATGATCGTCGAGCCTGGCGTTGCGCAGCAGCAGGGTAAATACCGCCTGCGCCAGCAGCGCCAGGGTATGCTCCCGCCCCGGCAGCTGGGCGGTGGACTCCCGGCGAATCAGCTGCCAGTAGTGCGCCAGCGCCGCCAGCTCGTCGGGTTTATCCGCCAGCGACAGGCAGATCCCCGGCAGGCCGAAGGTCTCCCGCGTGCCGGGATAAAGCACCTCCAGCAGCGGCCAGATAAGTTCTTCGTGCACCGTCAACACGTGACCATCGCTATCGGACTCGGTAATAAAGGCGTGCGGCACCGAGGGCGGCGTTATCACAAACAGCGGCGCCTGCACCGAATAGCGGTGGTCATCAAGCTGCAGCTCAATCTGTCCGGTATCAAGGTAGTGCATCTGGAAATAGCGGTCGTGGCGATGCGCCTGCATGTCGCGGCCAAAAAAGGCCGCCATGCGGGCAAACGACTGATAGTGCACCTCTTCGGTGCCCAGACTCTCGTCGTAATCTTTATTGATGTCGATGTTGGCGATTGAATGCTGGCACATACCCGCTCCTTAGTGGCCTTTTTGCGCCGCTAAGCCCGGCGCGGCGGCGGCGTCCTCGCGCTGGCTCATCGGAATGCGGGTGAGCACCAGCGCGCCGACGATCAACAACCCGGCGACAAACCACAGCCCGGAGCTAAAGCTGCCGGTGGTATCGCGCAAAATGCCGATCAACAGCGGGCTGACGGCAGAGCCGACGTTGCCGATGGCGTTGATCACCGCCAGCGCCACCGCGCGCGATTGCAGGCTGATCACCCGATCCGGGGTGGTCCAGAAAATGGCCATCGCGGTAAAGGATCCCACCGAAGCCATAATAATGCCGATCAGTTGGATCAGGCTGTGGTGCGTTGCCGAAGCCAGCAGCCAACCCGCCGCGGCGAACAGGTAGGGCAGGATGGTATGCATCTTGCGCTCTTTGCGCCGGTCGGAGCGGCGGCTCCACCAGATCATGCCGAAAATGGTGCAGAACTGCGGGATCGCCGCCAGCAGGCCAATCATGATGTTGCTACTGCCGGTGTTGAAGCTCTGCAGGATCTGCGGCGTCCAGATATTAATGGCGCTGAGGGTATTGGTCAGGCAGAAGTAGGCGAGGGTATACATCAACACCGCTGGCGTCAGTACTTCGCGCAGCGTGGAACGCGGCGAAGCCGGGACGATCGCCGCATGTTCCCGTTCGCGATCGATCATCGCCTTCAGCGCCTGTTTCTCTTCGTTGTCCAGCCAGTTGGCTTTATCCGGCGTGTCGTTGAGGAAGAACCAGGTGACGACGCCGAGCACCACCGACGGCAGGCCTTCCAGCAGAAATAGCCACTGCCAGCCTTTCAGGTTCCACAGGCCGTCGAGCGCCAGGATATAGCCGGAAAGTATCGAGCCGAGCATCATGGTCACCGGCATGGCGATCATAAACAGGGCGTTGGCGCGGGCGCGATGGTAGGCCGGGAACCACCAGGTCAGATAGACGAGGATCCCCGGCAGAAAACCGGCCTCGGCGATGCCGACCAGCATGCGCAGGATGTACAGCGTATGCGGGCTGGTGGCGAACATGGTGCAGGTCGAGGCGATCCCCCAGACCACCATGATCCCGGCGATCCAGCGGCGCGCGCCAACTTTCGCCAGCATGATATTGCTGGGGATCCCGCACAACACGTAGGTGACGTAGAACAGCGTCGCCGCCAGGCCGAACATGGTGGAGGTCAGGCCGAGATCTTTGCCCATCGTCAGGCCGGCGAAGCCGATATTAATGCGATCCAAAAATGAGAAAACAAAGAGAACAAACAGGAAGGTGATCAGGCGGCGGAACAGCTTTTTGATCACCCGGTTTTCTACTTCAACGGCTTTATTATCATTGTGTTGCAGGGTAGAGGTAGTCATGTTGCGCTCCACATTATCCGTTCAATAGACGGATTTATTGTTATCGGTTGTGGTGGTTGCGGTGTGGGTAAAACGGGCCGCCAGCGCTTCTGCGCCGCGGGCCAGCAGGGTGGTATCGACGCCGACGGCGACGAACAGCGCGCCCAGTTCGAGATAGCGTTTCGCCAGCTGTTCATTGGCCATCAGGATCCCCGGCGCCTTTCCGGCCTGGCGGATTTGCTGGATGGCATCTTCAATGGCGGCCTGCACTTCCGGGTGTTGTGGGTTGCCGCCGTGGCCCATATCAGCGCTGAGATCCGCCGGGCCGATAAACACGCCATCCACCCCTTCGACATCGAGGATCTGCGGCAGATTTTTCAGCGCTTCGCGGGTCTCAATCTGCACCAGTACGCACATGGCGTCATTGGCCCGGTGGATATAGTCCGGGACACGATTCCAGCGCGAGGCGCGGGCCAGCGCGCTGCCGACGCCGCGAATGCCGGCAGGCGGGTAGCGGGTGGCTCTGACCGCCAGCCGCGCTTCTTCGGCGTTCTGCACCATCGGCACCAGCAGGGTTTGCGCGCCGACGTCCAGCAGTTGTTTAATTTGTACCGGATCGTTCCACGACGGACGCACCACCGGCTGGCTGGGGTAGGGCGCAATGGCCTGAAGCTGGGTCAGCACCGTTTGTACATTGTTGGGCGCGTGTTCGCCGTCGATCAGCAGCCAGTCGAAGCCCGCGCCGGCCAGCAGTTCGGCGCTGTAGCTGCTGCACAGCCCAAGCCACAGGCCGATTTGCGGACGCCCGGCCTTGAGCGCCTCTTTAAATGTGTTGTTCATGTTGCTCTCCTCAAACAAAGCGGCAGCTGATGGCGCCCATGTTGCCGTAGTCGACGTGGAAGGTATCGCCCTTGCGCGCCGGGACCGGGCGGGTGAAGGAGCCGCCGAGGATAATCTGCCCGGCTTCGAGCTGGACATCGTATGGTGCCAGTTTGTTGGCCAGCCAGGCCACGCCGTTGGCCGGATGATTGAGTACGCCCGCGGCGACGCCGGTCTCTTCAATCACGCCGTTGCGATACAGCAGGGCGGAGATCCAGCGCAGGTCGAGCTCGTCCGGTTTAATCGGCCGGCCGCCGAGGATCACCCCGGCGTTGGCGGCGTTATCGGAGATAGTGTCGAACACTTTGCGCGGACGCTGGGTTTCCGGGTCGATGTTGTGGCAACGCGCGTCGATAAGCTCCAGCGCCGGGATAACGTAGTCGGTGGCGTTGTAGACATCAAACAGCGTGCAGTTCGGGCCGCGCAGCGGTTTGGCCAGCACGAAGGCCAGCTCGACTTCAATACGCGGCACGATAAAGCGGTCGGTGGGAATATCGCTGCCGTCGTGAAAGAACATATCGTCGAGCAGCGCGCCGTAGTCCGGCTCGCTGATCTGCGAACTGGCCTGCATCGCTTTAGAGGTCAGGCCGATCTTGTGGCCTTTGAGCACGCGGCCTTCGGCGATCTTCATCTCGACCCACTCGCGCTGGACGGCGTAGGCGTCCTCAATGGTGATCGACGGATAATCCAGCGAGATCGCGCGGATCTGTTCACGCTGTTTTTCGGCCTGGTTCAGCCGCTGGGCAATCAGGGTACGGGTCTGTTTATCGAGCATAGAGATTCCTGTGGCATTGCATTGCCGGATGGCGCTTTGCTTATCCGGCCTACAAATTCATGGCCGTTGTAGGCCCGGTAAGCGCAGCGCCACCGGGCAATTTGCACATTATTTAAATAACGCGTGCACGTTGTTCTGTTTGTAGTTCAGCGTCGGGTCGAGTTCTTCCATGGCGAACGACAGCGCCAGATAGCGGCTCTCCATCAGCGCGGCAAAGTGGGCTTTGATCAGCGCGAAAAGCATTTCGCCCACCTCCTGACGGCTCTCAAGGCTGCGCCCGGCGCCGATCTTCAGGGTCATATGCACGAAGGCGTAATCATGCTTGCCGTCGGCCATCTGCCAGGTATCGAGCCAGTGGGCGCGGCTACGAATGCCGCCAATCGGAAAGATACCGGTGGCGGCCAGCGCCTCGTTGACTTTGGCGAACAGGCCCGGTAAATCGGCCTGTTCGCGGATATTGTCGCTACACTCGGCGATAAAATGCGGCATACGGCCTCCTTACGCCTGCGCCGGCAACGGGAACACGGCGTTAACCTGGCCGGTACCGGAGCTGGCGAATAGCTCGGTGATAAACTCCACCTTACCGTCGTATTTATCCCAACCCAGCAGGCCGAGCAGCATCACCGTGTCGTGCATGTTGCCTTCGCCGTAACAGTAGTCGGCGTACTCCGGCAGCATGGTGCAGAACTCTTTGAATTTGCCTTCGCGCCATAGCTTCACCACGCGCTCATCCATCTGATGATCAAACTCGCGGGTATAGCTGTTCATCCCCTCTTCGGCGCGCTGGTCGTCGATAAAGCGATGCGACAGCGAACCGCTGGCCAGCACCGCTACGGTGCCGTCATATTTGTCGATGGCCTTGAGGATGGCCTCGCCCAGCTTGCGGCTGTCGGCAAAATCGTGAACGGTACAGAAGGCGGAAATGGACACCACTTTGAAATGCTTATCGCTATTCATGTAACGCATCGGCACCAGGGTGCCGTACTCCAGCTTCAGGCTCGGAATATTGTGCGCTTTGGCGCGTACGCCAAGCTTGACGGCCTCGTCGGCAATCAGGTGACCCAACTCCGGGTTGCCGTCGTAGTCGTAGGTCATGTCGCGAATAAAATGCGGCAGTTCGTTACTGGTGTAGACGCCCTGAAAATGGTCGGCACAGTTGATGTGGTAGGCGCTGTTGACCAGCCAGTGGGTATCGAACACGATGATGGTATCGACGCCCATTTCACGGCAGCGCTTGCCGATTTCTTTATGCCCGTCGATAGCGCCCTGACGGCAGCCGTGGTTTTTCCCCGGCAGCTCAGACAGATACATCGACGGCACGTGAGTGATTTTTGCTGCTAACGCTAACTTACCCATATCAGACTCCCCATTTCGGGATCGGATGGTCGCCCATCGAGATGCAGACGTTTTTCATTTCGGCGAATACTTCAAAGCTGTATTCGCCGCCTTCGCGGCCGGTGCCGGAGGCCTTCACGCCGCCGAACGGCTGGCGCAGGTCGCGCACGTTCTGGGTGTTGACGAACACCATCCCGGCTTCAATACCGCGTGCCAGACGCAGCACTTTGCTGACGTCCTGGGTCCAGATATACGACGCCAGGCCGTATTCCACATCGTTCGCCAGGCGCAGCCCTTCCGCTTCGTCTTTGAACGGCAGCAGGCAGGCGACCGGGCCAAAAATCTCTTCCTGGGCGACGCGCATGCGGTTATCGACATCCGCCAGTACAGTCGGGCGCAGGAAGTTGCCGGATTTCAGATGCGCCGGCAGGTCGGACGGTTTATCCGCGCCGCCGGCCAGCAGGGTGGCGCCCTCTTCAATGCCGAGGCGAATGTAGCCGGACACTTTCTCCCAGTGCTGCTTGCTAATCAGCGCGCCGACCTGGGTATTCGGATCGGTCGGATCGCCTACGCGCAGGCGGTTGGCGCGCTCGGCGAAACGCTTAACGAACTCCGGATAAATACTCTGCTGAATGAAAATGCGCGAACCGGCGGTGCAGCGTTCGCCGTTGATCGAGAATATGGTGAACAGCGCGGCGTCGAGCGCGCGCTCGATATCGGCGTCTTCAAAAATCAGCACCGGCGATTTTCCGCCAAGCTCCATGGAGTACTTTTTCAGGCCGGCGTTCTTCATGATGTTGCGGCCGGTGGCGGTGCCGCCGGTGAAGGAGACGGCGCGCACATCATGATGGCGTACCAGCGCGTCGCCAGCGGTGGCGCCATAGCCCTGCACCACGTTGAGCACGCCAGCCGGGATCCCGGCCTCCAGCGCCAGCTCGCCCAGACGATCGGCGGTCAGCGGCGACAGCTCGGACATTTTCAGCACCGCGGTATTTCCCAGCGCCAGGCACGGCGCCACCTTCCAGGTGGCGGTCATAAACGGCACGTTCCACGGCGACACCAGCGCGCAGACGCCAACCGGCTGCACGAGGGTGTAGTTGAGCATCTTGTCATCGACCGGATAGGTCTTGCCGTTCATCTGCTGGCATACTTCGGCGAAAAATTCGAAGTTATGCGACGCCCGCGGGATCAGCACGTTTTTGGTCTGGTGGATAGGCAGGCCGGTATCGGCGGTTTCCATCGCCGCGATCTCCGGGACGTTCTGATCGATCAGATCCCCCAGGCGGCGCATCAGCCGCGCGCGCTCTTTCATCGGCAGGTTAGCCCACTTCGGGAAGGCCTCTTTCGCCGCCGCTACCGCCTGGTTGATTTCGGCTTCGCCGCCGGAGGCGACTTCAGCCAGTACCTCGCCGGTGGCCGGGTTGGTGGTATGAAAATAGTCTGCGCCGGCAACGTTTTTACCGTTGATCCAATGGTTAATCTTTTTCATGACAGTGTCTCCTCATACGCTTGCTGGCTGATGATATGGTTGACCAGGCGGCCCACGCCCTCGACTTCAACGATTACCTCGTCGCCCGGCACCACATCGGATAGCCCTTTCGGCGTGCCGGTGGCGATCATGTCGCCCGGTTGCAGGGTCATAAATTCGCTTAAATAAGCGATGAGGAACGGGATGCTGAAGATCAGATCGGCGGTGGTGCCCTGCTGGCGCAGTTCGCCGTTGACCCAGGTGCGCAGGGCCAGATTATGCGGATCCGGGATCGCCTCTTTGGCGACGATCCACGGGCCAATCGGCGTCAGGGTATCGCGGCTTTTCACCCGCAGGTTCGGGCGGTAGTAGTTTTCCAGATAGTCGCGGATCGCGTAGTCGTTGCACACGGTATAGCCAGCGACATAATCCATGGCCTCGGCTTCGCTGACGCGGCGCGCGGTTTTCCCGATCACTACCACCAGTTCGGCTTCGTAGTGCATGTATTCGACGTTATCCGGGCGTACCGACTGCTGCTGGTGGCCAATAAAAGTGTTCGGCGCTTTGATGAATACCAAAGGCTCGGTTGGCGGTTTAAACTCCAGCTCGCTGGCGTGGTCGGCGTAATTCAGCCCCAGCGCGAACAGCGTGCCGTCGGCGGGCGGCAGCCAGCGGAATTTGCCTTCTTTCAATACCGTGCCATCGGGCAGGCGCACCTGGTCGCGTTCATCGACCAGCACGTCGCGTACCTGTCCCTGCCATTCAATACGTGCCTGTTTCATGCCAGCTCTCCTTCTGCGACAACCGGGTTTTCGAGCGCCGGGAAACCGTCGGCGAGAATTCGTACGCGGTCGCCGGGGCGCAGCGTGACGCGAGAGTGGGGCGTGCCGATAAGGATCGCGTCGCCGGGATTGAGGGTGGCGAACTCGCTTAAGGCGCTAAGCAGCTGCGCGGCATTTCGCTGCAGATCGCCGGTATTCCAGCTATCCGCCTCGCGGCCGTTAATTTCGGTGATGATGGTTAGATCGTCGACGTTGCGTACCGCCGATAGCGCGCCGATGGGGCAGAAGCCATCGCGGCATTTGGCTTTGATCGCCGGGCGATAAAAACTCTCTTCCGGCAGGCTAACATCGTTAGCCAGCGCGTAGCCGGCGATATAGTGCGCCGCCTCTTCCGCCGCTACCTTACGCGCGGTTTTGCCGACAATCAGCGCCACCGTCGCGCCGCTTTGTACGGTCTCGCCCTGCGGATGGGGAATGGCTTCGCCATCGCCAATCACGGTATTGCGCGGTTTGATGAACCAGACCGCGGTTTTCGGCGGCGTCTTGTAGGGGGCCTGTTGAAACGCTTCGCGCCAGGCGTCGAGCTGGCTGCGATGATTGAGCGCAACGGCGAAGATGGTACCTTTCATTCACCACTCCTCTGGGACTGATTTTGGATTCCAAGGGATTTCATTAATATGTTAATGATCATCTTTTATGCTTTGCGCTGAGGTTTAGCAACTGGAAGTGAATGTTTTGTGATCGGATTAACACAATATTTACATAGCAATTACTTATTTGTTTTAAATCAATAATTTGAATATTTTTCAGGAAAAGACTGGTACTTTTCAGGTGCAGAAACCGGTTGTACATGGCAGGATTAACGCTAATTATTAAGTTATTAATAAGTTTTTGGTGAGGCTGTTGAGGGGATACTATGCATGATTCATTAACCATTGCCTTGTTGCAGGCGCGTGAAGCGGCGATGGCCTACTTTCGACCGATCGTCAAACGGCACAATCTCACCGAACAGCAGTGGCGGATCGTGCGAATTCTCGCCGAACGTCCGTCGATGGACTTTCACGATCTGGCCTTTCGCGCCTGTATCCTGCGCCCCAGCCTGACCGGGATTTTGACGCGCATGGAGCGGGATGGGCTGGTGCTGCGCTTAAAGCCAGTTAACGATCAGCGCAAGCTGTACGTCTCGCTGACGCCTGCCGGAACTGCGCTGTACGAAAGCGCCCAGGCGGAGGTGGAAGAAACCTATCGCCTGCTGGAGGCCCAGTTCACCACGGAAAAGCTGCAGCAACTGACCTCCCTGCTGGAGGAGTTTATTGCGCTTGGCGTCCCTGCCGGGCGCGGTGATGAAGAAGAGTAGCGGTTACGGCTCGGCGCTCAGCCTGGCGAGGGCAATAAGCGTTTCCGCGCGGGCGGGGGACAGCGGCTCTCTCGGCTGCTGCAGCGGCCAGCCATACAGCCAGCGGGCGCTGGCGGCGCAGGTGCGCCCCTGACAGGCGCCCATTCCGCAGCGCTGGGTCAGTTTGGCCTGCAGCCAGTCGTCGGCGGCAGCCACGTCGCCGCAGCGCACATCCTCGCAGCGGCACAGCAGGCTCTCCGGCGTCGCCGCGTTTTTCAACGACTCCGCCAGCCGGAAGGCGCGGTTTATGGCGTCGGCGAAGCGCTGCCAGCGGCGGGAGCAGCGCTTGCTCAATGATATTCGTCACGTCGCCTCCGGCCTGGTTCATCGTATCCGCCACCGCCTGCAGGCCGCCCGCGCTGCAGCAGAGGATCAGTTTCTGCCAGTAAACCACGCCGCCGCCATCGGCGGTTTCAAACAGCACGCTGTGCGCGGAGGGGCGGGCAATCAGCCGCGCGCCGTTCACCTCCCGGATGGCGGCGATGTCGTTGGGGATTTACTACTGGGGCGCGCGCAGCTGCCTGCCGCAGGCTAACTTTAGCGGAGACGAAGAAGAGTAAAGGAGAACAGTATGGAGTCGGTAACTCTATCGTTACCTGAAGCTTATGACCTGGCGCTGGAGGTACTCAGCGCCAATGGATTTAGCGCCGACCACGCGGCGGCGATTGCCCGCAATGTGACCGCCGGGGAGCGCGACGGCTGCGCTTCCCACGGCCTGTGGCGGCTGTTGGGCATTGTCGATACCCTGCGCAAAGGTAAGGTATCGCCCGATGCCGAGCCGCAGATCCATGACCAGGCGCCGGGGATTGCGCGGGCGGACGCCGGGGGCGCTTTTTCACTGCTGGCCTACGAGCGCGCGCTGCCGCTGCTGCTGGAGAAGGCGCGCCACAATGGCATTGCGGCGCTGGCAATTAATCGCTGCGTTCATTTTTCCGCGCTGTTTGCCGATATTGAGCCGTTGACCGAGGCAGGGCTGGTAGGGCTGGCCTGTACGCCAAGCCACGCCTGGGTCGCCCCGGCGGGCGGCACACGTCCGCTGTTCGGCACCAACCCCATCGCCTTCGGCTGGCCGCGGCAGGATAAGCCGCCGTTTATTGTTGATATGGCGACCAGCGCCGCGGCGCGCGGCGAGATCCAGCTGCATCAGCGCGCCGGCAAAGCGCTACCGGAAGGCTGGGGAATCGACAATCAGGGACAGCCAACGACCGATGCCGCAGAGGTGCTGAACGGCGCGATGTTGACTTTCGGCGGCCATAAGGGCTCGGCGCTGGCGGCAATGGTTGAGCTGTTGGCCGGGCCGCTTATCGGCGATATGACCAGCGCCGAATCGCTGGCGTGGGATAACGGCGCGGGCGGTCTCCCCTACGGCGGCGAGCTGATTCTGGCGCTGGATCCGCAGCGTTTTCTCGGCGCGCAGGCACCAGAGCAGCTGGCGCGCGCCGAAACGCTGTTCATGGGTATGCAGGAACAAGGGGCGCGGCTGCCGGGCGAGCGGCGTTTTGCCTGCCGCCAGCAGAGTGAACGGCAGGGGGTCATTATCAGTCGTTCATTGCATGATGAGATTTGCGCCTTGCGCCAGGGCGGGTAAGGCGCGGAGCGCCGCCGCCGGGACATCCCCCGGTTTTCCTACGCTTAGCCGGGCTACCGAACGTCGCGGGTTGTGTAGCCCGGGTAAGGCGCGAATCGCCGCCCCGGGACATACCCCGGCTTGCGCTACGCTTAGCCGGGCTACCGAACATCGCGGGTTGTGTAGCCCGGGTAAGGCGCGAAGCGCCGCCACCCGGGATGCCTGTCAAAACAGCGTGTCGAGCTCGTCCAGCACGTTGTAGTCGTCATCGACCAGCAGCAACGTCTTCCACTTATCAAAGGTCAGACACGGGTGCGAGGTGCCGAACAGCAGAATATCGCCGACCTGCACATCGCTGCCCGGCGCCAGGCGCAGCATACAGTGCTGATCCATGATGCCGGTGCTGACGATCGACTCCGCGCGCAGCGCTAACTGCTGGCCATTACGATAATGGGCGATCGGCTGCGGCAGCCCGGCGTCGAAAGCGCAGTCGCGCTTGCCGAAATTCACTACCGCGCGATCCGCCTCCGGCACCGATTGCACCATCGCCATCAGCTCCAGCGCTGAAGTGAGATCGCCGGCGAGATCGCAGGCAATCGGATCGCGGGCGATCAGCGCTTGTTGGGCGAGATCGTAGATCCCGCGATCGTGGGTGATATAACAGCCAGGGCGGATGACGATACGGCAGCGGCGCGGTTTTGCCGCCGCCAGCCAGATGTTGCATACCACGTCATACCAGACGGTGCCCGCGCCGGTGAGAATAAATTCGCCGTCAACCAGCGGCTCCATGCGGCAGGCAAGCGCCGCGGCCTGCTGTAACAGCGCTTCCACCTGCGGCTGCGGATCGTCGCCGTGCAGCACCCCTTCATACAGTTCCAGTCCGCGTAGCCGTAACCCCGGCAGGTCGCTTACCCGCTGCGCCAGCGCCAGCGCGTCATTGACGCTACGACAGCCGCAGCGCCCGCCAGGCACGCCAAGTTCAATCAGCACATCCAGCGTTTGTCCCTGGTCTGCGAAGAATGTGGAGAGGGCGCGCACGTTGACCTCGCTATCGACGCAGCAGATAAAATCCACCGCCCGATAGTGGGCTTTTAGCTGCGCGACCACCTGCATATTGGCTTTGCCGACCAGCTGATTAACCATCAGGACGCGTTGGATGCCGCTGGCCATTGCCGCGCTAGCCTGCCAGGCGCTGCCCACGCCGATCCCCCACGCCCCCGCTCGCTGCTGCGCCTGAAATATCCATGGCGTCATTGTCGTTTTACCATGCGGCGCCAGCGATACGCCGCGGGCGTCGGCGTAGCGCTGCATCCATGAAATATTATTTTCCAGCGCCGACTTTTTTAGCAGCGCGGCGGGTAGACAGACCTCTTCCGCCAGCAGATTAGCCGGCGCGGACATGAGGGCGGATTTGTGCGGGATGAGCGGTGCTGAATGGTATTTCATAACACTATCCTTTCAGGGTTTATAATCGGTTAGTCGCTGGGTATCATTTATAACTATTTGATAAATATATTTTTAATATAAAAATGTTATTCGTTTTGAATAAAAGTATCACAAAACGATCTGATTTTTGCTTAGTTTTCCACTGTTTTTTGCGCTTGTAAATGGTTAACTTATCGGCATGTCGAAAGGGAGTAATTGCTATGAAAGTTGACTGGCTTTTCAAAAACGTCACGGTGATCGACGGGAGCGGCGGGCCGCAATACCGTGCTGATGTGGCGGTGAAGGGCGATCGAATTATGGCTATCGCCCCGGCGCTGGACGTTGCGGCGGAGCAGGTGATTGATGGCCAGGGGCGGGTACTGGCGCCGGGCTTTATTGATGTGCATACCCATGATGATATCAACGTGATCCGCATGCCGGAGTACTTGCCGAAGCTCAGCCAGGGGGTGACGACGGTGATCGTCGGCAACTGCGGGATCAGTGCGGCGACCGCCACCATGCGGGGGGAAGTGCCGGACCCGATGAATCTCCTCGGCGAGCAGCAACACTTTATCTATCCCACCGTGGAGGCTTATGCCCATGCGGTGGAGGCGGCGCGACCGTCGCTGAATGTCGGTACGTTAATCGGTCACACCGCGCTGCGCAATAACCATATGGACGATCTGTTTCGTCCGGCGAACGAGACGGAAATCGCCGGCATGCGCGTACAGCTACGCGATGCGCTGCGCCAGGGAGCATTAGGGCTCAGTACCGGGCTGGCCTACGCCAGCGCCTTCCAGTCGACCACCGAGGAGGTGATGGCGCTGGCGGAAGAGCTGGCGGCCGGGAAGGGCGTCTATACCACCCATTTACGTTCAGAGTTTGAGCCGATTCTCGAGGCGCTGGACGAAGCCTTCCGTATTGGCCGTCACGGCAACGTGCCGGTGGTGGTTTCGCACCACAAGTGCGCCGGGGCAAAAAACTGGGGGCGTACCAAAGAGACGCTAGCCTTTTTCGATGAGATGCGCCAGCAGCAGGATATCGCCTGCGACTGTTATCCCTACTCCGCCAGCTCATCGACGCTGGATATGAAACAGGTGACCGACGAGTTTGATATCGTGATTACCTGGTCCGAAGCGCAGCCGGAGCAGGCGGGGAAAACGCTGCAGCAGATCGCCGATGAGTGGCAGGTGAGCCTGCACGACGCCGCGGCGCGGCTGATGCCGGCGGGCGCTATTTATCACAACATGGATGAGCAGGACGTACAGCGGGTGATGCGCTATCCGGTCACCATGATTGGCTCTGACGGGCTGCCGAACGATCCGATGCCGCATCCGCGCCTGTGGGGCGCCTTCCCGCGGGTGCTCGGCCACTATAGCCGCGACGAGCAGCTATTCCCGCTGACTACCGCGGTACACAAGATGACCGGGCTGTCGGCGGCGCGCTTCCAGCTGGCGGATCGCGGGCTGGTGAAAATTGGCTACTTTGCCGACCTGGTGCTGTTTGACCCGCAGACGGTGCGCGATGTCGCCAGTTTCTCCGACCCGAAACGACCGGCGGACGGCATTGAGGCGGTGATGGTCAACGGCGTGATGAGCTACGGCAGTGATAAGAAAATTACCGGACGGGCAGGGCGTTTCCTGCGTCGTCGGATGGACTAAGGAGTTGAGTATGAGTATCAAGCGTTATGGCGTAGAAGGTGGTACCGGTACCGGCGGGCAGCACCTGCCGTTCGCGCGGGCGGTGGAAGCGGGAGGCTGGCTGTACGTTTCCGGCCAGACGCCGATGAAAAATGGCGAAGTCGTGGAAGGCGGGATTGTCGACCAGTCGCGTCTGGCGATTCAGAACTGCGTAGATATCATGACCGAAGCGGGCTACACCCTGGCCGACGTGGTGCATGTTAAAGTGATCCTCACCGATGCGCGCTATTTTCAGTCGTTCAATAAGGTATTTCGCGAGTTCTTTGGCGACAACCCGCCTGCCCGCATCTGCTGCGTAGCGGACCTGGTGGTGGATTGTAAAGTCGAAGTGGATGTGACCTGTTTTAACGCTGCGCGACAATAACGCTCGAAACCTAAAATAAATCCCTCCCTTTGCGGGAGGGAGCATCAAAAAAGTGTGATATCGGCACCAGAGTGAATAAATAAATCGGTGCCACTGGGTTCGCTATGCCTTTTTTCAGGCATGGTTCCTGTTAACTCATAATATTCAGCGGCACGAATATTATTTATTACGTCTGGATGTGAGCCATGAATAATATGTCATTTATGATTTGGTTTTCCGTTTATGCCTGCGCGATGATTACCTTAGGCTGGTACGTTTCGCGCAAACAGAAAACCGGCGAAGACTTTTTACTTGGCGGTCGTTCGCTGCCGATGATCCTCACTCTCGGTTCGACGGTCGGCACCATGGTGGGGACCGGCTCCAGCGTCGGCGCCGTCGGCTTTGGCTACAGCAACGGCTGGGCCGGGATGCTTTACGGCCTCGGCGGCGCGGTGGGGATCCTGCTGGTGGCATGGTTATTTGCACCGGTACGTAAACTTCGCTTCATGACCATGAGTGAAGAAATGTCGTATTACACCGGCGGCAGTAAAATTATTAAAAACCTCGTCGCGATACTTATTTTTATTGCCTCTATCGGCTGGCTGGGGGCGCATATATTAGGCGGCGGATTATATCTGGCGTGGGCCAGCGGCATTGATATTAATGTCGCGAAAATTATTATCGCGCTGGCTTTTGTGGTTTATGTCGGTATCGGCGGCTATTCCGCGGTGGTGTGGATCGATACCATTCAATCGATCGTGCTGTTCGTGGGCTTTATTTTAATGGCGATACTGGCGGTTCATCACGTTGGCGGCTGGAGCCATATTCAGCAGGCCGTCGATCCGGCGGCGCAAAGCCTGTTCGCGGTCGATAAATTAGGCGTGCTGCCGGCGCTATCATTGGCGATGGTGATCGGCGTCGGCGTGCTGGCGACGCCTTCTTATCGCCAGCGTATTTACTCGGCGAAGACCGTCTCCTCGGTGCGCCAGTCCTTTACCATTACCGGCCTGCTGTATCTGGGCTTCTCCTTCCTGCCGGCGATCATCGGTATGGCGGTATGGACCATGAACCCGCAGCTGGAAAACAGCGGCTTCGCCTTCTTGTTTGCCACCCAGGTGCTGCCGCCGGTGCTGGCGATGGCGATCCTGATTGCCGGCATGTCGGCCAATATGTCTTCCGGCAGCTCTGATGCCATCGCCGCGGTGTCCATTATGCTGCGCGACCTCTACACCCTGGTGACCGGCCATATGCCCGCGCCGGAGAAAGCGATTCGCCTGTCGCGGATCTTCCTGGTTCTGGTGATTGCGCTGGCGCTGCTGTTTGCCCTGACCTCCAACGACATCATCAGCTACATCACCAAAATGATCTCAATGATTATGTCCGGGATGTTTATCTGCACCATGCTTGGCCGTTTCTGGACACGCTTTAACTGGCAGGGCGCGGTCGCCGCGCTGGCCGGCGGCGCCGGGGCATCGGTTGCGGTGCTGGTGGATAGCGACTGGCTGGCGTTCTGGGGCAACCCGTGTATTCCGGCGGTGCTGACGAGCCTGGTGGCTTCGGTTGTGGTGACGTTACTGACCCCGGCCAGCAGCATGAGCCGCGAGCAGGCTCTGGAGATGATTACCCGCGAGCGTGAAAGCCGCCCAACGCCGCCGCCGCTGCCGATTGGCAAACGTCATACCTCACGCGGGTAAGGGGTAATCATGAACGAGTATATTGCCGTCGATTGGGGCTCCACCCAGCTGCGGGCATGGCGGATGCGTGATGGCGAATGCATCGACAAGCTGAAACTGCCCTGCGGCGTCACGCGTCTGAACGGGCAGCGCGCCGAAGCGGTATTTCAGCAGCAGCTGGCGCCGTGGCGCGGCGACCCCGCGCTGCCGGTGGTGATGGCGGGCATGATCGGCAGCGATGCCGGTTGGCAACCGGTGCCTTATCTGGCCTGCCCGCTAGCGCTGGAGGCGCTCAACGGTCAGTTATATGAGGTGGCGGAAAAAGTGTGGATCGTGCCGGGGCTGAAAGTGGCGCAGGCTACAGATTACGACGTAATGCGCGGTGAAGAAACGCAGCTGCTGGGCGCCTGGCAACTGATGCCCGCGGAGTGTTACGTGATGCCCGGCACCCACTGCAAATGGGTGCAGGTGCAAAACGGCGTGGTGCGCCAGTTCGCCACGGCGATGACCGGCGAACTGCATCACCTGCTGCTTAACCATTCGCTGCTCGGCCAGCAACTGCCGGTACAACAACCTGATGACGCCGCTTTCGCTCTCGGTATGGAAAAAGGGCTAACTCAGCCGGCGATACTGGACGGGTTATTCAGCGCTCGCGCCGCGCGGGTGTTAGGTGCGCTGGCGGCGACTTCGGTGAGCGATTATCTCTCCGGGCTGTTGATTGGTGCGGAGGTGGCGACCTTTAGCGAACGCTATCGCGCCAGCCGCGTGGTGCTGGTTGGTGAGCACTCGCTCAGTGCCCGTTATCAGCAGGCGATGGCGGCGCGTGGGTTAGCCATTTCCTGTTGCTCCGGCGAGGCGGCGTTTCTTTCGGGTATAGCGAGGATGATTGATGGACAAGATTAAGCTGGTGGCGATTTTACGCGGCATTCAACCCGCTGAGGCGGCAGATCATATTGAGACGCTAATAAATGCAGGCTTTCGCTATATCGAAATCCCGCTCAATTCGCCGGACTGGCAGCAAAGTATTCCGGCGATGGTGCGTCAGTTTGGCGAGCGGGCGATGATTGGCGCGGGAACGGTGCTGAAGGTTGAACAGGTTGATTTTCTCGCTGAAGCTGGGGCGAAACTTATCGTGACGCCCAATACGGCCCCGGCGGTGATCCGCCGCGCGGTAGATAAGGGGATGCTGGTGTGCGCCGGCTGCGCGACGGCCTCCGAGGCGTTTAGCGCGCTGGATGCCGGGGCGCAATGGCTGAAAATCTTTCCGTCATCAGCATTCGGCGCGGACTATATTCGCGCGCTAAAAGCGGTGTTGCCGCCGGAGGTGCCGGTGCTGGCGGTCGGCGGCGTGACGCCGGAAAATCTGGCGACCTGGATACAGGCGGGGTGCGCCGGTGCCGGTCTGGGCAGCGATCTTTATCGCGCCGGACAGGCCGTGGAACGTACCCGTGAGCAGGCGGAGAGGTTTATCTCCGCCAGTAAAAGTTAGTCCCCCAGCGGCTGCCGATCGACGCCGCCGCGGTGGCTGTCGAGCGCCAGCTTAATACGGCGTAATTTGCCTTTTGCCTGGGTTTTGTTGGCCATCGCCAGTTCGGTGGCCAGCACATCGACCATCGCCAGCATCGCGTAACGGGAAGTGCTGGGCTTAAAGATATAGTCGTTTTCCCGTACCAGCAGCGGTAGCACCAGATCCGCCTGTTCAGCCAGCGGCGTTCCGGCGGGGGTAATCGCAATAACCTTCGCGCCGTACTGGCTGGCAATCGCCGCGCTCTCGATGATTTCCCGGGTATAGCCGCCCAGAGACAGCACGATCACCACATCCTGCGGCGTCACCGCCGAGCTCATCATGCGTACCAGCAGACCATCGCTCTGGCTGACTACCGGCAGACCGAGGCGAAACAGGCGATACTGAATTTCCTGAGCGCAGATGGTCGAACCGCCGCCCATCCCCAGGGCGAGGATCTGCCGCGCATCGCTCAGCCAGCTCACCGCGCGCTTCAGCGCCTCGATATCCAGCGCCCGCCGGTTGGTCTCCAGTACGCTGATGATTGACTCATAGATCCCCTGGACGCCTTCGAGATCCGGAACATCGAGGATAAACCGCTGGCCGACCGCAAGAGATTGCGCAAGCTTCATCTTCAGCTCGCGGACGTCTTTACAGCCGAGCGCCCGGGCAAAACGGGTGACCGAAGCCTGGCTGGTTTGCGTCAGACGCGCTATCTCGGCGATGGGCAGCTCCGCCGCCGCCGCGACATCATCGAGAATAAACTGCGCGATGCGTTTTTCGGTCGCCGTGAGTTCCACAAAGCGATCGGTTATGCAGGAAATAATATCGATTGACCAGGACATACGGGTAACAACGGGTAAGTTTTGAATGGTACTTTGTACCATATTGCGCCGCTGAAAGCAGTGCTGAAGTCTACAACGCCAGGCGCATGGCGCAGCGCGACTCGGGCGGCAGGCCGTGCCGGGTCTCCTGTTCCCTTTTTGCCGCCAGCCCGGCGGGCAGGGTCAGCTCATCGAGCATGGCGAATCCCAGACGGGTATAAAACGGCGCATTCCACGGCACCTCGCGGAAGGTGGTGAGGGTTACCGCCGGGTAGCCCATCTGCCGTGCGCTCTCAATAACCCGCTCCAGCAGCATCCAGCCGATGCCCTGTTGCTGCCAGGCCTGGTGGACGGCGACTTCGACGATAAATAACGCATCGTCGAGCGGTTCGGTCAGAATAAAGCCAACGGGTTGCCCGGCGGCTACCGCCAGCAGGCTATGCTCCGTTTCCAGATAATCATGATGGCGCGCAACGCTAATCACCTCGCTGTCCGCCAGCCAGGCGAGAGAAGGGATCTGGCGAAATGCCTGGGCGGCAGAACGTTCAATGGCGGGCAGAAGGGCGACATCGCTCTCCTGAGTCAGGCGTAATACGGCACCGGCAGTTATAGTGTTAGTTTTCATCACCTCAGCATAGCAGCCTTCGGGAGAAAAGTATGGAGCTGACCGCCGTTCCCGCCACGCAGTTCAGCAGCGTGCAGTTAACGGATATTCTCAACGCCTGTTTTGAAGCCTACCTGGTGCCTGTTACCCAGTCGGTAGAGGGATTTGTTCGGCGTTTTAGCGCCGAGGGGATGAGCCTGGTCGATTCCCGCGTCTGGCTGGCCGGAGATGAACCGGCGGCGATCGCGATCGTCGCGCGCCGGGGGAGTGCCGCTCGCCTGGCGGCCTTTGCCCTGCGCCCGGCCTGGCGCGGCAAAGGGCTGGGCCGGAAACTGATGCAGGAACTGCTGATGCTTTTGCAACAGCAGGGGATCGAGACGGTATTCCTGGAGGTGATCCGCGATAACCATGCGGCCGTCGCGCTGTATCAGTCGCTGGGCTTTACGCGACGCTATGGGCTCTGCGGCTACCTGAGTACAGAACTTCTGGCCCCGGTGCCGGGCGTATTGCAGCTTTATCCCACCCTGTCCCTGCTTCGGCGCGCCATTGAGGAGAGTAACAGCCAGCTTCCCTGGCTGCTGGATCCGCTTACCTTCGCCACTCTGCCATGTCAGGTCGTGACGCTGGAACAGCGCGCCTTCGCGGTTCTAACGACGGCGGGCTCGCGCCCTGTACTGTCGTTTTTGTGGGTGGAGCCCGCCGCCCGCCGCCAGGGGCTGGCGCGTGAGCTGCTGATGGCGCTGGCGCAGCAGTTCCCGGGCATTGGTACTTCGGTGACGGTCCCGGAAACTTTTACGCCGCTGTTTGCCGCGGCCGGCTATACGCCGCTCTCGCTGCAGCAGTATGAAATGACGATGGATCTGGCCGACGCGAAGTCGGCTTAGCCAGGAGTGTGCGCTGGACCGCAAAAAAACAGCACGGGCCGTCGATAAGCCTCTCTTTTCCCGCATCATATCCCTTCGTAATGGCGAAGAGGGGGATGCGATGCGTAAAACGGAACTGTTGGCTTTTTTGCAAAATCAGACCGATTTTTTCGATCCGGATAACCTGAGCGAGGTCTTTACCGCCAGCTGGCTGGCCCGGCGTTTCGCGATGCAAAGAAATACCGCCAGCCATTATCTCAATCAGCTGGTCGCTCAGGACGTGCTGGTGAAAATCAACACCCGGCCGGTCTATTTTCTGCATAAAAAAGCCTTTTGCCAGCAGTTCTACCCGCTTTCCCGCAGTGAGTATGCCAGCATGGCGGATTTACTCGCGGAGAGCGACCGCCAGCCGGAACAGGCGGACCATTTTTCGTTGCTGACCGGGCATGACGGCAGCCTGCGTAAACCGATTGAGCAGATGAAAACCGCGCTGTTTTATCCTAACGGCGGGCTACCGCTGCTTATTACCGGCGACAGCGGGACCGGCAAAAGCTATATGGCTGAGCTGATGCATGAGTTCGCCATCGCCCAGGGGCTGCTGGCGCCCGATGCCCCCTTTGTGAGCTTTAACTGCGCGCAGTATGCGAGTAATCCGGAGCTGCTGGCCGCCAACCTGTTTGGCTACGTCAAAGGCGCGTTTACCGGTGCGCAGAGCGATAAAGCGGGGGCGTTTGAGGCGGCAAACGGCGGGATGCTGTTTCTCGATGAGGTCCATCGCCTGGATGCTCAGGGACAGGAGAAGCTGTTCACCTGGCTGGATCGTAAGGAGATCTACCGGGTGGGGGAGACCGCGCAAGGCTTGCCGATTTCGCTGCGGTTGGTGTTTGCCACCACCGAAGATATTCACAGCACTTTTCTCACCACCTTCCTGCGCCGAATTCCGATCCTGGTTAGCTTGCCCGATCTTCAACACCGTAGCCGCGAGGAGAAGGAGGCGCTAACGCTACAGTTTTTCTGGCAGGAGGCGCGCACGCTTGCCGCCCGGCTGCAACTAACGCCGCGACTGTTGCAGGTCCTGACGCAGTATGTTTATCGGGGCAACGTCGGCGAGCTGAAGAATGTGGTGAAGTACGCCGTGGCGTCAGCCTGGGCCAGGTCTCCGGGCCGCGAAATGTTGACCGTGACGCTGCACGATCTGCCGGAAAATGTCATGGCCGCGACGCCAGCGCTCAGCGAAGCGATGGGCCAGCAGGAGCCGCTGCTTATCGAGCCGCAGACCAGCCTGGTCTGGCTGCTGCGCGCGCGCGACCCGGTACAGGGGCTGATCTATGACGTTCAGTGTCGGGTTCTGGCGCAGTATGAAGCGGTGCTGAATAAAAAAACGGTCTGGGAAGAGGCGCAAAGGAGCATGGGGGAAGAGATTGAAACCCTCTTCGATCGGTTGATCTTTGATAATCATGACTCCAGTAGCTCGCAGATGCTGCTGCTGATCGCTCATCAGGTTCGGGAGGAGTATTATCGCCTGGAAAAGCGCTTCAATATCCAGTTTAACGGCAACTGCCTCTACGCGCTGAGCCACTACCTGATCCACCGATCCCGACAGGCGCAGTCCACGATAAACAATGAAAAAGCCCGCCAGCTGGAGGACTTCCTGGTACAGAAGTTTCCGCTGCTGTATCGCTTTTGCGAAGCGATCCTCGGTGCGTTGACGCTGAAGCTGGATATTGAACCCCAGCGTATCGACCTGCTGCTGTTAGTGCTGTGGTTCCACAAGAATGGCGCCATCAGCCAGCAGCAGGTGACCCGGGCGATAATTCTCGCTCACGGTTACGCTACCGCCAGCAGCATCGCCAACGTGGCAAACCGCTTGCTGAAAAGCCAGCTCTTTGAGTCATTCGATATGCCGCTGGACGTGACGCCGGAGGCTATCGCTAACCAGGTGATGGCCTACATAGAGAGCCATGCTCTGGCATCAGGATTGATAATCCTGGTCGACATGGGATCGCTGAACGCCATTCACCGCCATTTTAATCGTCGCCTGAGTACGCCGATGGCGATCATCAACAATGTCTCCACCGGTATGGCGATGTACGTCGGGGAGCGCATTTTGCAGGGCGTTATGCTGGAAGATATCGTCCGCGAGATCGGCGATGACCTTGCGGTTGAGCACCAGCTCTATTACCCGCAAACCGATAAGCCGCGGGCAATTTTAACCACCTGCGCGACCGGTCTGGGCGCGGCGGCGAATCTGTCGGCGCTGTTAAAAGCCAGCATTCCTGAAGCGCTTGGCATTGATATTGTGGCCTGCGATGTGGAGACCCTTGCCGATCCCGCGCGACGGGAGCCGATGCTAAGCCGCTATGAGGTGTTGGCGATCGTCGGCACCCTGGATCCGCATCTTGCCGATCTACCCTGGATCTCGCTGGATTCGCTGATCTCTGGCGAAGGGAGTCGTCCGCTGATGCGCATTTTTGGCGAACTGGCGACGGCGGAGCAGGTCAGCGAGATCAACAACCTGATCCTGAAAAACTTTTCGCTGCGCCGGGTGATCGAGTCGGTGACGATCCTCGATACGGCTAAGGTGATCAACCAGGTTGAGCAGTTTTTGCTGCGCTATGAGCATCTGGCCGGGCGCGATGTACCTAACGATCGTAAGGTCGCGCTGTATGTGCATATCAGCTGTCTGATAGAGCGATTAATTCGTCACGCTTCCCCAGCCCAATACACTGGAGGGCAGTGTCCGGATCGCGAGCTGGCTACGCTACGCGAGGCCTTTAGTGTCATAGAGAGCGGGTATAGTGTCAAAATTCCCGTTGTAGAGCTCTGCTACATTCACGATATCCTGACGCGGGAAACGGAATTTATTCAGGAAGATCAAGACTTTTAACACATCTCTTCTTTTTTATCCTTGCGTTAGCCGACGCGCCACTGTTTCTGGCACGTCGGTTGCAATTAAGAAAGCAGTGGAATGCGCTTTCGAGGTAAGGATGAAACGACACTATATTTTTGCCAGCCATGGCAGCTTTGCTAACGGTTTGTTGAACTCCGTGGAACTGATCCTCGGTAAACAACCCGATATACATACCTTGTGTGCCTACGTGGAAGAAGAGGTCGATCTGACGCAGCAGGTGGAAGCGCTAATGGCGCGTTTCCCGGCGCAGGATGAGCTGATCGTGATTACGGATATTTTTGCCGGTAGCGTGAATAACGAGTTTGTTCGTTTTTTATCTCGCCCACATTTCCATTTATTATCCGGTTTAAATCTGCCGTTAATTATTGACTTGCTGATTTCCGCAGCCGAAGACAATACCGAAAAATTAATTACCGAGGCATTAACAAACGCCAAAGAGAGCATTCAGTACTGCAATCAAACGATTGCCAGCGCGATGACTATGGATAAAGACTTCTGAAATGAGGAAGCATGATGATTACATTATTAAGGGTAGACCATCGATTACTTCACGGCCAGGTGGCCTTTTCCTGGACCCAATATGTCGGCGCCGATTGTATTTTAATCGCCAACGATAGCGTCCCTGGCGATGAGTTGCGGAAAACCACCATTAAGCTTGCCAAACCGCCCTCGGTGAAGCTGGTGATTAAAAATATAAATGATTCTATTGAGGCAATAAAAAGCGGGGTTACCGATAAATATAATTTATTTATTGTTGTGGAGTCGGTTAATGACGCCTGGCGTATTGCCAGCGCCATCGACGAAATAAAAAGCATAAATCTTGGCGGAATAAAGGCTAAAGAGGGCAGTAAAAATATCTCTAAGGCGATTAATTTACTGCCGACAGAAATAGAACAGCTACAACAACTGGTGGGCAAGGGCGTCGAAGTGGAGATTCGCCAGGTCCCGAACGATCGCAAACAGCTTTTTGCGGAATGCGTGTAATTCCGGAGGACAGATTATGGTAGAGGCTCTCTTACTGGGTCTGGTGGCGTTTATCGCGCAATCGGAATATGCCTTAGGGACGTCGCTAATTTCACGGCCTATCGTCACCGGGCTGCTGACCGGGCTGGTGCTGGGGGATGTACAGACTGGCGTCATTATGGGCGCGACGCTGGAGCTGGCGTTTATCGGCTCTTTCTCCGTTGGCGCCTCGATCCCGCCCGACGTCGTGACCGGCGGTATTCTCGGCGTGGCGTTCGCCATTACCTCTGGCGCAGGCACAGAAACGGCGTTGTTGCTTGGCCTGCCTATCGCCACGCTGACTTTGATCCTGAAAAACATCTATCTGGGGATGTTCATTCCAATGCTTAGCCAGAAGGCGGACGGGTATGCGGAACGGGCGGATCTCCGCGGCATTGAGCGGATGCATTTGATTGCCGGATTCGGCCTGTCGCTGATGCTTGCCGCGGTGGTCACCGTCTCATTCCTGGTGGGCAGCAACGCGGTGAAATCCCTGCTCGATACGATCCCGGAATTCATCAAACATGGGCTCAGCGTCGCCACCGGCATCATCCCGGCCCTCGGCTTCGCGATGCTCGCCAGGCTGCTGATTAACAAGAAAGTGGCGCCGTATTTTTTCCTCGGTTTTGTGCTGATGGCCTATTTGAAAATCCCGGTGACCGGTATCGCCATTCTCGGCGCCATCGTGGCGGTGGTCATGGTTAACGTCACCGCATTGAATTCACCTCGTATCACGACAGAACAAGGAGTCAGCGATGACGACGAAGATGATTTCTGAAGAGGCCCTGCAGCCGCAGGCGCAGGAAGAAACCCGGATTACGCCGCGCGATTTACGCCGGGTGTTCTGGCGATCTTTCCAGATGGAGTTCTCGTGGAACTATGAGCGGCAGATGAATCTCGCCTTTGTTTACGCGTTGATCCCGGTGCTGAAGAAGCTCTATCCGCGCAGAGAGGAGCTGGCCGCAGCGCTGAAGCGGCATCTGGTTTTTTTCAATACCACGCCGCATATCGTCACCCTGCTGTTGGGGATCACCACGGCGATGGAAGAGAAAAACAGTCAGCAGAAAAACATGGATGCCACTGCGATTGATAACGTCAAAGCCTCACTGATGGGACCGTTAGCCGGGCTGGGTGACTCTTTCTTCTGGGGGACGCTGCGCCTCATCGCCACCGGGATCGGCACCAGCCTGGCGCTGAAGGGCAACATCCTCGGGCCGATCCTGTTTCTGCTGGTGTTTAACGTGCCGCACATTCTGGTGCGCTGGTGTTTTACCCGCTGGGGCTACGTACTGGGCACCGGGGTCCTGCAGCGGATCCAGAAGAGCGGAATGATGGAGAGCCTGACCTACGGGGCGTCGATTATCGGTCTGATGGTAGTCGGGGCGATGACCGCTTCAATGATCGATATCACCATTCCTCTCTCCTTCGGCGCCGGGGAGGCCAAAACCCAGGTACAGGACATTATCAACGACATTCTGCCCTGCATGCTGCCGTTGGTGAGTTTTGGCATCGTCTACTGGCTACTGGGACGGAAAGTTAAACCGCTCTCAATTATTGGCGGCATGGCGCTGGTGGGCATTCTGGGTTCGTGGATCGGATTGTTTTAACGGGAGTGAGCTATGCGACCAACAATGATGACATATATCAGTGAAGAGCCAGCCTGCCTGGCGCAGATCCTGCGCGACTACCGGCAAAAGCTGGCGCCGATTGAAACCTTCGCCCGCCAGCACCCGGTACGGCGGATATTATTGCTCGCGACCGGATCGTCGCTGAATGCCGCGCTGTGCGCGCGCTATTTCTTTGAGCAACGCTTCGGTGTGCTGCTTGACATTAAAGAGCCGTACAACTTCACCCATTACGACGCGATCGACCCGCATGCCGATCTGGTGGTGGCGATTTCACAGAGCGGAAAAAGCGCGTCGACGCTGGAGGCGATGCGTAAGGTACAGGCTTCCGGCAAGTCGGTTTTCGCCCTGACCTCAGATCCGCAAAGCCCGATAGGATGCGCCAGCGATGGCGTTCTGGATATTAATACCGGGATCGAGAGCGTAGGGTTTGTGACCCGCGGCTTTAGCGCGACGGTGCTCAACCTGTTGCTGATAGCGCTGATCATTGCTCGTAAGCAGGAGAAAGCCAGCGAGGTCGAGGAGCAGCACTATCTCGCTGAATTGCAGCGGCTGGTAGCGGCGATCCCGGAGGTTATCGTCCGTACCTCGCGCTTTATTGACCGCCATAGCGAAACGCTGCGCAGCGGCGAGCGCTTTGTCGCCACCGGCTACGGCGCGCTGGTTGGCGTGGCGAAGGAGTTCGAAACCAAATTTACCGAGACGGTGCGCGTGCCTTCCAGCGGCTTTGAGCTGGAAGCCTATATGCATGGCCCCTATCTGGAAGCCAATGCCCGCCATGTGATGCTGTTTATTGAAGATACGCCGGACGCGCGAACCCGGGCGCTGCGCGACTATCTGGCGCCGTCCATTGGCCGGGCCTTTACCCTGACGCTGGGTGACGAAGAGGATGCTCAAACGCTGGCGCTAAACTGTCCGTGCGAGCATCACCTGGCGCCTCTGCTGCTGATTGTCCCAGTGCAGATGCTCGCCTGGCATACCGCAGGACTGAAAGGCATCGATCTGGCTAAACGTATTTTCGACGATTTTGACCGCGTCTTAAAAAGTAAAATCTGAATATTCAGGAGAAAACTATGTTGGGTTTTAATCAGGACGAGTACCTGACCAGTGCTCGCGAGATCATCGCTGCGCGTAAACAGGCTGAAACCGTAGCCGACGATATTTATGACAGCGGCTGTAGCGCATTATTTTTTGCTTCGGTAGGTGGTTCCCTGGCGCCGATGATGGCAATTAATGAATTTGCCAAAGAATTAACCAGCGTGCCGGTATATCTTGAACAGGCCGCGGAGTTAATCCATCGCGGACATAAAAAATTAAATAAAGATGCGGTTGTCGTTACGTTATCTAAATCCGGCGATACCAAAGAGTCGGTCGCCATTGCCGAATGGTGCAAGGCACAGGGGATCCGCGTGGTGGCTATTACTCGTCACGCCGACTCGCCATTGGCTGCCGCCGCCAGCTGGCATATTCCGATGTGCCACAAAAATGGCGTGGAATATGAATATATGCTGCTGTACTGGTTATTCTTCCGCGTCATTTTTCGTCACGGCGAGTTTGCTGATTATGCGCGATTTGCCAGCCAGCTCGAGTTACTGCCGGAAAATCTCCTGCAGGCGAAACGCCAGTTCGATCCCCGAGCGGATAGCATTGCCGCGCAATACCATGACTGCGACTATATGATGTGGATTGGCGGCGCGGAAATGTGGGGCGAGGTCTATCTGTTCTCAATGTGTATTCTCGAAGAGATGCAGTGGAAGCGGACGAAGTCGGTGAGCTCCGCTGAATTTTTCCACGGCACCCTGGAGCTGCTGGAAAAAGAGGTTCCGCTGTTTCTGGTGAAAGGCGAGGGGAGATGCCGGGCGCTGGACGAACGCGTCGAGCGTTTTGCCGAAAAAATAACTGACCATCTGGTGGTTATCGATCCGCGCGACTATCCGCTGAACGGCATTGATGACGCGTTCCGCTGGATTATGGCGCCGTGCGTGGTGTCCACCCTGCTGGTGGACCGGCTGGCGGCCCACTTTGAACACCATACCGGCCACGACCTCAATATCCGCCGTTACTACCGGCAGTTTGATTACTAAGCCGTGTTGATGGCGGCCAGCCGGGCTGGCCGCCATGCTATTCTCCGAGGCGCTTCCCAGAAAATTGTCGTCAAACCCAACCGGGTAAAAACCGGTGATAGAGTCCGGCTTACCTTCTCTTTCAGGCAAGCGGATGGCCATGAAAAAACGGATGACCTCGACGCCGCACGATGCGGTCTTTAAGCGATTTCTTCGTCACCCGGAGACAGCGACTGATTTCCTCACCCTCTACCTTCCCGAAGCGATCCGTCAGCGGTGCGATTTCTCTACCCTGAGGCTGCAGTCGGCGAGCTTTATCGATGAGGATCTGCGCGCCTGGTATTCAGATGTCCTCTGGTCGGTGCAGACCACCTGCGGCACGGGGTATGTTTACGTGGTGATAGAGCACCAGAGCTCACCGGATAGCCATATGGCCTTTCGCCTGATGCGCTATGCGATTGCCGCAATGCAGCGCCACCTGGATGCCGGGCACAAAACGCTGCCGCTGGTGGTGCCGATGCTTTTTTATCACGGTGCAACCAGTCCGTATCCTTTTTCCCTCAACTGGCTGGATGAATTTGCCGACCCGCAGCTGGCGAAGACGCTGTATGGCTGTCCGTTTCCATTGATCGACGTGACGGTGATGCCGGACGATGACATCGTGCAACATCGGCGAGTCGCCTTGCTGGAGCTGATGCAAAAACATATTCGCCAGCGCGATCTCAGCGGCATAACGGAGTCGTTGGCGGCCGTTGTGATGCTGGGATACACTAACCGTCGGCAGTTGAGAATGCTGTTTCACTATATGCTGCAGTACGGTAATACGGCCGAGCCGGGCGTGTTTCTCCGCCGGCTGGCCCGCCGTCTGCCACAGTATGAGGAGACATTGATGTCTATCGCGCAAAAGCTTAAGCAGGAAGGTCGGGAAGAAGGCCGGGAAGAAGGGCACCTGGAGGGCTTGCAGGAAGGCAGCCGACGCGAGGCGCTGCGCATTGCCGGCAGTATGTTACAGAATGGCCTCGACAAAGAGATGGTACAGAAGATCACCGGACTGTCGGCTGATGAACTACAGCCGCTGTGTGGTTAACGTCCTGCCACGACAACCGCTGCCCGGCGCGAAAATCCGCCGGGCAGGATTGCGTTAGCCTTCGCTTTTCACCACTTTGATCTCCACCATGCCGATCCCCAACTGACGCGGGGAGTGGCCGAGGATATTGCCCTCGTTAGTGGTTTGCGGGTCCGGCGGGGTGATGATCAGCGTGTTGCTGCGCGTTGGGTTGTCAAAATGCAGCGTCGTGGTAGTCACGTCATTATCCAGAGTGAGCACTTGCTCACTTTCTCCAACTCGCACCGGAATTGGCTTATTGGCGTTTGGGCCATAAGCTTTGGCGGTGATCACCAGATCAAATTTCTCCGGCAGCGGCTCTTTATATTCAATCTTCACGTCGCTGCCCAACTGAGCATTGGACCACCGCCCCCACGACTCGGGACGCGAAATACCGCTGAACTGTTTAACCTCTTCCGGGGCGCCAGCGACGTTAAACACGAAGCTGTCGGCCTTATAGCGAATATCGTTGTCGACAATTTTCAGCGTATCGACGTTGCCCTTATAGCGCTCCATATCGATAAGGGTGTCCCTGAAGGCGGTCTTGCCTTGCCACTGCGGCTTATCAACGTGCTGGACCTTCTGCTCACCCCCCAGCTGTCCCTGCGAGACGCACCAGTCGGTCGAGAGCGCCAGCTCAGGCGACCACAGCTGGCCCATTTTATAGCAGCGATCGACCCACACGAAATTATCCCGTGGCGCGAAATCGGCCAGCTGGAAGCGCAGCGGCGCAGAGTATTCACTCTCTGGCAGCGGTTCTACGCGCTGGTCAGATACCCGCAGCAGCAGCGGCAGACGGAAATGGCTGCCGGAGAAAGCGATCATATTTTTCTGCGAGTCGATGGTGAAATTCTTCATTTCTTTGGGGAAATTCCACAGGCGGATCACGTCAGGCTTCCATGCCAGGACTTTCTCTTTCATATTCATGAAAATACCGGAGAGCGACTGGCCGGAGAGGCTGCTACGCCCGAGGCCGATATAGTTATCGCCGCCGAGAATATCCAGCACCGTCGCGCCGTTATCCATGGTGTTGCGTTTCACCGCCAGGGTCTCCTGCTGCGGTTTATCGCCGCGCAGGACGAAGAACAGATTGCTGCGATCGTGCTTGTTGAGATAATCCCAGGCGCTGTTCTTCATGGCCAGGTGATCGGAAGAGACCACGATGACCGTGTTTTTGAAATAGGGTGAGGCTTTAATCTTCTCTATCAGCGCGGCGATATGTTCCTGACTGCAGCTAACGGCGCTGAAAGAGAGGTTTTTCTTGCCGTCCACATCATAGCGTTTACGCTCGCAGGTGCGTGAGATAAAACCGTCGGGATGGTGGGTATCCACCGTCAGGGCGAAGAGCGAGAAGCGTTTCCCGGACTGCGACAGCTCTTCGAATTTTTTCCAGGTCTCGTCGAGTACGGTGTCGTCATAGAAGCCCCAGTCGTTGCGGTAGGTAGGATCCGCCACCGTAGTTTTTAGCTCTTCCGCCCCGTACAGATGATCGAAGCCGTGGGATTTAAGAAACACGTCTTTGCCGGCAAAGCGCAGGTTAGCCCCCTGCACAAAGTAATTCTCGTAACCGGAGTTCTTCAGAATATCGCCAAGGCAAATATTCTGTGGAAAGAAGCTGGAGACTGAGGCTGAGGCATTACCTTCGAACGGCGCGAACAGCGGAATGCCGCACTGTGAGGCGACCATGCCGGCGATAGTGTAATCGGTCCCCGGCAGCTGCATGGTATTGCTGAAATCAATGGCCTCAGCTTTAATTCTGCCAAGCTCAGGGGTGAGGTTGGGGAAGGCGTCGTTATCAAAATAGGTGCGCTCGAGACTTTCGCCATAGATATAGACCAGGTTCAGCTGCGGATTGTCGATTTGCTTCGACGGCTCTTTATAGTACGCGGCAAAGTCTGGATCGCCCTCGCGTGACTGGGATTTCACCAGCTCGCTGATCTGATGGAAGGCCGGGCTGGCATCAACGGAGGCCAGCGCCAGCAGTAGCGCCGCCAGGCTGTAACCGACGTGATGAGGATGATGCCGACGGCGGCGCAGCACCCAGCCGAGGGCGCCAAAGACGGCGACCAGTGCGACGGCCACGCCGACCCCCGGCAGTATATATTTGCCGATCCCGGCGCCGGTCAGGCTGTTGGTCAGAGTGTAGAGTACCGCGTCGTTGATGCCGTCGCCGGTGAAGTAGTCACTGGCGTAGAGGGTGATATTCAGCACCACGAACAGGCCTAACACCGTGAGCGTGGCGGCAAACCACCAGGTGTTACGACCCGCTTTCCAGGCATACAGCACCACCGAAGCTAAAAATAAGGCGATGGATAACAACTCTGACACAGCTCATCCTCATTAATGCCAGTTATCGGCTGGCAGAACAGATTACTTTTCAAGCCCCACTGTAATTGCAGCGCCATCTTGCTGCAATTCTAGCGTCATGAAAGTGTGCAGTTATTCAGAATTGGTTTAGAAGTTGCCTTTTTTGATCGGCATCGCATCGGGCGAAATGGGAAAACGGAACAGGAAAACTGCAAAAAAAAGCGTTTCAGGCCGCGGCGCCGCCGCGAAGGCAACAAATGCGGCCTTGTCAGTCAGGATCAGGAGAGGAAATTAACACCCTGTTTTAAGACCAGATCGCAGGCTTTGGTTTTTACCTGTTTCGCCAGCGAGCTATTGCCGAGCGTATTCAGGTCCAACTGCTGGCCGTTTTTGCTGTTGAGCAGCCCCTGCAGGCCATCCAGATAGCTGGTGTCCTGTTTTTGTTTTTCCGGCGTGCTAAGCCCCAGTTTATCCAGCACCTGATTTTTGACGTTATCGGCGCTGGTCACGGAGGCCAGCTTCTGTTTCGCGCAATATGACAGTATCCCGGCCGCATTATTCATGCTGCTGGCGGTCAGGGATTGGCTGCTGCCGTTGAGCAGGCTGGTTAGCGAAGAGACGGACATGCCGCCGCTGGCCTGGGCGTTACTGCCGCTGAGCTGGCTGGCAGCGCTGTTAAGGGAATCCTGCCAGGAGGCGGCGTGGGCGCCAGAGAGGGTAAACGCGCTAACGGCAAGCGCGGCAACAACGCTATTTTTAAACGATTTCATAGACGGACTCATAAGCGTGACTGAATAATCGCTTTAGTATAACGCCGTCGTCGCCCGGAAATCTCTTAATACTCCTTGCCTGTAACGCGGTGCCGGTAACTTTCCCAATTGAAGATAACCCACAGGCTGTTGCCGAGCCGCATACGGTCCATCACCCGCTCGCCGAGCAGTTTGTTCATCTCTTCCATATTGCTGTTGGTGAGCATCCCGGTAGGTCGTTTGGAGGATGAGCGCCGGTCAACTATCTGATTGATAATGACCTTTTCATAGCGAGACTCCGTCTGCATCCCAATTTCATCGATCACCAGCAGGTCGACCATGCTGAGGTCGTTAAGCAACTGTTCTTCGCTCGTTTCCCGGTTGCCGAAGGTATCTTTCATCGCCGACATAATATCGGCCACGGTGATGATTAAGACCGACTTCCCGCGCAGCAGCAGCTCGTTGCAAATGGCTGCCGCCAGGTGGTTTTTGCCAGTGCCCGGTTTACCGGAGAAGATAAAGCTGGCGATATTGCCATCGAACTCTTCCACGTACTGGCGCGCCCGGGCGAGCGCATTCATCTGCCCCTCGCACTCGACGCGATAGTTATCAAAGGAGCAGTTCTGATGCAGCGGGCGGATCCCCGAGCGGTTGAAGGTGCGCTGCATTTTCATCGCGCGATTCTCTCGCTCCAGCGCTTCGGAACGCAGCCGGCCTTGCTCTTTTTGCCAGGCCAGCAGCTCTTCGCCGGTTTTAAACGCCGGTTCAATATGTGCCGGCATCATTTTCTGCAGGCGTTTCATCAGGTCGCCAACGTTTTTCATGCTCATCCTCGGAAACCTCGCGGAATATGGCTGTCGGGTTCGCTAACGCTGTTCACATCGCGCTTCGGCTGTCCGCCGTTGCTGGCGCGGCTGATTTGCACGCTACGCGCCAGCTTCTGCTGCCACTGCACGTGGTGAAAGACTTTACCTTCCGCCTGCCAGTAAGCGACGAAAGCGGCCAGCTCTTCGGGGGTAACCGGCTGGCTCAGGGCAATGCCCCACAGCGCGGCCAGGCGCTGAAAATCGGCGTCAGGCTGCCATCCGGCGTACATAGCAAATTTGCCCATCGGCACCGCAACCGGCGCCGCGGCGGGCTCCTCGAAAAACTGCGGGTCAAGCGCGATGTCGCTGCCGGGGCGCGCCAGCCTGGCTTCCAGCTCCAGCAGTTGCGCCAGCCGCGCTGGCGTCAGCGCATAGAATGCCGGCGCGTTATTGGCAAAAACGGCAACGGTGCCGTCAGTCGATTTTGCCAGCAGCGCCGCGTGCTGCTGGAGGAACTCTTCCAGGCCGCTAAAATGGGAGGTTAAAATTCGCGAAGACATAACTCTATCTCAACTCTGAACTGCAAAGAGTGGGGTGATCTGCACATAGTAGCACAGAGGCCATCGCGGAAGGAGCGTCGCGGGTTAACCGCGACGTCGGGGTTAGACGCGAGGACGCTTACGATACAGCCACAGGCCGGGTATCGACAGGCCAATCGAAAGGGCGCCCACAATCGAAGAGGCCTTTAAAAAATTGCTCAGCAGCAAAATCATCATCTCTTCCGAATAGCCAAAATGACTGATTTTTACCGCGGAAATCATCGCCGTGTAGGCTGAGATGCCAGGAAACATCGGGATCACGGCGGCGACGGTAAAAATCTTCGGATGCGCCAGATACCAGCGCGACCATTGAATGCCAATGCTGCCCACCAGCAGAGCGGCGAGAAAGGTGGCCCATTCAATGTTAAAACCGGCGCTCATCATGATCATACGCGAGCCATGGCCAATCGCCCCCAGCAGCGCGCACCAGCGCAGAGCGCGCTGAGGGACATTAAAGACCATCGCAAACCCGACGGCGGGGATCGCCGCCAGCAGCATGTCTTCCGCCAGCGCAAAAATAAATGAGATTATGCCCATCCGCGCAGCCCCCATACGGTCATGGCCATCACCACGCCAATGCAGGTGGCTAGGGTTAGCAGGCTGGCGATCGCCCAGCGGGCGAGTCCGGTATTGATATGCCCTTTAAACATATCGGCGACGGCATTGATTAATGGAAAACCCGGGACCAGCAGCAGGACGCTGGCGGCCATGGCAATGGTCGGCGTGCTGGCAAACGCCGGGAGGCGCAGCAGCAGCCCGGAGATGGTGGTGGCGACAAAGGCGGTGATGCAGAAGTTGATCTGCGGATGCATGGAGCGATGGGTCAGCACCTGGCGAATGTACATGGCTACCGTGCTGGCGCAGAAGCTGACCAGCGCCCCATCCCAACCGCCGTTATTCAGTTTGCAGAAACAGGCGCAGGAAAGACCCACCATCAGCACCAGCAGCCAGCGCGGATAGCGCAGGGGAACGATCTGCGCAAAACGCTTCTCGACGTCGCGATAGTCCAGCAGCTTATGCTCGGCGAGGATCACAATGTGCTGCACTTCCGTCACCACATGCATATTAATGCCGCGATCGACATTTTTGCGCGTAGAGGTAAGACATTCGCCATTTTTAATGGTGGTCAGGACGATGGCATTCGAAGAGATGGCGCTTTCAACGCTGTCCATCCCCAACGCCAGCCCGAGACGTGTTGACAGTTCCTCCACCAGCGCACTCTCGGCGCCGTGCTGTAACAGAAAAAGACCACACTGGATGCATAAACGTGTGATTGCCCGCTGCTGTGTCCGATCAACCTGCATACTTCCTCTATTGTTCACGACGCCTGGTATCTGCCGATACTTTAACCTGAAGCGCAGTGGCGGCTGAGGGGGGTGGGATCAAATAATGTGCAAAAATTCCCAGTCTGCGGGGCGGCAGAATTTGAAGCATCCCACACTTTTGCCAGTTTGGTGAAAAGTGCAATTTTTGTCGCCATTCATCCCTTCTTTTTCCCCACTGACTTATCAAAAATGCAGAAAAGCACTTTTATTAAACAAAAATTATACAAATAATTAACCCTGCAAGAGTGAGACATCCCTATGAAGACACAGGTCGCGATTATTGGCGCGGGCCCCTCCGGGCTGCTGCTGGGGCAGTTGCTGCACAACGCCGGGATCCATACCGTGATCCTTGAGCGTCAAACGCCGCAGTATGTGCTGGGGCGCATCCGCGCGGGAATTCTGGAAAGCGGCACCGTCGATCTGCTACGCGAAGCGGGCGTGGCGCAGCGGATGGATGCCGAAGGCCTGGTGCATCATGGGGTGGAGTTTCTGTTTGACGGCCAGCGGGTGCCCGTCGCACTGAGCGAGCTAACCGACGGTAAGAGCGTAATGGTTTATGGCCAGACCGAAGTCACCCGCGATCTGATGGCTGCCCGGGCCGCCAGCGGCGCGCCGATCGTCTATGGCGTGAGCGAGGTGGCTATCCATGACGCCAAAAGCGACCGGCCGACGATCACCTACCTCAGCGAAGGGGAAACCTGCCGTCTGGAGTGCGATTTTATTGCCGGTTGCGACGGTTTCCACGGCGTATCGCGGCAAAGTATTCCAGCTGGCATTTTGCAGACCTACGAGAGCGTGTGGCCGTTTGGCTGGCTAGGCCTGCTGGCGGATACGCCGCCGGTCAATCCGGAGCTTATTTATGCGCACCATCAGCGGGGGTTTGTATTGTGCAGTCAACGCTCACTGACTCGCAGCCGCTATTATCTGCAGGTTCCGCTGAGCGATAAGGTTGAAGCATGGTCGGACGAGCGCTTCTGGCAGGAGCTGAAAAGCCGCTTGCCGGAGGAGCTGGCATCCAGGTTAGTGACTGGTCACTCACTTGAGAAGAGCATTGCCCCCCTGCGTAGCTTCGTCGTGGAGCCGATGCAATATGGGCGGTTGTTCCTGGTGGGGGATGCGGCGCATATCGTTCCGCCAACCGGGGCGAAAGGATTAAATCTGGCGGCATCGGACGTGAACTATCTGTGGCGGATTCTGCGCGAATACTACCATCGTGGCCGCAGCGATCTGCTGGCGGCCTACTCGCAACTGGCGCTGGATCGGGTCTGGAAAGGGGAACGCTTTAGCTGGTTTATGACCCGCCTGCTGCATGATTTTCCGGATCAGAACGCGTTCGACGCTAAAATGCAGGCCGCCGACCGCCGCTACTATCTGGGCTCGCGCGCCGGGCTGACCACTATCGCGGAAAACTACGTGGGCTTGCCCATGGAGCGTGTCGCCTGAATTAAGAGGAGTCATCATGCCGTTCGTTCAAAACGTGCCCGTATTTAAGCTGTATGGCGAAGAGTGCGGCTGGCCGACGCCGGACCTGCTGCACTGTGAGTCGATTTTACAGCGCAGCAGCCTGTATCAGTGGCATATTCGCGTCCATCAGCATGCGGAAATGGTCCAGCTTCTCTATCTGCATCAGGGGCGGGCGGAGATCGAAATTGAAGGCGCCACCGCGGTGATGACGGAGTCCTGCATCCAGGTGGTTCCCGCCCTCTGTATTCACGGGTTTAATTTTTCACCCGGGACGCAAGGGTTTGTGCTCTCTCTGGCGCTGCCGCTGCTGAGCCGGTTTGAAAATCAGTTCGGTCGCCCTCTGGATGTGCTTAGCGTGCCGCAGTGTGTGCCGGTGGGCCGTTCTCGCGGGCGCATGCATACGCTGTTTTCAGCGCTTCGCGAGGAGTACTGCGAAGAGCACGATGCGCGAGAAATGATGCTCTATTCGCTGCTGGGGACGCTGTTGGTCTGGCTGAACCGACAGTGCCATCCCGCGTCCCCCGCGGAAGATAAAGCGGAGCGGAAGCGCAGCATGATGCGCCACTTCGCCCGCCTTATCGAGAGCCACTACCGACAGCATCTCCCGTTGGCGGAGTATGCGAAGCTGATTGGACTGTCGGTTACGCACTTAAATTATTTATGTCGTGAGTTTTATGGCTGTAGCGCTCTTGGAGTATTGCATCAGCGGTTGATGCTTGAAGCGCGACGCAATCTGCAGTACACCCGCATGACGATTACACAACTCTCTGATTATTTGGGGTTTAGCGATGCAGCCTATTTTTCGCGTTTTTTCCGTCGCTATAGCGGTATGTCACCCAAAGCATTTAGAGAAACAATTAAAGATAATGCTTCATAATGTTCAGTACTGAAATTATTTTTGCTAAATAATGTTTTTATCTTTTCTAATTTATTAGCGCAGGAACGTCTGTGTTAATATTAATCGCAAGTATACACGGCAATAATATTTTACACGGTATGACCACGGTTCGGTCGTTACGTATATCGTGTGCGCAGGCCATGAATATGATTTTAATATTCATCCAGGAAATGATATGGCGATAAAGTCGCTCGCCGATCGTTTGCAGGCAAGCGAAGGAACTTCGACAGGAAGCGGAGGTGTTATGTTACCAGGACAAGGTAAGTTTGGCGTCGTTATTAGTAAAATTCCCGTCATGCAATCAGGGTTAAAGGTGATCTTCAATGAGAACCTCCCTGATTACGAACTGAGTTTTTGTCGTTCTCATGATGAGCTCACCCTTTTACAACTGCGGCGGGCGGTGCTGGTTGTCGCGGATATCTCCGGCGAGATTGCGCACCCCCGAGCCGTCTGCGAGCGTTATTACTCCCTCATGACCCAGTACCGTGATATTCACTGGGTTTTTATGGTCAGCGACAGCCTCTATCCGTTGGCCGTTGAGCTATTAATTCGTCCTGAAAGCTCGTTGATCTCCGAGAGCGAGCCGGTTAACCGGCTGATTGAGGTGATTTGCGCCGGTAGCCGTGCGGCTGAACAGATTAGCCGTACGCTGTTTGCCGGGGATGAGGACAGCGATTTCGCAAGCTACCACTCTGCGGCGATGCTCACTCTTTCAGAGCGTAAAGTTCTGCGCCTTCTGGCGAAGGGGTGGGGAATAAACCAGATCGCCGCGCTGTTGAAAAAGAGTAATAAGACGATCAGCGCGCAGAAAAACAGCGCAATGCGTCGCTTATCGCTACGCAGCAACGCTGAAATGTATGCCTGGATCAACAGCGCGCAGGGAATGCAAGAGCTGAATATCAATTCAGCTTACGGGGAGCAAATGGAATGGAAAAAAATAGTACAACCCGCCATGTCGCCATCGTAGAAAAATGCGTGATGACGGAAATGGCATGGCGCTATATCTTTAGTCGTGAAGATAATCGCCGTTATCATATTCATCTGTTTAAAAATGTCAGTATGCTCAGGGCGGCGGAAATACCGTTTCCCTGGTCAACCATTATTTTTTCTCTTTCGGGAAGTCGTTCTTCACGAGCCGAGAGTCTGCTCTTTGTTCATGAAATGGCGCGGTGCCGGCCGGAAGTCCAAACGATTATTCTGGCTAATAATGAAAGTGAAATGCACCTGATCGGCCATCTTATGCCGGCCTGTTTGCACGGCATACTGAATAAATCCGCGCCGCGACGCGGGCTACAGGAGCGTTTGCTGCAGCTACTGGACAATCATCATCTCAGCGGCAGCGAACAATTTTGCGACAGAGAGGCGTGCAACGATCCGCTAAGCCCGACGGAGCACGCCATCCTTCGGTATATGTCGTGGGGATATTCGCTTTCTGATATTGCGATACAGCTCAACCGGAATATTAAAACGATCCGCGCGCATAAGTTTAACGCCATGACCAAGCTCGGAGTTCGCTCAGACATTGGTTTATTAAACGCGGCGGATATCCTGTTGCATTTACCGCTCAATAGTACGACCAGCGCCGTTAAACAGGTAGCGTAATGCGGCTATAAACACACATCTACCCATGTTGCATCGGTGAGCTGCGCCATGCGTTCTGGTTCAATGCGAACCGCGCTATGGATGGCTCCCGCTGCGGGTAGTACTTCCTGATAATGTCTGAGAGAGACGTCGCAGTAGACTGCCAGCGGATTTTCCAGACCAAACGGGCAAACGCCGCCGACCGGATGACCGGTCCAGGTAACCACTTCATCGCTGCTTAGCATGCGTGCTTTCGCGCCAAAGGTCTCTTTCAGCTTTTTATTATCCAGCCGCGCATCGCCCCTGGCGACGATCAGTACAATCTTATCTTTGATCTTGAGCGACAGCGTTTTGGCAATTTGCCCCGGCTCAACGTTGTGTGCGGCAGCGGCAAGTGCGACGGTGGCGGTACTCTGATTTAACTCAATAATTTCGATATCGGGGGCGTGTTCGGCAAAAAACTGCCGTACAGACTGCAGACTCATTGGATTCTCCTGATTTAAGCCTGGTTAAATCTGTCACAAGCCTGGCGGAGTGTAAATATCAGCGCGGACAATCCAGATTCTTTCTATTTTGTCGATCTCCTTCACAATCGCCGTAACCGGTTACTGTAACCGGTTGCGGTTATCTGCATTGAGATGAATACTGGAACAGTCACTTCTCCTTTTATTTATAACAAAAGAGCCGTGTATGAATCGTTGCCTCAGGAGCAGTATAGCCGGTTGCACAATCCGCCAGTGGCCTGCTGCGTCAAAAAGCGGTCATCGTAACGGCAGGGTAATCGTTGTTGGGCCAGTATCAATAGCCTGTCAGGAGGGCTACTATGTCTGCTAACCATGCTGCGTTTAATTTGATATTTCGCTTTGTAGAAAATTACATAAGCCCCATAGCAGGGCGGATCTCGTCGCAGCGCCACGTCATGGCTATCCGTGACGGATTTATCTCAGCGATGCCGTTTATGATCGTCGGATCGTTCCTGTTAGTGTTTGCTTATCCACCGTTCTCACCGGATACCACCTGGGGTTTTGCCCGCGCCTGGCTGGATCTGGCGAAAGAGTTTGAGGGGCGTATTCTGACCCCCTTTGATATGACGATGGGGATCATGTCGATCTACATCTGCGCGGCAATCTCCTATAACCTCGGTAAGCATTACGAGAAATCCAATCAGCTCGATCCCTTTATGTGCGCAATGCTGTCGATCATGGCCTTTTTGCTGATTGCCGCGCCGAAAACCAATGGCACGCTGCCGGTGGATAGCCTCGGGGGGACCGGGATCTTTACCGCCATTCTGGTGGCGATCTACTGCGTGGAGATGATGCGTTTCTTGAAAGCGCACAACATTGGGATCCGCTTGCCGGACCAGGTTCCGCCGATGATCAAAAACTCGTTTGATCTGTTGATCCCGGTGCTGGTGGTCGTGCTGACGCTCTATCCGCTGAGCCTGTTTATCCAGCACCATTTTGACATGCTGATCCCGCAGGCCATTATGGCCATTTTCAAGCCGCTGGTTTCGGCAGCCGACTCTCTGCCGGCAATTCTGTTGGCGGTGCTGATCGGCCACCTGCTGTGGTTTGCCGGGATCCACGGTGCGGCGATCGTGTCCGGGATGCTGCAGATGTTCTGGCTGACTAACCTCGGTATGAACCAGCAGGCGCTGGCCCAGGGCGCGCCTCTGCCGCATATCTTTATGGAGGCGTTCTGGACCTTCTTTATCGTGGTCGGAGGTTCCGGGGCGACCATGGGACTGGTGTTCTGTTATCTGCGCAGCCGTTCAGCGCATTTGCGCTCCATTGGTCGTTTGAGCGTGGTGCCAAGCCTGTTCAATATCAACGAGCCGGTGATCTTTGGGACGCCTATCGTCATGAACCCAGTGTTCTTTATTCCGTTCCTGCTGGCGCCGATGGTGAACGCGGTGCTGGCCTGGGCGGCAATGAAGCTGGATCTGATTGGCCGCGTCATCTCCGTCGTACCATGGACGGCGCCAGCGCCAATTGGCGGCGCCTGGGCGTTGGGCTGGGATTTCCGGGCGGCGATTCTGGTCATTGTTCTGGCCTGCGTGTCGGCAATCATCTACTTCCCATTCTTTAAGGTATATGAGAAACAGCTGCTTGCTCAGGAAGCGGAAGAGGCCGAGCGGGCGGAGCAGGAGAGTCAACAGACCGCATAAATAGCAACGGGCGGTAAAGGCCGCCCGTTACTTTTCAGGTAAGTGGTAATTATTTAAGCGTACAGTCGCCGCACTGTTGGACATCCGGCAGGCGATAGCGCTGACAGCAGGTGCGTCGGACTAACTGCCCTTCACGCAGCATCACCGTTCGCCACAGCGGGTTATCCTGGCCATCGGCGAGTTGTTTTTCAAAAAAACAGTGCTGACGTAGCGCGGCAAGCCGCTCATCACCCAGCAGCGCGCGCATTTCCCCAAGATACCAGTTAATCAGATAGCCGGTATTGCTCCAGATAAGTTTGCTATTGATTTCGCCCGTCGCTGCCAGCGCCTCAACAACCGGCTGCAGGGTGCGCGTTACCAGGGCATCCATTCGCGCCTGCGGTGAAAGCCTCTCGATGTCGGCATCGCTATGCACATCAATCCAGAAGCAGGCCGCCCGGCCGCTTTCATGAAACTCGACATGGAAATGTTCTGGCGCCAGGCTGAGGCCTTGCGGTTCATTGAGCAGCGCCAGCATCAGCGGCGGCACCAGCAGACCGATATACCATTGCGCCCAGAGCGAGAGCAGAGGCTTCTGTTCCCGAGGCAGCGTCGGCTGATGACGATAGATATGATCGGACCAGGTGGCCAGCAGGGAGCGCAAGGCGATGGGTTGCGACCATTCGGCAAGCGTTAACGCGTGCCGTGGGGCGGGTTCGTCAAGTCGCAGGAAATCAAGCAGGTGTGGACGCAGGGTGGCGATTTTTTCCCGAATACTCTCCGCCAGGGCATGCTCAGCCGTCGGCAAAGGAGCCCGCCAGATAAGTTCATCGCTGAGAGGAAGGGAACGCCAGGCCATTCGATTTCCAGATACAAATCTAAATGATAATGATTACTGATATTAGTTGCTTGCAGGCGGCATGGCAAGGCTTTTATCGGCGCCGCGATGTCGCAGCGCGCGCAGGTCAACTGGCAAGAATAATGTTGCGGCCTTTATTTTTTGCCTCATAGAGTGCGCCGTCGGCGCGCGCCAGCGCTTGTTCAATGTTGTCATTAATGAGCGGCGTCAGGCCAATACTGATGGTGACGTTGGTGGCGACGCTTTCATTAAACATATGCGGGATCTTCAGGTCATAGACCCGCTGACGTATACGTTCGGCTGTCTTCCAGGCCGTTTCTTCGCTGCTATTGGTCAGCAGCACCATAAACTCCTCTCCACCAAAGCGGGCGACAATATCGCGTGAGCGTACAGCGTTGCGAATGGCAGCAGAGACGCGAATAAGCGCCTGGTCACCCATCATATGACCATAGTGATCGTTATAGGCCTTGAAGTGATCGATATCGAGGAGCAGCACGTAGTGGTTGTCGCCGTCCAGCGCCAGCAGGGTATCGAGGCGGTTCTGCAGTCCGCGGCGATTATACAAACCGGTCAGGGGATCGAGCATACTGAGATCGTTGAGCGTATTGCGTTCATGCATCAGTTTATCCATTAAACCCTGCGTAAAGGCATCGCTGCGCTTCTGGATAATATTTTGCAGGGTAATACCGGCTATAGGCAGCATAAAGCAGTAAGTCATACGCAACCATTGTTCCCCCTCCGCCATTATCAGGCAGGCAAGGAAAGTTGGTAAAGAGTGGAGGGTAAAGGCAGTGATATTATTGGAAAAAGCGATGGTGCCGATAAACAGAATGCTTAATAGGGCGATCACCAGATAGTTAAAATGCGGCGGTGTCAATAGCATCGCTTTTGTCACTACGTGCCATGCCCATAGCATGCCAAATAACAACGAGATAGTGGGAATATTTATTTTCGATTGCGGCCATTTCCAGTGCCAGAGCAGCAGCAGCCCGCTGCAGACGACGATCAGGGCGCAGGGCAGCGTAAAACGAACTACCGTAAATAGGGGGGTTACCAGCGACAGCGAGGAAGAAATGAAATTAAGCAGTAAAAAAAGCCGTAAGGAATATTGATATTTTTGTGCGTAGTGTGCTCGCCAGGTTTGTGCAGTCATATCGGAAGAATCATTATTAGTCGTTAAATTTCAAAATGATGAAAGCCAAAAATGAAGAGTCTGATAACAATGTGCAAAAAAAGGTTATTTGCAAAATAAGCAAAATATTTAATATATATCGATAATCCGCTTAATTTATCACCTTCATGAATGTATGTCATTACCGCGAACGTAAAGAAAAAGGGGCAGAGCACGTCGCAAATGACAAATGATAAAGATTATCATATGATATTGGTTATCATTATCGTTGTGAGAGGTGAAACCATGCTGCAGCGAGCATTAGGAAGCGGCTGGGGAGTGATGATTCCCGGCGCGCTAATTGTCGCTCTCGGGTATGCCGGAGTGTCGGCTGACGTATGGCGGGTACTGGTCGCGGTGGGCATGCTGATGTCCGCGGCGATGATCTGGCATCGTCAATTGCGCCATTTTATCCTGCTGCCATCGTGTGTCGCGTTGATCGGCGGAATAATGCTGATGATTGTGGATATTAAACTGAGAGGATAATGCCGGGAGAGGGAAGAATATTGGTGCGAGGGGGGGGACTTGAACCCCCACGTCCGTAAGGACACTAACACCTGAAGCTAGCGCGTCTACCAATTCCGCCACCTTCGCACAGTATTCTTTCTTTGGGATATTGCCTCGTTGGTGCGAGGGGGGGGACTTGAACCCCCACGTCCGTAAGGACACTAACACCTGA